>NZ_JBHXDN010000015.1:0-53128 GCF_042726075.1 Kitasatospora sp. NPDC127035 | reverse complement strand
CCCCCCACCCCCCCCCCCCCCCCCAACGACCCCCCCCGGGACCCCCCCAAGAACAACCCCCCCCCCCCCGAACCCCACCCCCCCCCCCCGGGGGGCCCCGCCCCGCCCCCCCCGGCGGCCCCCCGACGTTTTCCCCGCACAGGTAATAGGCTGGACGCAGTCAGCCCGTTACCAACCCCTGGAAGGACCCCCGTGGAGCTCGCCTCGTACGCCGATCTGGCCGTCCGGCTGGTGAACACCGAGGAGCCCGAGCGCGGCACCGACTCGCTGACCTCGGTGGATGCGGTGCGCGGACTGTTCTCGGACGCGTCCCGGGCCCGCGACCTCGCCGACGAATCCGACCTGCCCCGGCTGCGGGCCGTCCGCACCCGGCTGCGCGGAGTCTTCGAGGCCGCCGCCGAGGGCGACGAGTTCCGCAGCGTCGACCTGCTGAACAGCCTGCTCATGGAGTTCCCGGTCAGCCCGCTGGTCTCCGGCCACGACTACCTGGACGCCGCCGGCCAGCCCCGCTGGCACCTGCACCTCGCCGACAACTCCCCCACCGCCACCGCGCACTTCAGCGCCGTCGCCTGCATGGGCCTGGCCGTCCACCTGACCGAGACGGGCGCCGACCGGCTCGGCATCTGCCAGGCCGCACCCTGCCGCAACTCCTACCTGGACACCTCGACCAACCGGTCCCGGCGGTACTGCTCCGACCGCTGCGCGACCCGCGCCAACGTCGCCGCCTACCGGGCCCGCAAGCGGCTGGAGGCCCAGGAGGCCGCCACCGCCGGCCAGGGCTGAGGGCCCGGACCTACGCCCGGCTCCCCCGGATCTCCTCCGGGCGGACCCAGACGCCGCAGCGCCGGGCCAGGCCGGGGATCCGGGCCAGCGGGGTGGAGAGCAGCAGGCGCTCCAGCCCGCGGCCGGGGGCCAGCCAGGCCGGGCGCGGGCGCAGCCGCAGCAGCACCCGGCCGAGCACCAGCTCGTCCGGGACCGCGCCGTAGCTGCGGCTGTCGCTGTCGACCGGCCGGTTGTCGGAGAGCAGCCACCAGCCCTTGGGGCGCCGGGCGTCGGCCCGTTTGACCACCAGCAGGTCCTGCTGGAACGGGTGACGGAACACCACCACCGCGCCCGGCCTGATCCGTGCTCCGTACCGGACCAGCAGCTGGTCCCCCTCCCGCAGCGTCGGCACCATCGAGTCGCCCGCCACGTCGATCAGCCCGAACGGCGCGCCGCCCCCCGGGGTGCCGTCCTCCGGTTCCGCGCTCCGTGCCACGACTCGTCCTCCCGGCTCGCGCCCGCGTCCTCGGCTCCCAAGTCTGCCGTACGGACCGTCACCCGCCGGTGTCCGGATTGGCCGGGTTCCGGCTCGGCCTTTTGCCCTAGGCCCGCCGCCCGATCGCGAAACCCCGCGACCGGCGGGGTAATCTCGGCCGCGGGAAGACGATCTAAGGAAGGACTCCCATGTTCTCTCGTCTGTTTGCACCGCGTGCCACCGCGCACGCCCACTGCGACCTGCCCTGCGGCGTGTACGACCCCGCCCAGGCGCGGATCGAGGCCGAGTCGGTGAAGGCCACTCAGGAGAAGTACCAGGCCAACGAGGACGCGCACTTCCGCGCCCGCGCCGTCATCATCAAGGAGCAGCGCGCGGAGGCCGTCAAGCACCACATCTCGGTGCTCTGGAGCGACTACTTCAAGGCCCCGCACTTCGAGAAGTACCCGCAGCTGCACCAGCTGATCAACGACACCCTGAAGGCCGCCTCGGCAGCCAAGGCGTCGACCGACCCGGCCACCGGCCAGGCCCTGCTCGACCTGATCGCCGAGGTCGACAAGATCTTCTGGGAGACCAAGCAGGGCTGACCCCCGGTCAGCACCCCTCGGCCGCCCCCGTCCGCACCGCCGGACGGGGGCGGCCGTGCGTTCTCCGCGGGTCGGGCCCCGCCGCCGCCCAGGCCCGCGTCCGCGGCCTGCCCGGGCGGTCCGCGTCCGCGCCCGCCCCGGTAAGGGTTACCTGACCGGAGCGCTTGTTATGCTGCCTGGGCGTCCCGAGGGGAAGCCGGTGCGAATCCGGCGCTGACCCGCAACGGTGAACGGTGCCCCGCACCGTGAGTCCGACCGCCCCGGGGCGCCGACCTCCCGACAACTCGCCGTGGACTGCGAGGGGATGCCGCCCCGGCGTACCCTCCGCCCGGACGTGCCGCCCCGCGCCGCCCCGGCCCGAGGCGAAGGCGCGCCGCTTGTGAGCACCACCGCCACCGCACCCCCGATACCGGCCGCCGCGCCGCCCGCGCCCGGGACACGCCGGACACCCACCGCGCCGCTGGCCGCCGGCCTGGCCGCGGCCCTGCTGCTCTCGCTGGTCTGCGCCGTGGCGGTGGGCTCCTCCGGACTCGGCTGGGCCCGGGTGCTGCGACTGCTCGGCGCCGGCCTGACCGGCGGCCGGCTGGAGGCCGACGAGGCCGCCGCCTACGCGATCGTCTGGGAGATCCGGCTGCCGCGTGCCGTCCTCGCCGCCGTGGTCGGCGCCGGACTGGCCGCCACCGGGGTCGCGGTCCAGGCGATGGTCCGCAACGCGCTGGCCGACCCCTTCGTGCTCGGCATCTCCTCCGGTGCCTCGGTCGGCGCCAACGCCGTGCTCATGCTGGGCGCCTTCGCCTCGCTCGGCGTCTGGGCGCTCTCCGTCTCCGCCTTCGGCGCGGCCCTGCTCGCCATGGTGCTCGTCTACCTGACGGCCCGTACCGCCTACGGCCTCACCCCGCTGCGCCTGGTGCTGACCGGCACCGCGATGTCCTACGGCTTCTCCGCCGTCACCGCGCTGATGGTGTTCGCCGCCGCCCGCGGCGAGGCCGCCCGCTCCGCCATGATGTGGCTGCTCGGCAGCCTCGGCGGGGCCACCTGGGGCTCGGTGCCGATCGCCGCCGTCACCGTGCTCGCCGGACTGACCCACCTGATCTGCTCCGCCGGGCGGCTGGACGCGCTCGCGATGGGCGACGAGACGGCCGCCTCGCTCGGAGTCGACCCGGACCGGCTGCGCCGCGAACTGTTCGTCGTGACCGCCGCCGTCACCGGCACGGTCGTCGCGGTCAGCGGCGCGATCGGCTTCGTCGGGCTGATGGTCCCGCACGTGGTGCGGATGCTGGTCGGCGCCGGCCACCGCCGGGTGCTGCTGATCGCGCCGCTCGCCGGGGCCCTGCTGCTGGTCTGGGTGGACATCGTCTCGCGCACCCTGCTGGCCCCCGCCGAACTTCCGGTCGGGGTGGTCACCGCGGCTCTCGGGGTGCCCTGCTTCCTGCTGCTGATGCGCCGCCGCGGCTACTCCTTCGGAGGTGGCCGATGAGGGCCGTCCGCACGACCGTCCCCGACCTCACCGCGGACCCCGCCCTGGACCTCGCCGTCGACCGCGTCTCGGTCGAGCTGGCCGGCCTCCGGCTGGTCCACGACGTCACCCTGACCGCCGCCGCCGGGCAGGTGGTCGGCCTGGTCGGACCGAACGGCAGCGGCAAGTCCACGCTGCTGCGCTGCGTCTACCGGGCGCTGCGGCCCGCCGCCGGGGCCGTCCGGCTGGGCGGCGAGGAACTGCACGCGCTCACCGCGCGCGAGGCCGCCCGGCGGGTCGCCGCGCTGCCCCAGGAGCACTCCGCCGAGTTCGACTTCACCGTGGCCGAGGTGGTCGCCATGGGCCGGCTGCCGCACCGGCGCGGCCCGGCCGCCGGGCCCGCCGCCGGCGACGGCGAGCGGTGCGCCGCGGCGCTGCGCCGGGTGGGTGCGGCCCACCTCGCCGAACGGGGCTTCCTGAGCCTGTCCGGCGGCGAGAAGCAGCGGGTGCTGATCGCCCGCGCGCTGGTCCAGGAGCCGAAGGTGCTGGTGCTCGACGAGCCCACCAACCACCTGGACATCGCGCACCAGTTGGAGGTGCTGGCGCTGGTCCGGGAGGCCGGGCCGACGGTACTCACCGCGCTGCACGACCTCAACCTGGCGGCCGGCCACTGCGACCTGCTGTACGTGGTCGCGGCCGGGCGGATCGTCGCCTCCGGACCGCCCGCCGAGGTGCTCGAACCCGGACTGCTCGCCGAGGTGTTCGGGGTCCGCGCGACGCCCGTCCGGCACCCGGGGACCGGCGCCGTCCAGCTGCTCTTCGACCGACTCGCCAAGTGACCCCCCGTTGATCCAGCAAGGAACCGCCATGCGTACCAAAGCCGTTGCCGCCGCCGCCCTGCTCGCCCTCGCCCTCACCGGCTGCGGCGCCGAGATAGCCCCGAGCGGTGACGGCGCCACCGCCTCCGCCCACTACCCGGTGACCGTCCGCAACTGCGGCACCGAGCTCACCTTCCGGCAGAAGCCGGCGCGGACGGTGACCAACGACGTCGGCATCACCGAGCTGATGCTCGCGCTCGGGCTGGAGGACCGGATGGCCGGCTACGTCATGCCGGACGACAAGGGCGACGTCGAGAAGGTCGCCTGGAAGGACGGCTACCAGCGGACCACCTGGCTCTCCAAGAAGCAGATCACCAAGGAGATCGCGCTGGAGGCCAAGGCCGACCTGGTCTTCGCCGGCTGGCACTACGGCTTCGACGACGCGAGCGGCGTCACCCCGCAGGCCCTGGCCGACCTGGGTGTCGCCTCCTACGTGCTCAGCGAGTCCTGCCGCAGCGGCAAGGGCCCGGAGCGCGGCGTGATGGCCCCGCTGGACGCGCTCTACACGGACCTCGCCAACCTGGGCGAGATCTTCGACGTGCGGGACCGGGCCGACAAGCTGATCGCCGAGTTCAAGACCCAGGTGGCCGCCGTGCCGGAGCCGGCGTACCGCCCCGGCGTGTTCCTCTACGACAGCGGCGAGGACAAGCCGTTCACCTCGGGGAGGTTCGCGGCGCCGGAGGAGATCATCTCCAAGGCCGGCGGCCGGAACGTGACGGGCGACGTCGCCGACTCCTGGACCACGGTGGGCTGGGAGAGCGTGGTCCAGCGCGACCCCGAGGTGATCGTGATCAACAACTACGGCACCCCGGACGCCGAGGCCAAGCGGAAGTTCCTGAAGACCTTCCCGCCGCTGGCCGGCGTCTCCGCCGTCCGCAACGACCGGATCTTCGTCCTGGACTACGTCGACCTGGTGGAGAGCCCGCGCAACCCGGCCGCGATCACCGCGCTGGCGGCCTACCTGCGGACCGTGCCGGCCCGCTGAACCACCGCCCCTCCGGCCGGTTCCGCCGGGCGTACGCTCGAAGGTACGAGCCGACGGAACCGACCGCAGGAGCGAGCACATGACCGCCATGGCCGCACCGCCCGCCTTCGACACCGGAGCCCTTCGCCAGGGCATCGAACACGCCGACGCCGCGGCCCTGCTGGCGCTCTACGCGGACGACGCCGAGGTCCGCGTGGTCGACCGCACCACCCAGCCCAGCCACCCCCTGGTCATGCACGGCCGGGACGAGATCGGCGCCCTGCTGGACGACCTCTACGGCCGGCAGACCACCCACCGGCTGGAACAGGTGGTGCTCCAGGACGACCGCCTCGCCTTCCTGGAGTCCTGCCGCTACCCGGACGGCGTCCGGGTGCTGGTCAGCTCGGTCGCGGACCTGCGCGACGGGCGGATCGTCGACCAGACCTCCGTCCAGGCCTGGGACGAGAACGAACCGGCCCAGTAGGCTCGTGCCATGATCCGCACCGCCGTCGCCACCGACGTTCCGCTCATCCGCACCCTGATCCACGAGCTCGCGACGTACGAGAAGGCCCCCGACGAGGCCGTGGCCACCGACGACCAGCTGCACGACGCGCTGTTCGGCGCCGAGCCGGCCGTGTTCGGCCTGATCGCCGAGGACGACACCACCGGCGAGCCGGTCGGCTTCGCGCTCTGGTTCCGCAACTTCTCGACCTGGCGCGGCACCCACGGCGTCTACCTGGAGGACCTCTACGTCCGCCCGGAGGCCCGCGGCGGCGGCCACGGCAAGGCGCTGCTGCTGGAACTGGCGCGGATCGCCGTCGAGCGCGGCTACTCCCGGGTGGAGTGGTCGGTGCTGGACTGGAACGAGCCCTCGATCGACTTCTACAAGGCGCTCGGCGCGGTGCCGATGGACGGCTGGACCGTCTACCGGCTCACCGGCGACGCGCTCGCCGCCGCCGGCACCCGCTGAAACCGGCGCGCGGGGGCGCGCACGGACGGCATGCAAGGCCCGCGTCCGACCACTGCCACCCTGCGTCGCGATGCCTTACCATGAGTGACTCCCGTACCGGGTCAGGAAAGCGGTAACGTCTCGGACGGACGCGCGGCGTCCGGCCACTCCTTGAGGGGTATGACCGGTACGTACCGCACCACCCCTCTGGACAGTTGGGGCGAAGCAGTTGAGCCAAGCAACAGACAGTGCCGCGGCCACCGGCCCGGAAGCACAGCGCGTCACCCAGGAGGTGAGGGTGTCCCAGATCGACGGCGAGCCCGGAGTGCAGGACTTCGTGGAGGTCCGGCTGCCCGCTGCGGGCGCCTACCTCTCGGTCCTGCGAACAGCCACGGCGGGCCTGGCGGCCCGGCTGGACTTCACGCTGGACGAGATCGAGGACCTGCGCATCGCGGTCGACGAGGCGTGCGCCATCCTGCTCCAGCAGGCCGTCCCCGGTTCGGTCCTCTCCTGCGAGTTCCGACTGGTCGGCGACTCGCTGAAGGTGATCGTCTCGGCGCCGACCACCGACGGCCGGGCCCCCGAGCGGGACACCTTCGCCTGGACGGTGCTCTCGGCCCTGGCCGGCGAGGTGGAGTCCACGGTCGCCGAGGACAACACCGTGTCGATCAGCCTGCACAAGAAGCGTGGCGGCCCCGCCACCCACTAGTGCCGCCGCGAGAGATCGCGGCAGCACCGACCGAGAGCCGTCCGCCCGGTACCCACCCGGGCCGGCGGGCGGCTCCCCGTACCGCCCCCACCGGGCGGTACGACCATCGAGACGAACCGGGGCCGGCGGCCCCGGCGCTCCCGGAACGGAACGGGGGAATGGCCGTGAGTGATCTGGACCGTACCGGCCTCGCGACGGCGGGCCCTGCCGTACCGACCCAGGCGAGCATGCCCGGCCTCGCCGCCAACGACGAAGCGCACCCGAAGGACGCCCAGCGGATGAGCCAGCCGACCGAGCCGACGCCCGATCCGTCGCCCACGCCCGAGCCGCAGGCCGCGGACCTCCCGGACGAGGCGGCCACGGCGGCCGACACGGCCGAGCAGGCTGCCGAGGCGCTGCGCGCCGCGGTGCCCGCCCAGACCCCGCACCGCAGCGGTGCACCGGACCGCGAAGCGGCCCGGGCGCTGTTCGTCCGGCTGTCCGCGCTGCCCGACGGCTCCTCGGAGCGCGTCGAGCTGCGCAACCAGCTGGTGCGCATGCACATCCCGCTGGTCGAGCACCTGGCCCGGCGGTTCCGCAACCGCGGCGAGCCGCTGGACGACCTGACCCAGGTCGCCACCATCGGCCTGATCAAGTCGGTGGACCGCTTCGACCACGAGCGCGGGGTCGAGTTCTCCACCTACGCGACGCCGACGATCGTCGGCGAGATCAAGCGGCACTTCCGCGACAAGGGCTGGGCGGTCCGGGTACCGCGCCGGCTCCAGGAGCTGCGGCTCTCGCTGACCACGGCGACCAGCGAGCTCTCCCAGCGGCACGGCCGCTCCCCCACGGTGCACGAGCTGGCCGAGCACCTGGGGATCTCCGAGGAGGACGTGCTGGAGGGTCTGGAGTCCGCCAACGCGTACTCCACGCTCTCGCTGGACGTGCCGGACAGCGACGACGAGTCGCCGGCCGTCGCGGACACCCTGGGCACCACCGACGAGGCCCTGGAGGGCGTCGAGTACCGCGAGTCGCTCAAGCCACTGCTGGCCCAACTGCCGCCCCGGGAGCAGAAGATCCTGGTGCTGCGGTTCTTCCGGAACATGACCCAGTCGCAGATCGCCGCCGAGGTGGGCATCTCCCAGATGCACGTCTCCCGGCTGCTCGCCCGGACCCTCGCCCAGCTGCGGGAGAAGCTCCTGGTGGAGGAGTAGGGCGCGCCCGGCACGCCCCACCGGTGGCCGCCCGACGGGCGGCCACCGGGCCTTCGGCCCTCTGTGCTCAGCCCTCGTGCGGAGCGTAGAGGGCCTCCGTCGCCCTCGGGCTGAGCAGCGCGCCGATGCCGGTCAGGCCGATCGCGGCGACGGCCAGCGCCACGGCGGCCATCGGACCGCCGCTCTGCCACATGTAGTACGCCACCGGCAGGCAGGTCGAGTTGGTCAGCACGGCCGGGCTGCGGCCCCAGCGGCGGCCCTTGAGCAGCGCCCGGGCGGCCAGCAGCGGCAGGACGCCGAGCAGTACGATCACCAGGCCGCCGAACTCGTTCAGGGCGAGCTGCTTGGACTCGCCGGACAGCGCGGCGACCATGTCCCAGACGCCGACGACGGCCAGCGCGGCGCCCTCCAGTGCGGTGATGGCGGCGCCCAGGGTGAGCGCCGTGGGCCGCGCGGAGCCGGGCGCGGGGACGGGTGCGGTGGATTCTGCGGTCACTCCAGCAGGGTAGCCGCCGACCGGTCCGTACCGACCCGTAGGCTGAGCACATGCGCGCTCTCCTGGTCGTCAATCCGAAAGCGACCACCACCAGTGGCCGCACCAGGGATGTCCTGATCCACGCCCTGCGCAGCGACCTCAAGCTGGAGGTGGCGCAGACCGAGTACCGCGGCCACGCACGTGACCTGGCCCGCGAGGCGGTGGACGACGGCGCGGTCGACCTGGTGGTGGCGCTCGGCGGGGACGGCACCGTCAACGAGGTGGTCAACGGACTGCTCTCGCACGGCCCGGGCGAGAAGGTCCCCCGGCTGGCCGTGGTGCCCGGCGGCTCGACCAACGTGTTCGCGCGCGCCCTGGGCCTGCCCAACGACCCGGTCGAGGCGACCGGTGCGCTGCTGGCCGCCCTGGAGAGCCGCAGCGAGCGGCCGATCGGGCTGGGCAAGGCGATGACCGAGGGCCTGCCGGACCGCTGGTTCACGTTCACCGCGGGCCTCGGCTTCGACGCCGGCGTGGTCGGCCGGGTGGAGGAGCAGCGCCGGGCGGGGCGCAAGTCCACGCACGCGCTCTACGTCACCCAGGCGCTCCGGCACTTCGTCACCCAGCGTGAGCAGCGCAGATCGGGCCCGGTCACGCTGGAACTGGCGGGCCGCGCACCGGTTCCGGGCCTGGCGCTGGCGATAGTCAGCAACACCTCGCCGTGGACGTTCCTGGGCAACCGCCCGGTCTATCCCTCACCGCTCGCCTCCTTCGACGCGGACCTCGACGTCTTCGGCATCACCCGGATGACGGCGTTCGGTACGGCTCGAACGGTCCGTCAGATCCTGCGGTCGCACGGGCCTTCGAGCGATGACACCCCGCCGCCCGGCCCCTCCGGGAAGCACGTCGTCACCTATCACGACGTCCGGCACTTCACCTTGGTTTCAGAGGAACCGGCCCCATTCCAGGTCGACGGGGATCACCTTGGATCCAGGAGTCGCGTCAGTTTCACAGGCGTACGGCGGGCACTGCGTGTGATTGTGTGACTGGAAGGGGGCTTCGCCCTTCTTCTCGAACGCACAAGCCCCCTTCACTCCATAGAAGTACTGGCTGTGAGCTAGGCGACACCGAAGAATCAAAAATTCCTTCCTGAAGGGGGTTGTATCCGGGCCCGAGGTTTGCGAACCTCTACATGGCGATCGGGACACATCGCAGCGACGGCAACCTCAGAACCTGTTGGATGCCGACCGCGGAGCGTCCCTCGAACCGCCGAATCCCTCCCCAGCACAGACCTCCCGGGCCCGATGGGCCTTTGGTCTCTTTTGCTGTTGCGGGATTCGTGAAAGCGTTCACATTCACAAACCCCATCGATGACGCCGACCGGGCAGCCCCCGCCGGCAGGAGGAGTTGGACGACCATGGACTGGCGCCACCGCGCTGTCTGCCGCGAAGAGGACCCGGAGCTGTTTTTCCCGATCGGGAACACCGGTCCCGCTCTGCTGCAGATCGAGGAAGCCAAGGCCGTGTGCCGCCGCTGTCCGGTCATGGAGCAGTGCCTCCAGTGGGCCCTCGAGACCGGTCAGGACGCCGGCGTTTGGGGCGGTATGAGTGAGGACGAGCGCCGCGCGATGAAGCGCCGTGCCGCCCGCAACCGCGCCCGCACCGCCTGATCACACGCCGTAGCAGCAGTGACAGCAAGACCGATCAACACATGATCAAAGGCTTCCCTGCACTTCCTGGCGAAGCCTTCCGTACAAAGGACCTTGCTCGACGAGGTCCTGCGACACCGACCCGCCCAGGCACTTGATACTGTTCACTTAGAGCAATATTGTGGAGCTGTGGCGCTCACCGTGTGCAACGCATCGGTGTGGTGTCGCACCACTCAGAGCCCCCGTTCCGGCCGACTCCCCCCGACGGCCGGAACGGGTTGAGAGGCCCTGTCGACCCACCCCCCCCGGTCGACAGGGCCTCGTTTCTGTTTCCCGGTACGGAAAAAGGCGTGCACCCGGCGCGTTCGCCGACTGCACGCCCCCTTCGCGCGTCTCTGCGCTTCCCCCGAACTTCCCCGGCCCTCCCGGGCCCTCTCCCCGCGCCGCTCCCCGCGACTCTCAGCGGACCGGGATCTCCAGCACGACCTTCGTACCCCCGTTCGGACCGGCCACCATGTCGAAGGTGCCGCCGAGCTCACCGGTGGCCAGGGTCCGGACGATCTGCAGCCCGAGGTTGCCCGACTGCTGCGGGTCGAAGCCCTCCGGCACGCCGCGGCCGTCGTCCTGCACGGTGATCAGCAGGTACTCCTCCGGACGGGCCCCGCCGTTCCAACTGTCCGACCAGCCCATGCCGGTGGACGGCGCCCGCCCGCGCAGCGCGCTGACCTCCAGGTTCCCGGAGGAGGACGGGCCGAAGGCGTGCTCCAGCGCGTTCTGCAGCAGCTCGGTCAACACCATCGCGAGCGGGGTCGCCACCTCGGCGGAGAGGATGCCGAAGCTACCGCTGCGGCGGGTCGCCACCCGGCCGTCCTGGGAGAGCTCCATCACCATGGCCAGCACCCGGTCGGCGATCTCGTCGAAGGTCACCTTCTCGTCCAGCGCCTGGGAGAGCGTCTCGTGCACGATCGCGATCGAGCCGACCCGGCGGACCGCCTCGTCCAGCGCGGCCCGGCCGGCCTCCGACTCCATCCGGCGGGACTGCAGGCGCAACAGCGCGGCGACGGTCTGGAGGTTGTTCTTCACCCGGTGGTGGATCTCCCGGATGGTGGCGTCCTTGGTCATCAGTTCGCGGTCGCGGCGCCGCAGTTCGGTGACGTCCCGGCAGAGCACCAGTGAGCCGGTCAGGGCGCCCTTCGGCTTGAGCGGGATGGCCCGCAGGGTCACCACCCCGCCCTGGACCTCCACCTCGGTCTGCCGGGGCGCCCAGCCGCTCGCGAGCTTCACCAGCGCCTCGTGCACGGCGGCCCGGGAGGGCGGCACCAGGTCCGCGGTGGCCCGGCCCAGGTGACTGCCGACCAGGTCGGTGGTGAGGCCGAGCCGGTGGTAGGCGGAGAGCGCGTTCGGGCTCGCGTAGGTGACGATGCCGTCCGCGTCGAGGCGGATCAGGCCGTCACCGACCCGGGGCGCGGCGTCCATGTCGGCCTGCTCGACGCCGGGGTACGGGAAGGTGCCGGCCGCGATCATCTGGGCCAGGTCGGAGGCGCTCTGCAGGTAGGTGAGCTCCAGCCGGCTGGGCGTCCGTACGGTCAGCAGGTTGGTGTTGCGGGCGATCACGCCGAGCACCTTGCCCTCACGGCGCACCGGGATCGACTCGACCCGGACCGGCACCTCCTCGCGCCACTCGGGGTCGCCCTCGCGCACGATCCGGCCCTCGTCGAAGGCGGCGTCCAGCAGCGGTCGGCGACCGCGCGGGACGAGGTGGCCGACCATGTCGTCCTGGTACGAGGTGGGGCCGGTGTTGGGCCGCATCTGGGCCACCGAGACGTAGCGGATGCCGTCCCAGGTGGGGATCCACAGCACCAGGTCGGCGAAGGAGAGGTCGGAGAGCAGCTGCCACTCCGAGACCAGCATGTGGAGCCACTCCACATCGGCACCGGTCAGGGTGGTGTGGCGGCGGACGAGTTCGTTCAGCGAGGGCACATGGCGAGGGTAGCTCCAGGGGGCCGGGGCAGGCCCGGCGCACCCGCCGGTCGGACGCCCCCGAAGGTTGTCCAGACCAATTTTCGGGGAGCCCTGGACAACCCAGATTGGTCTAGTCCACAATGAAAGGGCACCAAGGAGAGGCCCACCGCGCAACTGCCCTGACCGCGCGAGGCCACTCCTCGGTCGGACGCCGCCGAGCGAGGACCCCGCACAGTTCTCGGTCGTCCCCGGTGCCCGACGACAGCTCCGGGCTGCGGTGCCGCATGGGTTGAGGGTCCCGTGTCGGCGCCGTGGCCCGTAGTGCTTTCCCCCTCCGGTCACCCGCGCCCGCGCCCGACGACAGCTCCGGGCTGCGGTGCCATGGGCCCCTCCTGCCCGTCGGCGGGCAAGGAGGGAGGGTTGAGGGTCCCGTGTCGGCGCCGTGGCCCGTAGTGCTTTCCGCAGGCTTCCGCCGCGCCGCGCACCGCACGCGAAACGCCGGTCCCCCGTCCACAGGCTGTGGACGGGGGACCGGCGTTCTTCGTCCGCGGCGGCCGTCAGTGGGTCTCGGTGACCTTGGCGAGCGCGCGGGGGGCGTCCGGGTCCTGGCCGCGGGCGATGGTGACCTCGTAGGCCAGCAGCTGGAGCGGCAGGATCTCCAGGATCGGCTGGACCTCCTCGGGCACGCCGGCCGGCAGCGCGAAGCCCCCGGAGGCGGCGTCCACCTGCGCCTGCTGGCCCACCACGACCAGGTCCGCGCCGCGGCCGCGCAGCCGGTCCAGGACCGGCTGCAGGGCCTCGCCGCCCTTGCCGTCCGGCACGATCGCGATGACCGGCGAGACGTTGTCCACCATGGCCAGCGGGCCGTGCAGCAGGTCGGCGCCGGAGAACGGGGAGGCGGGGATGTAGGTGGTCTCCATGAGCTTCAGGGCCGCCTCGCGGGCGGTCGGGTAGCCGTAGCCGCGCGAGGTGATGACCAGGCGCTGGGCGAAGCGGTAGCGCTCGGCCAGGGCCTTGACCTCGCCCTGGCGGGCGAGCACCCCCGCGGCCAGCGACGGCAGGTCCTTGGCGGCCGCGCCGTCGCCGCCGCGCAGGCCCTCGACGAGCAGGTAGAGGGCCAGCAGCTCGGCGGTGTAGGTCTTGGTGGCGGGCAGCGCCTTCTCGGGCCCGGCCAGCACGTCGATGTGGAACTCGGAGACCTCGGCCAGCGGCGAGCCGGCGTTGTTGGTGACCGCGAGGGTGATGGCGCCGGCCTCACGGGCCGCCTTGGTCGAGGCGACCAGGTCCGGCGAGCCGCCCGACTGGCTGACGGTGATCACCAGCACGTCCGAGAGGTCGGGCTTGGCCCCGTACGCGGTGGTGGTCGACATCGAGGTCAGCCCGGCCGGCTTGCCCAGCAGGATCTCGATCAGGTACTTGGCGTACAGCGCCGCGTTGTCTGAGGTGCCGCGCGCGGTGAGCAGGACGAAGCGCGGGTTGCGGGCAGCGATCCGGGACGCGATCTCGAAGATCCTGGGAGCGCCCTCGTCGAGGATCCGCTGCAGGACGGCCGGCTGCTCGGCCATCTCCGCCGCCATGATCCGGCCAGGGACGGTCTGCGTGTCGGACATCGTGGATGTGCCTCCGATGAGTGGTCCAACCCCGCTGGGCGGGCGTGCCCGGCGGAGACCTCTACGGCGGCGAGTCCGCACACTCGCTGCGGTGAATCTGCGGCAATCCTACGGGGGGCGTCCGCGCCGGGCACATCAGAACTCCGTCCGCGGCAGGTCCGGGCCGGCCCGGGGGCCACGGGGCCGCAAGCGCCGGGAGCCCCTCCCCGCGGTGCGGGGAGGGGCTCCTGCCGGCCGGTCGACCGGCCGGCCCTGTCGATCGGCCGGCCCTGTCGATCGGCCGGCCCGTCCGGTCAGCCCGCCTTGTTGATCAGCTGGTCGATCGCGGCGTCGGCCTCCTTGGCGGCCTGGTCCACCGACTTGCCCTTGAGGATCGCGGTCAGCATGTCCGGCAGGATCTTCTGCTTCTCCACCGCGCCCCAGCCGGGGGCCAGCGGGGTGAACCAGGCGTCCGGCACGGCGTTGGCCGCGGCGGCGGTGGCCGGCTTGTTCTTCAGCGGGTTCAGCTGGGTGAGGTTGTTCGGCAGGATGTCCTTGTCGGCGAGCGCCTGCTGGGACTTGGTGCTGGTGAACATCCGGACCCAGTCGGCGGCCAGCGCCGCCGAGGGCGACTTGGACGTGACGGCGAGGGCCGAGCCGCCGATGAAGGTCGGCAGCGGCTTGCCGCCCGGGCCGGGCATGGTGGCCACCTTGACGGCGTCCTTCAGGCTCGGGTCGCCGGTGACCGGCGCGGTGACGCTGGCGGACTCGAAGCCGTTGCCGTAGAACGCCGCCGCGTGGCCGCGGGCCATCGACTCGAACTGGTTCTGCTCGTTCACCGCGAGGTCGCCCTTGTTGTACTTGCGCACCAGGTCGACGAAGTGGGTGATGCCCTGCTGGGACTTGGGGTCGCTCAGGGTGCCGTGCCAGTTGCCCGCGCTGTCGAACCGGGCGATGGCGCCGCCGTACGCGGAGACGTAGCTCATCGCGGCGTACCAGTACGGGCCCGGCAGGTAGAGCGACGAGTAGGTGCGGTCGGCCTTGTTCTTGTCGGCGACCTTGTCCAGCGCCGTGCGCAGCTCTTCCTCGGTCTTCGGGAACTCGGCGTTGCCGGTGGCCTGCTGGAAGGCGGCCGAGTTGTAGATGGCGACCCGGGCGCCCGCGTAGTACGGCACGCACCAGAGCTTGTCCTGGTAGGTGCAGGTGTTGGCGAGCGCCTTGATCCAGGAGTCGGAGTTGTCGAACGTGTTCCGCTCCACCGGGGCCAGCGCGCCGGACAGCACGTACTTCATGGTCTCGGTGTTGCCGAGCTCCACGACGTCCGGGGCGGTGCCGTCGGCGAGCGCCTTGTCCAGCTTCGTCACCTTGTCGGCCCAACCCTGGTAGGCGAGCTTCAGGGTGACGTTGGGGTACTTGGCGGCGAAGTCGTCGTTCACCCGCTGGACGAGGTCCGGCCAGCTCTTCTGGGCGTCGTCCATCAGCCAGACGGTGACGGAGCCGGTTGCGGTCTTCGGGTCCGTCGAGGCGTTCTTGGCGTCGCTTGACGCGGAGCCGCCCGACGAACAAGCCGTCAGTCCGACCGCGAGCGCCATGATTCCGGCCGTAGCCATGAGCCGACGCATCTTCACGCCATCCTCCGAGGGTGTTAGAGCCTGTGCCCGCCGGCAGCGTGGTGGCGCCCGCCGGGACGGTGTCCGGGGAGGGGCGGCGAAGAGCTTAGGGGTGGGCCTATACCACATCCGGTGAAATTGAAATTCGAACCGGATGAACTGGAGCCTGGCCTAGACCACTGACGGTGTCAACGCCAAATGGCCTGGCAGCCAGGGCCGTTGCAGACCTGTTGTACCGCGTGGCGATCAGTGGCCCCACCGTTACCCTAAGTAGAACTTAAGGGTGCCTTAAGGAGGATTTGAGGGAACACTGTCAGGTTGCGACATCGCAGGTCAACGGGGGGAAACGGCAGCGGGCCCGCCATGCGACATGCGCATGACGGGCCCGCTGGGCGCGTGCCTCCCGGCACCCTGTGTCACGGCCCGGCCGGGACTCCCCGGCCGGAGATCGGACGGTCTCAGCCGACCGCCCCCGGCTGCCCGGTGAGCACCTCCACGGCCGCCAGCCCGCAGACCCGGGCGGCACCGTGGGTGGCGATGTGCAGCGCACCGACCGGCTCGGACTGCGGCAGGCCCATCTCGACCACCGCGGCGTCCGGGCGGGCCGCCACCAGGCGGGCCAGCGCGGCGGACATCCACTCGTGCCGGTGGACGTCCCGGACCACCAGCACCAGGCGGCGGCCCTCGGCGCCGGCCAGCACCTCGGCCACCACCGTGTCCAGCACCGCCGGCTCGGCGGTCTCCGGGCCGACCTCGCGGGTCCGGGTGCCGGGGAAGCGGTCGGCCAGCATGCCGGCCACGCCCCACGGGGTGACGTCGCCGACCGCGATGTTCGGCTCGGCGGAGAACGAGGCCACGTACGGGCGCTCGGTCACCGGCAGGACCTCCCGGCCCGGCGCGCGGACCACGCGCAGCGCCCGGCGGGCCGCCCGCAGGCCGACCGCCAGGTCCGCCTCCGGCCGCTCGCCCTGGGCCGCGATCCGGCCCCAGCTGCCGAGCGCCCGCACCCGGGCGGCCGCGTCCGCGAGCCGCTCCTCGGCGAGCTTGCCGGACTGCACGCCCGCCACGATGGCGTCGCGCAGCATCAGCACGGTCGCCTCGTCGGCCAGGCCGCCGCCCACGCAGATCGCGTCCGCGCCGGCCGCCAGGGCGAGCACGGTGCCGTCGCCCATGCCGAAGGTGTCGGCGATGGCACCCATCTCGATGGCGTCGCTGACGATCAGGCCCTGGTAGCCGAGGCCGCCGTCCTCCGGGGCCGCGCGCAGCAGGTCGCGCAGCACCAGCGGGCTGAGCGTGGCGGGCAGCTTCGGGTCGAGCGCCGGGATCATGATGTGGGCCGTCATCACGGCCTTGGTCCCGGCGGCGATCGCGGCCTGGAACGGGATCAGGTCGCGGGCGCGCAGCACGTCCAGGTCGACGTCGATGACCGGCAGGCCGTGGTGCGAGTCGACCGCGGTGTCGCCGTGCCCCGGGAAGTGCTTGGAGCAGGCCGCGACACCGGCCGACTGCAGGCCCTCCACCCAGGCGGCGGTGTGCCGGGCGCACAGCTCCGGGTCGGCGCCGAACGAGCGGACGCCGATCACCGGGTTGCGCGGGTTGGAGTTGACGTCCGCGGTGGGCGCCCAGTTGTAGTTGACGCCGGCGGCGGCCAGGGCCCGGCCCAGCTCGCGGGCGACGTCCCTGGTCAGCGCCGGGTCGTCGATCGCGCCGAGCGCGAGGTTGCCGGGCCAGGACGAGCCGGAGCCCGCCTCCAGCCGGGTGACGTCGCCGCTCTCCTCGTCGATGGCGATCAGCAGGTCGGGGTTCTCGGCCCGCAGCGCCCCGGTGAGGGCGGCGAGCTGGTCGAGGTCGGCCACGTTGCGGTCGAACAGCGCGACCGAGCCCAGACCGGCCGCCAGGTGGCGGCGCAGCCACTCCGGCGGCTCGGTGCCGACGAAGCCGGGCTGGAGGACGGTCAGCGCGTCGCGGTGCAGCTGGTCGGAGGCCGGGAGGGTGGGTACGAGGATGCTCATGGCGGGATCAGCCCTTCACGGCGCCGTCGGTGAGGCCACCGACCGCCTTGCGCTGCAGGAAGACGAACAGGATCAGCACCGGCAGGGCGAACAGCGTCGAGGCGGCCATGGTGGCGCCCCAGTCGGTGCCGAAGTTGGTCTGGAAGGAGGACAGCCACAGCGGCAGCGTCTGGCCCTCGGTCTTGTTCAGGATCAGGACCAGGGGGAACTCGTTCCAGGCCGTGATGAAGCCGAACAGCGAGGTGGACATCAGGCCCGGCGCCAGCAGCGGGAAGATCACCTTCACGAAGGCCTGGGTCCGGGTGCAGCCGTCCACCATGGCCGACTCCTCCAGTTCCTTCGGCACCGCCGCGATGAATCCGCGGAGCGTGAAGATGGTGAAGGGCAGCACCATCATCATGTAGAAGGCGGTGAGCGGGACGAGGCTGTTCAGCATCTCGTTGTCGCGGGAGATCAGGTAGACCGCGATGGTCATGACCTCCCAGGGCGCCATCTGGGCCGCCATGACGACCAGCACGAAGCCCTTGCGGCCGCGGAACTTCATCCGGGCGATGGCGAAGGCCGCCAGGGTGGCGATCACCAGCGAGAGCAGCACCGCGAGGATCGTGACGATGAAGCTGTTGGCGGTGTACGTCCAGAACTTCGGCGCGTCGATGGCGGTCTTGAAGTGGTCGAAGGTCGCGTTGAGCGGCAGGAACACCGGCGTCTTGCTGACGATGTCCTTGTCCGGCTTGAACGCCGTGACGATCATCCAGTAGACGGGGAACACGAAGAAGACGAAGAGGACGACCGCGATCACGTTCGGCCAGGTGCGTCCGATGAGCGAGCGCCTCACAGCTCGTCCTCCTGCTTCAGAATGATGCGGAAGTAGTACGCCATGAGCGCACCCAGCATCAGGATGGTGAGGACCGCGATCGCGGAACCGGTGCCGTAGTGCTGGCGGCCGGTGCCCTCCAGGAAGGCGTGGATCGGCAGGGTCCGGGTGAGCCCGTCGGGACCGCCGGCCTTGATCGCGTAGATCTGCGTGAAGGCCTTGAAGATCCAGATGACCTCGAGGAAGGTCGTGGCGAGGAAGAACGGCTTGAGGTTCGGGAAGACCACCGAGGTGAAGATCTTGACCGCGCCGGCGCCGTCCATCCGGGCAGCCTCGTAGAGCTCCTTGGGGATGGTCGTCAGGGCCGCGTACATGTTGAACGCGACGAACGGGATCGAGCCCCAGACGAGCAGCAGGAGGATCACGAAGAACGTCGAGTACTGGCTGCCGGTCCAGTTGAAGGTGGCCATCGAGTGCCAGCCCAGGGTGTCCAGGAACCAGTTCACGACACCGAACCGGGTCTCGAACAGCCAGGTGTAGACGGTGGTCGCGGCGACCACCGGCATCGCCCAGGCGAGCAGCAGGCCGATCGACAGCAGCAGCCGCATCTTCTTGCCGAGCCGGTTGAGCAGCAGACCGACCAGCGAACCGCCCACCATGATCAGGAAGACGTTGAGCGCGGTGAAGGCGACGCTCCGGCCCGCGACCGACCAGAACTCGGGGTCGCTGAGCTGCTCGGTGTAGTTCTCGAAGCCGTTCCACTCGGTCAGGTGCTGGACGAGCTGGCGCGCGTTCAGGTTCTGGAACGAGACCAGGACGGTCTTCAGCAGGGGCCAGCCGAGCAGGGCCAGGGTGGCCACGGTGGCGGGCAGGAGCAGCAGGTACGGCGCGAACCGGGAGCCGAAGCTCGGACCGTCCGCCGGTCTGGCGCTCTTCTTCGGGGTGCCGGCGCCGCCACCGCGGTGGGCGCTCGTCTCAGTAGTGGCCACAGCAGCCTTCCCCGATGCCGGGGACTGTGTCTGCACCCGCTCCGAATGCACAGCCATCGTTCTCTCTTCCTGACAACCTGACCACGACGGACAGGCGTCGCCCACCGGCTCCCCGCCGGGAGTCGGTGAGCGACGCCGCTCGACTGTTACTGCTTGGCGTTCAGACGCTTGGCGATCTCGTCGTCGGCCTTCTTGGCCGCCGCCGCGTAGTCACCGGTCAGAGCGTTGGTCAGGAACTCCTTGATCGGGTTCGGCTCGTTCTCGACGGCCGCCCAGTTCGGCGTGGTCGGGGTGATGCCACCCACGACGGCCGCGTCCTTGGCGGCGGTGGCGAAGTCACCGACGACCTTGTCGTTGAGCGCCTTCTTGTTCGGGATGAGACCCGCCGCGGCGACCAGGCCCTCGTTCTTGTCGTTCAGGGCGACGGCCAGGAAGTCCTTGGCCATCTCGGAGTTCTTGCTCGCCTGGGCGATGGCCAGGTTCGAGCCGCCGAGGAACACGCCGGAGGGCTTGTCGGCGGTCTTGCCCGGGAGCGGGAAGAAGCCGATCTTGTCCTTCGGGATGGCCTTCTCGTCCGGGAGCTCCCAGCCGAGGCCGATGATCGAGCCGACGTCGCCCTTGCCGAAGACGTCCTTCTGCTGCGGCTTGGCCTCGTCCTTGTCCTTGGCGCCGGTGACCGACTTGCCCTGGATGGTCTTGTAGGTCTCGAAGGCCTTCTGCGCCTCGGGGGACGACAGGCCGCCGACCCACTTGTCGCCGTCCTTCTTCGCCAGCTTGCCACCCTCGGTGGTGAGCAGACCGAAGTAGACGTACCACTCCTGGCCCGGCATGTACAGCGGGTCGGCGACACCGGGGGTGGCCTTGAG
This sequence comes from Kitasatospora sp. NPDC127035, assembly GCF_042726075.1. Classification (NCBI taxonomy): domain Bacteria; kingdom Bacillati; phylum Actinomycetota; class Actinomycetes; order Kitasatosporales; family Streptomycetaceae; genus Kitasatospora; species Kitasatospora sp. NPDC127035. The sequence goes on along the minus strand of NZ_JBHXDN010000015.1, from coordinate 33,175 downwards.
CTTGTCCAGCGCGGCGTAGAACTCGTCCAGGGTCTTCGGGGTGGCGGTCAGACCGGCCTTGGCCCAGAGGTCCTTGTTGTACGCGACGACGCGGTTGGTGACGTACCACGGGGCGGCGTACTGCTTGCCGTCCAGGATCGCCGACTCGCTCTGGTTGGCGGCCCAGTCGGCACCGCCGATGGCGGCCTTGTCCTTGGTGATGTCCAGCAGGCCACCGGTGGCGGCGTACCCGGCGGTCTGGGTGTTGCCGACCTCCAGGACGTCGACGGAGCCCTCGGAGAGCGCGGCGGTGACCTTGGGGCCGATGCCGGTCCACTCCTGGACCTGGAACTCGACCTTGGAGCCCGCGTACTTGGACTCGAACTCGGTCTTCACCGAGTCCTCCCAGCCCTTGGGGGCCGAGCCACTCATCAGCCAGACCTTGAGCGTCTTGCCGCTGTAGTCCTTCTTGCCATCGGCCGCGGTGGACGAACCGGTCTTGGTGTCGTCCTTCTTCGCGTCCGAGCCACAAGCCGCGAGACCAACAACCATGGCCGCGACGCCGACTGCCGCAATGAGCTGACGCTTCACGCCATCCTCCTGAGGGATGCCTGGGTTACCCCCGTCGGGTGGCTGCGGCGGACCCACACAATGCGGGAGGAAAGGTGCCGCGGACCCCAGCGAACGGGTGGGGGGATTCATAGTGACCGGCCTAGTGGTGTAGACCAGATGCCTGGAGCTTGGCCTAGACCAATGGGCCTGTCAACGGCTGTTCGACCGATCAGGACCACCCGTTATCAAGCCGACACCGCACATCGTTCATCGCGTGATGAGGTATTCGTTCCGTAGCCATACATGCAACGATGTGAGTTGTTAATGATGCGGCGGGGCCCCCAAAAGCCCCGCGAGAAGCGGGAGACAGGTCCGATGAGCAGCGACGGGGGCAGCACGGCCCAGGTCAACGACCCCCAGGTGAAGAACCTACCGACGCAGGGCGGCGCAGACCCGACGGCCCGGGTGCCCAAGTACTACGGCCTCAAGCGCCACCTGCTGCAGCTCACCGAGACCCAGCCCGCGGGGACCCCGGTTCCGCCCGAACGGGCACTGGCGGCTCAGTTCGACACCTCCCGCACCACCGTCCGGCAGGCCCTCCAGGAGCTGGTCGTCGAGGGCCGGCTGGAGCGCATCCAGGGCAAGGGCACCTTCGTCGCCAAGCCCAAGGTGGCGCAGGCCCTCCAGCTCACCTCCTACACCGAGGACATGCGCGCCCAGGGCCTGGAGCCCACCTCCCGGCTGATCGAGATCGGCTACATCACCGCCGACGACCGGCTGGCCCCGCTGCTGGACATCAAGCCCGGCGGCCGGGTGCTGCGGATCGAGCGCCTCCGGCTGGCCAACGGCGACCCGATGGCCATCGAGGTCGCCCACCTCTCCGCCAAGCGCTTCCCCGCCCTGCGCCGCAACCTGGCCAAGCACAACTCGCTGTACACGGCCCTGCGCGAGGTGTACGGCGTCACCGTGGCCGAGGCCGAGGAGACCATCGAGACCACCCTCGCCGACCCGCGCGAGGCCGGACTGCTCGGCTCCGACCTCGGCCTGCCGATGCTCCAGCTCGCCCGGCACTCCTTCGACGCCGAGGGCAACCCGGTGGAGTGGGTCCGCTCGATCTACCGCGGTGACCGCTACAAGTTCATCACCCGCCTCAAGCGGCCGGAGCTGCCCGAGTAGCCGCACCCCTCCTCCGTGCTTCCGGGCATCGGCGTGCACTCCCCGCACACGCCGGTGCCCGTTCCGTTTGCCCGGCGCGCGTACCCCTCCTCCGCGCCCGTCCGCCTACCGGCGCGCGTTCCACTGACCAGGCGTGCGGGGCACCCACCCGGCGTGCGCACCACCGGGGTGGCGCGCACATCGCCCGGATGGCGGGAAGTTGCGCGAACCCAGTGACACGGGTCACTCCATGCTCTAGATTCCGCATCCGTACTGACTGTCGATCACCACTGGTGCTGCTCGGCGGACCCGCGGGGGGTGTGCGACTCCTCGGGGTTGCGGCGCCGACGAGGTGAAACCCTCCGAAGCGGAGCCGAACCATGTCGTCAGACCTCGATACCGACCAACCTGTCATGCCCGAGCCAGAAGGCCCCCCGGACCTCCCGGCGGTCACCCCCGAGCGGGTGCTGGCCGCGCTCGCCCTGCTGGTGCCGATCGTCGCGATGCTCTGGGTGGGCTCGTACGACAAGCTCGACCCCGAAGCCGGCGGAGTCCCCTTCTTCTACTGGTACCAGTTGCTCTGGGTCCCGGTCTCGGCCGTCTTCACGGTCGCGGCCTACCTGCTGATCAACCGGGACGAGAAGGCCCGCCGGGCCGCCCGGAAGGCGGGTGGCGCCCGATGAACGGGGTCAACGTGCCCGCGCTGGCGGTCTTCGTCCTCTTCTTCGCGCTGGTCACCGTGATGGGCTTCCTCGCCTCCCGGTGGCGCCGCGCCGACAACGCGCTCCACCTCGACGAGTGGGGCCTCGGCGGGCGCAGCTTCGGGACCTGGGTCACCTGGTTCCTGCTCGGCGGCGACCTCTACACCGCGTACACCTTCGTCGCCGTCCCGGCCGCCGTCTACGCGACCGGCGCGGCGGGCTTCTTCGCCGTGCCGTACACGATCGTCGCCTACCCGCTGGTCTTCCTCTTCCTGCCCCGGCTCTGGTCGGTCTCCCGGGTCCACGGGTACGTCACGCCGGCCGACTTCGTCCGCGGGCGGTACGGCTCCAAGCCGCTCTCGCTGGTGGTCGCGCTCACCGGCATCCTCGCCACCATGCCGTACATCGCCCTCCAGCTGGTCGGCATCCAGGCGGTGCTGGACGTCCTGGGCGTGGGCGGCGGCGAGAACGCCAACTGGTTCGTCAAGGACCTGCCGCTGTTCATCGCCTTCGGCGTGCTGGCCGCGTACACCTACTCCTCCGGGCTGCGGGCCCCCGCGCTGATCGCCTTCGTCAAGGACGCCCTGATCTACGTCGTGATCATCGTCGCGGTGATCTACATCCCGATCCGGCTCGGCGGCTTCGGTCACATCTTCGACGTGGCGGGCGAGAAGTTCGCCGCGCCGAAGGCGACCGGCTCGCTCACCGTGCCGGAGAACAAGCAGTGGACGTACGCGACGCTGGCGCTCGGCTCCGCGATGGCGCTGTTCATGTACCCGCACTCGGTGACCGGCGTGCTGGCCTCCAAGTCCCGCAACACCGTCCGCCGGAACATGGCGATCATGCCCGCCTACTCGCTGATGCTGGGGCTGCTCGCGCTGCTGGGGTTCATGGCGATCGCGGCCGGGGTCGGCAAGGGCGACAAGACGTTCAACACCCAGCTGTCGGTGCCGCAGCTGTTCGAGAACATGTTCCCGGACTGGTTCACCGGCGTGGCCTTCGCGGCGATCGGGATCGGCGCGCTCGTGCCGGCCGCCATCATGTCGATCGCGGCGGCCAACCTCTTCACCCGCAACGTCTACAAGGAGTACCTGAAGCCCGACGCCACTCCCGCCGACGAGACCCGGGTGGCCAAGTTCGTCTCGCTGCTGGTGAAGGTCGGCGCGCTGGTGTTCGTGCTCGGCATGGACAAGCAGGCCGCGATCAACCTGCAGCTGCTCGGCGGCCTCTGGATCCTGCAGACCTTCGTCGCGATCGTCGGCGGCCTGTTCACCCGCTGGTTCCACCACTGGGCGCTGCTGGCCGGCTGGGCGGCCGGCATGGTCTACGGCACCTGGAAGGCGTACAGCATCGCCAGCCCGGCCACCAAGCACTTCGGCGGCAACTCGGCCGAGATCCCCGGCATCGGCGAGATCGGCTACATCGGGCTCACCGCCTTCGTGCTCAACCTGCTGGTCTCGGTCGCGCTCACCCTGGCGCTGCGGGCCGCCAAGGCCCCGGAGAGCCCGGACGAGACCCGGCCGGCCGACTACGGCGCCGAGAGCGGCGACGAGGAGCCGAGGAACGCGCCGGAGCCCGTGACGGCGCACTGACGCACCCCGTGCGCGCCCTGTGATCGCGCCGTCTCCTCCGTCAACACTGGAGAGGCGGCGCGATCATATGTATGAACAGCCGCACGGACAGGGCACCAACAGGGCACCACCAGACCGGACCGGAACCGGCCGGCAACTGACCGACCCACGGGGAGCAGCGGCGATGGCAGAACTCGGCACCACGCTCAACGGTCAACACCTCTCCACCACCACCCACCCACCCGGCGCGACGGCCACCGGCCTGCCGTCCGTCCTGATCGCCACCCGCCACGGCGAGTCCACCGCCAACGTCGAGTTCCAGCTCGCCGAGGCCGTCGGCGCGCTCAGCGTGCCGATCAGCTGCCGGGACGCGGACATCCCGCTCTCCCTCCACGGCCAGCAGCAGGCCCACGCCCTCGGCCGCTGGTGGGCCGGCCTGCCCAGCGCCGACCGCCCGCGCAGCGTCTGGTGCTCGCCGTACGTGCGCACCGCCGAGACCGCCCGGATCGCGCTCGCCCAGGCCGCCGGGCTCGGCGCCGTCCCGGTCTCCCTCGCCGTCCGCTACGACGAGCGGCTGCGCGACCGCGAACTCGGCATCCTGGAGATGCTGCCCAAGGCCGCCATCGAGGCCAAGCACCCCGAGGAGGCGGCCCGGCGGCGCAAGATGGGCGAGCTGTACTACCGCCCGCCCGGCGGGGAGTCCTGGGCGGACGTGGCGCTGCGGGTGCGCAGCGTGCTGCGCGACATCTGCGCCGAGGAGGCCGGCCGGCCCGTCCTGCTGGTCGCCCACGACTGCACCGTGCTGATGCTGAGGTACGCGCTGGACCGGCTCACCGAGGCGCAGCTGACCGCGCTGGAGCCGGTGCGGAACTGCTCCACCAGCCTCTGGCGGGCGGAGGGCGACCGGCTGCGGCCCGGGCACTGGAACGACACGGGGCACCTGGGCGACGGGGAGTGACCCCCGCGGCCCGGGCCTGAGCGGCGCCGGCCCGAGCGGCACCGGCCGGCGGGGCGCCCGGGCCGCTCAGGCCGGCGCGGGACGGCCGGGTACGGGACGGCCGGGTACGGGGCCGCCCGCGCGGGCGGCCGGCACGGACGGCCCGGTGGCCCGGACGGCGGACGTCTCGGGCTCGGCGAAGCAGCGGCGGTACGCCAGCGGGGTGGTCCCCAGCCGGCGGCCGAAGTGGTGCCGCAGGGTGGCCGCGTTGCCGAAGCCGCAGCGGGCGGCGATCGCGTCCACCGGCTCCGTGGTCGACTCCAGCAGCCGCTGTGCGAGCAGCAGCCGCTGCCCGGTCAGCCAGCGGTGCGGGGTGGTGCCGGTCTCCTGCTGGAAGCGGCGGGCGAACGTGCGCGGCGACATGTGGACCCGGGCGGCCAGTTGCTCGACGGTCGACTCCCGGTCCAGGTGGTGACGCATCCAGTCGAGCAGCGGCGCGAGCGAGTCCCCGTCGTGCTCCGGCATCGGCCGGTTCACGAACTGCGCCTGGCCGCCCTCCCGGTGCGGGGCCACCACCATCCGCCGGGCGATCCCGCGGGCCACCTCGGCGCCCTGCATCCGGCGCACCAGGTGGAGGCAGGCGTCGATGCCGGCCGCCGTCCCGGCCGAGGTGATCACCGGGTCGTCGTCCACGTACAGGACGTCCGGCTCGACCGTGGTCAGCGGGAAGCGCGAGGCCAGCTCCGCCGTGTGCCGCCAGTGCGTGGTGGAGCGGCGGCCGTCGAGCAGGCCGGCGGCGCCGAGCACGAAGGCTCCGCTGCAGATGGAGAGCACCCGGGCGCCGCCCTCGACGGCCGCCCGGACCGCGTCCACCAGCGGAGCCGGGTACGCGGGGCGGACGCCGGTCGCGGTGACCACGACCAGGTCGGCCTCGGCGAGGCGTTCGGGGCCGTGCGGGACGTCGACGGAGAAGCCGGCGTGCGTCCGGTGCAGGCCGGGGCGGGCGCCCGCGATCGCGAAGTCGTACCCGGGCAGGCCGTCCGCGCTGCGGTCCAGGCCGAACACCTCGCAGGCGACACCGAGCTCGAAGGGGTGGAGCTCTTCGAGGACCACCGCGACCACGTTCTTGAGCATGCCCCCAGGATAGGACGACCGCTGGCAGTTTTTCGATGCATTAAGGCATTCCTGCCACTCGTAGGCGTCCGGCGACGCGAGCAGAGTGGAGTCATGGATTCCGACACCATCGCCAGCGCACTCGCCCTGGTCGGGGCCGTCGGCGGAATCGGCCTGCTCGGCGCCCTGATCGGACGCGAGGTGGCGCAGCAGGACGCCGCCGGACGCGACAACTGGCACCGCCCGGGCGGCTACCCCGTCGACCCCGCCCTGCCCGACCGGCTCTACGGCACCATGCCCGCCGCCTCCCTCCGCCCGTCCGCCGACCCCGTCACCGCCCCCTCCGCTCCCCTCACTGCCACCGGAACCGCCGACACCACCGGCGACCGCGTCGGTCCGTCCACGGCCGACCCGGCGACCGGCGCCGGCAGCGGTTCCGGCACACTGACCGGATGGACATCGCCATCCGCCCGGCCCGCGCCGAGGACTTCGAGGACGCCGGCCGCATCACCGTCGAGGCCTTCGTCGGTGACGGGCACACCTCGCCCGAGAGCGACTACGTCCACCTCCTGCGCGACGCCGCCCGCCGGGCCCGGGAGGCCGAACTCCTCGTCGCGGTCGACGCGGCCGAAGGACGGGTGCTCGGCTGCGTGACCTTCGCGGTCGGCGGCACCGAGTGGGCCGACATCGCGACCCCCGAGGAGGGCGAGATCCGGATGCTCGCCACCTCGGCGGCCGCCCGCGGGCGGGGCGTCGGCGAGGCCCTGGTCCGCGCGGCGCTCACCCGCAGCCGCGAGCTCGGCCTGGCCGGGATGGCCTTCTCCACCCGCCCGGAGATGACCACCGCCCACCGCATCTACCGGCGGGTCGGCTTCCGCCGGTCCCCGGACCGCGACTGGTCGCCGCACCCTGGCGTGGATCTGATGGTGTACAGCCTGGCGTTCTGACGCCCGGTCCGGCCCCGGTTCCGGGTGGCCGGCCGACGATCAACCGGGGTCTTTTGATATAAACCTCTGATCGAGACACCTCGCGGCAGCCCATCGATCGGGGGAGAACAACCCATGCACGACGGGCCCAGCCTCGGCGCGCCCTCGGCGGCGAGCGGACCCACGCTCCAGGACATGCGCGAGGCCCGGGGTATCCCGGCCCCGCGCGGCAGCCGGTACGCGGTACCGGCGCCCCCTCCGGAGCCGCCCCGCCCCCTCCCCCCGTCCGTGCGCTTCGCGTCGGTCGACGGCCTGCGCGGCCTCGCCATCGCCTCCGTGCTGCTCTACCACACCAACTGGTTCCAGAACGGCCTGTTCGGCGTGGACGCGTTCTTCGTCCTCTCCGGCTTCCTGGTCACCCTGGTGCTCATCCGCGAGCTGGACCGCACCGACCGGATCGCGCTCGGCGTCTTCTACCGCCGCCGTGCCAAGCGGCTGCTGCCCGGCCTGCTGGCCACCGTCTTCCTGGTGGTCGCGCTCTCCGCCCTGGTCAGCCCGCTCAAGGACGTCAAGGAGCTGCGCCCCCAGGCCCTGGCCGCCCTCGCCCAGGTGGCCAACTGGGCCCAGCTGGAGCGCGGGGACGCCTACTGGCAGCACTACGCGGGGATCGACCCGCTGGCCGCCATGTGGTCGCTCAGCATCACCGAGCAGTTCTACGTGGTCTGGCCGCTGCTGCTGCTGCTCATCCACGCGGTCTGCCGCCGCTCGCTCACCGCGACCGGGATCGCCACCGGCGTGCTGTTCGTCCTCTCCGCCGCCGTCGCCCCGCTGATGTGGAGCGGCTCCAACGCCGACCGCCTCTACCTGGGCACCGAGACCCGCGCGGTCGGCTTCGCCGCCGGGGCCGCCGCCGCCTTCGTGGTCTACCTGCGGCTGCGGCGCAAGGCCGCGGACGGCGCCGGGGCCGGCCCGCGCACCCAGCGACGCTTCCGGGCCGCCTCCGGACCGGCCGGCACCGCGCTGCTCACCCTGCTGGGCACCGCCACGCTCGGCGGGCTGGTCGCGGCCAGCCTCACCGTCCACGACTACAAGCAGCCGTGGCTCTACCAGGGCGGCCTGGCCGCGGTGGCCGCGCTCTCGGCCGTCCTGGTCGCCTCGCTCTGCCACGACCGCGGCCCGCTGGTCCGGCTGCTCTCGCTGCCGCCGCTGCGGCTCACCGGCACCATCTCGTACAGCCTCTACCTGCTGCACCTGCCGGTCTACTGGATGCTCCAGCGGTTCGTCGACGACATCTCGCCGCCGATGCTGCTGGCGATCGGCGCACCGCTCTCCTGGGTGCTGGCCTGGCTGCTGCACACCGCGACCGAGCGGGTGCGGGTCATGCGCTGGCGGCCCTTCCCGACCGTCCCGATCCTCGCCGCCACCACCGCGGTCGCCACCGTCGGCGCCTGGTACCTGCCGGCCTGGGTCTCGTACGACATGCGCTCCGGCTCGGCGGGCCGGCCGCTGGTGCTCGCGCTGGGCGACTCCTTCTCGCAGGACCTCGCCACCGGCCTGTACCGGCACGGCGACCGCTTCCGGGTGGTCGACGGCGGGATCAGCGGCTGCGGCGTGTTCGGCGCGGAGAGGGTGCGCGGCACCTCGAAGGAGGAATTCGACACCACCGACGAGTGCCGCGACCGCACCGGGCGCTGGGAGCGGGACCTGGGCCGGACCGGGGCGCAGGCGGTCGTGCTGCACCTCGGCTGGGACGCCGCCGAGCAGTACCTGGACGGCACCTGGCTCAACCCGTGCGACGAGTACTACCGCACCCGGTACGGCACCCAGCTCGCCGAGGCGGTCGGCCTGATCCGGCAGCGCGCGGGCGACGCCAAGGTGCTGCTGATGAACGAGCGGGTCGAGAACGGCGCGATCAACAAGACCTGGGGCACCTGCTACAACCAGCAGGTCGCCGAGTTCGTACGGGGCTCCGCCGGCACCGTCCAACTGCTCGACCTGAACGCCTTCTACTGCCCGGACGGCACCTGCCTCTGGAAGGACCGCGACGGCCACCTGGTCTCCCCCGCCACCGACGGCGTGCACCTGACGCCGGCCGGCATGCGGGTGGTCACGCCGTGGCTGGAGCAGCAGATCTCGGACGCGCTCGCCGGGGTGCGGGCCGACGGGCCCCCGCCCGCGACGCCGCAGGCCACCCCGGGGGGACAACCGGGCACTCCGGCCCCGGCACCCGCCCAGGCACCCGCCCAGACGGCGTCGCCGGCCGCCACCGGCCAGCCCACGCCCACGCCCACCGGCCAGAGCACGCCGACGGGCCGGGCGACCGGGACGACCCAGCCGCCGACGGCCGGGAAGCCGTCGACGAGCACGAGCCCGTCCGCCAAGCCCCAGCCCTAGCCCCAGCCCCAGCCGGGTCCTGCTAGGGCTTGCGCGTGGCCTGCGGGCTGCCCGGGGCGGAGCCGCTCGGGGCAGGACTGCTCGGGGCAGGGCTCCCCGGGGCGGAGCCGCTCGGGGCCGGCGTGGTGGCACCCGGGGCCGGGCTCGCCGTCGTGCCCGGGGCGGCGGGCGCACTCGCGGCGGCGGTGCCATGGCCCTCGGGGGCCGCGGGCACCTCGTACGTCTGCGCGAAGCAGTCCCTGATCGCCTTCTCCGAGGCCGGCCGCCCGGCGAAGTCCATCCGCGGGGTGTCCTCGGTGGTCGGCAGGGTCGGGTCGATGCCGAAGTACAGCGACCAGAAGTACACCCCGGCGAGCTTCCGCTCCCGGGCGACCTGGCAGACCGCGGTGAACCAGGTCGCCTGCACGGGCTCGTTCAGCTCGCGCCTGGTGTAGAAGTCACCGGGCGTCTTGTACGCGCCCTTCTGCGCCGGGATGCCGACCTCGGTCAGCTTGGTGGTCGGCTGCACGCCCTTGCCGCGCTTGTCCAGCCAGGTGTTCCAGCTGGCCACCAGGTCCGCCGCGGAGGCGTCGTCCCCCGCCGACTTGGCCGGGAAGTAGGCGTCGACGCCGGTCTGCTCCACCGGCACCGGGATCGCGCCCTTGGACCAGTTGTCCCAGTTGGCGTCGTAGGCCAGCTCGCCGCGGAAGGTCTTCCGCGCCTGCTCCACCAGCCCGGCCCAGTGCGGGTCGCTCTCCAGCGAGTTGAACTCGGTGCCGATGGTGAACTCGGCCGCGCCGTGGTCCTGGGCGGTCTTCAGGTACGGCGTCAGGAAGGCGGCGTAGCTGGCGAACCAGGCGTCCCGGTCGGCCGGGGCGATGTTGCCGCGCCAGTTCCCGGTGGTGGTGTACTTGAGCGCCTCCTCGTCCAGGAGCGGCCGGACGGTGGTGCGCAGGCCCGCGCGGTGCGCGGCGTCCAGCAGCAGGGCCAGCCGGTCCGGGCCGGGCGTGGTCGGCCGGGCCGCGACCGCGTTGGCCTTGGCACCCACCGTGTAGTACGGGAACGTCACCGAGAGCGCGTTGGCGTTGAGCCCGACCACGTAGTCGACGATGCGGTCGACCTTGCCCCGGACGAAGTTCTCCGGGTCGTTCGGGTCGTCCAGCCAGTACACCTGGACGCCCCACTCGGGGCTGCCCTCGGTCCACGGCCGGACCACCTTGGGGCCGGTGTCCACTGGCTCCTGCGGCGTGTCCTTCCCGAAGCCCCAGACGCGGCCCTGCTCCTCCGCGACGCCGGCGAAGTGCACTTCGGTCGGCCGCCGGTGGTCGAACTTGACCGGGTGGTCCCCGAACAGGATCGGGACGCCCACGGTGATGCCGAGCACGGCGGTCGGCAGGATGAAGATGACGAAACGTTTCATGGCTCTGGCAGCAGTCCCGTGTGATCCGTCAGGCCGGCTTGGCGATGACGACGAACTTGTTCTCCTCGCGGCGAAGGAACTTGATCAGCCCCCGCAGACCGCCCCAGCCCTCCAGGAAGGAGAAGAGCGGGATGGCCGCGACCACCACGATCGGCTCCCACCACTTGCGCCGGTGGTTGGCCGAAGCGACCACGTTCAGCCGCAGGCCCTCCCAGTACGTCCAGATCACGTAGGCGAAGTTGATCGACCAGACCAGCACCACCGACTGGGTCACCGGCGAGGTGTTCATCGTCCCGGTGAACCACGCGACCAGCAGCACCAGACCGACGTGCTGCAGCGGGCCGAGCACCCAGCTGACCATGCCCATCCCGATGAACAGCCGGAACCGCAGCGGGATGGACTTGTTGAAGCAGAGCGCCACCAGGCCCCAGGCCCAGCGCTCGCGCTGCTTGAGGAAGTCCTTGACCCCGGCCGGCGACGCCCCGTAGCAGCGGCCGTTGAACCAGTCGCTGCGGCCCGGGTAGCGCAGGCAGAAGTTGAGCGCCATCTGGGCGTCCTCGACGATGGTCTTCGGGCCGAAGTCCCAGCCGATGGTGGCCTCGACCGAGGACCGCACCAGCAGCAGCTCGCCGTGCACGCCGGCGATGGGGGTGCCGGTGCCGGTCATCGCGCGGAACCGGGCGATGTCGTCGGCCGGGCGGATCGCGTCGGCGAGCCAGGTGAAGGTGGAGACGGCGTTCTCGCGGGGGTACGTCAGGATGCCCTGCGCCATGTGCTTGGCGTCGTCCCCGGCCCGGCGCTGCCGGTTGATGAACTGGGCCACCGCGGCGGCGGTGTCCGGCCCGACACCGGTGTCGTCGTCCATGTGCAGCACCCAGACGTCGTCCTCGGCCTCGCCCTCGTCGATCCGCAGTTCGTGCGAGTAGTGGTTGGCGCGGGCCTTGAACTTGGTGCCGTTCGGCGTCTCGTACGCCTTCGGGACGGTCACCACCCGGATCAGCGGGTGCCGGGCGGCCAGGTCGTCGATCTTCTCGCCGGCCGCGCAGCCCTCCTCGGTGAGGATGTCCACCCGCATCCACGGGAAGTAGACCGGCAGGTGTTCGACGTACGAGAGGACCGAGCGCTCCAGCGCCGGGTAGGTGTCGTGCCGGCCGATGGTCGGTACCAGCACGATCAGGTAGTCGTCGTCGACCGGCACCGGCGGGGTCATCCGCCCGGCCTTGCGGATCCGGCGGCGCACCATCAGCACACCCTGGAACCCGATCAGCACGCCGAACACCGGCATGCCCCAGAGGATCGTGATCACCCAGCCGAGCGGGGTCGGGTTGGGCACGTAGGCCCAGGTCGAGAAGCCGAAGATGACCAGGAACGAGAGGTAGAAGGGGACGACCCGGGGCTTCCACGACATCTGCCGGTCGGCGAGCCTGGCCGCCTCGCGGGACGTGGTCAGGACCGTCCGCACCGGTGTTGCTGAGGTCATGGTGAAAGGGGTTCCTCGTCGTCTTCGGCTGAGCGTTCATCCGTCCGGCCCAACGGCCGGAGCATCCAGCAGGCTACCCCGGGTAGGGCGGGGTGTCCTGGGGAGGCCGGACCTGACCGGGCGCCACCGGGCCCGGCGTGACCGGTCCGGGCGCCACCGGCGGGGCCGGCCAGGGCTGCTGAGGGGCCGCCGGACCGGACGCGTACGGCTGGGGCTGGGGCTGGGGCCAGCCGGTCTGGGTCGGCTGCTCGTGCGGGTAGGGCTGGGGGTGCGCCTGCGGCTGGGGCTGGGGGTAGGGCTGGGCCTGCGGTGCCCAGGCGGCCGGCGCCTGCTGGGCATGCGGCTGGGCATGCTGGGCGTGCTGCTGGACCGGCCCGCCGAACGGCGGCTGCCCCGGGAACGTCTGCCCGGGGAACGGCGACTGCGCCGCCCACGGGCCGGGCGCCGGCTCCCGGCCGGTCTCCGGCCGCCGCAGCGAGCGGACCAGCAGCAGGACCAGCACCGCCGTCACCAGCACGCCGAGCCCGAAGGTCACCAGCTTCAGCCAGCCCTCGGTCGTCCCGGTGAACCAGCGGCGCTGCGGCTCGTCCAGCAGCGCACCCGTCAGGCTGCGCACCCGGTTGTAGCCCTCGACCAGCGCCACACCGACCGCCACCCCGCGCGCCCAGCCGTGCCCGCGCAGCAACAGGACGCCCGAGACCAGGTACAGCAGGCCGTAGTTGAGGCTGCCGGTCTCGGCGGTCACGGCGTCGCTGCCGTAGTAGAAGATGCCCTTGACGAAGGTGGCGACACCGGCCTGCCAGAAGCAGTTGTACGCCGCCCAGCCGAGCAGGACGGCTCCCCAGGCCACGGCGATGCCACCGGCCGGGCGGTCCGGACGCACCTGTGTCATCTCCCGTACCCCCGCCCGCCGGGTGTCCCCCGGCATCAGCCCGCTCGATTCCGGGCCACAGGATGCCACACGGGTCGGCGGCCCGGAATTCCGGGCGGCCCGGGGCCGCCGACTTGTTACCGAAGCCCGCCGCCGAAGCCGGTGCCCCGGCCCGGTGCGCCGCCGACCGGTATCACCGCACGTGCAGGCCGCTCCAGTCCACGTTCGCCCCGAACGCCGCCGAACCGCCGGTGAGCGCCAGGGCGTCGTCGTAGGTGGCCTTGACGTCGGCGTTGGAGTTGCGCGGCTGGTCCGGGGTCAGGTTGTCCGCCGTCAGCGACTGCCCCCAGACCGTCCAGATCGTCCACGGGGTGCGCCGCAGGGTGTCCGGCTGGCGGGAGTTGACCGGGACGGCGAAGGACTCGGCCAGGATCCGCGGCTTGCCGTACCCGGCCAGGCCGTCGTAGTAGCGCTTGGTCCACACCTCGCCGGTGCCGATCGGGCGCGCCGGGCTGCCGCTGTAGTCGTCCACCCCGACCAGGTCCACGTACTGCGCACCCGGGTAGTAGTTCCACGGGTCGACGCCCGGGGCGCCGTCCCAGGAGACCGGCGTCCAGGCGAACAGCAGGTTGTGCAGGCCCCGGGTCTCCACCAGGTAGTGGTAGGTGATCCGCCAGAGCGCCTGGTAGTCGGCCGGCTTCTGGCCGGACCACCAGAAGCCGCGGGCGCAGTCGGCCGCGTTCATCTCGTGGTACGGGCGCAGCAGCACCGGCACGTCGTGGGCGGCGAGGTACTCCAGGTGGTCGGCGAGGAAGGACAGGTCGGTCAGCAGCGCCCGGTACTCGGGGGTGCCGCCGGTGCTGTCCACGACCCGGCCGAACCAGCCCGGGTCGCCGGCCGCGGGCGAGGACGAGCAGAGCACCCGGTCGAAGGACTTGACGTCCGAACCCGGGTACGGCTGGTGGAAGGACATGCCGACCAGGCCGGCCGGGGCGCCGCCGTTGTCGGGCAGCTCGGTGGCGGTGCCGTCGCAGTTCTTCTGGACGCCGGCCGCGCCGTACGTACCGTCCGCCGCACGCGGGTGGCCGGACCAGACGGCGGCCATCAGGTCCACCGCGTCGTCGGTGTACTGCCAGCCGACCGCGCAGGCGGGCCAGCGCCCTTCGGAGTAGGAGCGCGGGTTGCCGACGCCCCAGCCGCTCTGGCCGTAACCGGGGCCGAGGTCGGTCTCGACGAAGCCGGGCAGCTTGCCGGTGATGTCGGCGGCCTTCTTGTAGTAGTAGCCGACCGGCTTGGTGCCCCGGTAGTCGCCGTACTCGGGGTTGTAGCGCTCGTTGTGCCCCTCGATGTGCTGGCCGATCACCGTGCCGCCGGAGCGGCCGGACCGGGCCGTGGCCTCCAGGTCGGCGAGCAGTTGCTGGACGGCCCGGGCGTTCGGCGAGGCCTGCGGATCACGGGCCAGCAGGTCGCGGCCGACCTCGGGGGGCAGGGCGCGGCCGGCGCCGTTGAGGGTGAGTTCGCTGCGTCCGGTCGGCCCGGCGGGGCCGGGCGGCGGCGGGGCGGAGCGGTCGTCCCGGCCGCCGAGCACCAGCGCGCCGGTGGCGAGCACGGCGGCGGACACGGCCAGGGCGGCCGGCTTGCCGTGCAACGGGCGGGGCAGGGCCACGGGGCACTCCTCCGGAGACCGGGGTCGGCCGGGGGGCCCGGCGGCGACGCCCGGGCCGCCACGACCGGACACGCGTACGACTGACAGCCCGCGAGCCTGCCACACTCCCCCGCGTCCCGGCGAGCGGGCACGCGGGGGACGGCCGGCCGGGCCGGCGGCGGGCGGTCAGCCCGCCGGGGCCGCCGGCGGGGCCGCGGGCGTCTTGGCCCGCTGGAGCAGCTGGTTCTTCACGTGCTCGCCGAAGCCCGTGGCGGCCGCGGTCGCGGCGGCGTCCGCGGTGTTGCCGCCTTTGGCGGAACCCTCGACGGTGAAGTAGGCGTAGCGTCCAAGGATGCTCTTGGTGTTGGTGCAGCCCGGAGTGGCGCAGAAGACCGGCGCCCCCGGGGCGGCGGCGCCCTTGAGGTGGCCGACGTAGTTCTTCAGGGCCGTCTCGGCCTGGATCTTGTGGTCGAAGACGGCGACGCCGAGCGTCACCGCGCTGTCGCCGGAGACGTAGGTGGCCCGGAGGACCTGGCGGCAGCCCTGGTCGCCGAGCGCCCGGCCGAGACCGCCGACCGTGGAGTTGCCGTCCCAGCAGGGCGAGTCGAGCGAGACGACGGTCCGGTTCCAGGTGGCGCCGTTGACGGTCACGGTGAGCGCCGAGAAGAGCGCCGCCGCGTCCTGCGGGGCCGGGTCGGTGGAGGCGTCCCAGAGCGGCTTCGACGGGTCGTCGGGGGTCGCGCTCGGAGTGGGGGTCGGCGTCGGGGTGGACGTCGGGGTCGGCTTGGCGGAACCGGTCGGAGACGGCGCCGGCTGCTGGGTGGCCCCGGTCGCGGTCGACGTGGGCCCGGCGATCGGCTTCTCGTCGCCGTCCTTGCCCAGCAGGAGCAGGCCGCCGGCGACGGCGCCGCCGATGATCAGGACGGCGACGGCCGCACCGATGATCTTCAACCGGGTCTTGCGCCGGTGCTCGGCCGCGTTGCGGTCGGCGAGCGCGGCCCAGTCCGGCTCGGTCTGCTGCGGCTGCTGCGGCGGCGGTAGGTGCTGCGGCTGCGGCTGCGGAGGATGCTGCCAGTGGTGCGAGGGCACCGGCATCGGCGGCTGGGGCTGCGGCGCCGGCTGGGGCTGCACCGGAGGCTGCGGCGCGGGCGGCTGAACAGGCGGCTGAACGGGCGGCGGCACCTGGATCGACTGCGGCGGCTGCGGCGCCGCGGGCGCCGGCGGCCGGGCCGGCGGCGGCGCGGGCGGTCCGTACGACGCCGGAGGCGGTCCGAAGCCGCCCGGTGCCGGCGGCACGGCCTGGCCGCCGGAGGGCTGCTGCCCCGGCGGCACCGGTCCGGGTCCACCCGGCTGCTGGTTCTGTGCGCCCCCCGCACCGGCGGGAGGGGCCGGCTGCTCCCCCGGCGAAGCGGGCTGTCCAGACCACTCCCCGGGCACGCCCGTTCCGTCGCTCATGAGGCGAGATCGTAGGGCATGGCCCTGACCGGCGACCGCCCCGGTCACCATTCCGTTTCCGAATCCTGACAAGCCCCGGGGCGTCCGGAACCCCGGCCCGCGCCCCTTCCCGGCTCCCGCCCCGGTACCAGCGGTCATCGCGCCAACACGCCGCGCTGCACAACATGTGGTGTCGCATCGAGAGAGCACCACTAGATGTATGCTCGACCCTGCTGTCGACGCAGGGGAACCCGGTGCAAGTCCGGGACTGCCCCGCAGCGGTGAGCGGCCGTCTCCCCATGGGAGCCCGCGAGTCCGAGTACCTGCCGACGGTGTGCGAGCGCCTCCCCGCAGAGGCCCCAGCACGAGCACCACCTTCCGGGCCTCGCGGGCGGGCCGGGGACGACACGCCGCGCGACGCCACGGGCGCCCGCGCCGTCCTCCCCTGCCCCGAACGGCCCGGCCCCCCGATCTACCGACGCCGATCGCCGCCAGGAGAGAGCGCCTTGACCACCGCTGCCTCAGTCACCCTGCCCGCCCAGGGTTCCAGCTCCGCCCCCGCCGACCGTACGGTCTCCGACCCCGGCGGCGCGCTCCTCCGCGTGCTGACCGACCGCAGCGTCGACCTCCCCCAGGTGGACCCGGGTCACGTCGCCGCCGCCGCGCTGCGCGGCCGCAACGCCGGCTCGGACTTCGCCGAGCTGCGCGGCCTGGCCATCGACGCCGCCGCGTCGATGATCGCCGAGGACCCGCAGTACTCGAAGCTGGCGGCCCGGCTGCTCGCGCTGGAGATCGTCGACGAGGCGGCGACCCAGGGCGTGGTCTCCTTCTCCACCTCGATCACCGTCGGCCACGCCGAGGGCCTGATCGGCGACACCACCGCCGCGTTCGTCGCCAAGCACACCGAGGCGCTGAACGCCCTGGTCGACCCGGCCGGCGACGACCGCTTCGAGTACTTCGGCCTGCGCACCGTGCAGTCCCGCTACCTGCTGCGTCACCCGATCACCCGCAAGGTCGTCGAGACCCCTCAGCACTTCCTGCTCCGCGTCGCCTGTGGCCTGGCGGTCGGCGACAACGAGCAGTCGGTGCGCGAGGTGGCCGAGCTGTACCGCCTGATGAGCCGGCTGGAGTACCTGACCTCCTCGCCGACCCTCTTCAACTCCGGCACCCGGCACCCGCAGATGTCCAGCTGCTACCTGCTGGACTCGCCGCTGGACAACCTGGACTCGATCTACTCGCGGTACGCCCAGATCGCCCGCCTCTCCAAGCACGCCGGCGGCATCGGCCTCTCCTACTCGCGGATCCGCTCGCGCGGCTCGCTGATCCGGGGCACCAACGGCAAGTCGAACGGCATCGTCCCGTTCCTGCGCACCCTCGACTCCTCGGTCGCCGCCGTCAACCAGGGCGGCCGTCGCAAGGGCGCGGCCTGCGTCTACCTGGAGACCTGGCACGCGGACATCGAGGAGTTCCTGGAGCTCCGCGACAACACCGGTGAGGAGGCGCGCCGCACCCACAACCTCAACCTCGCGCACTGGATCCCCGACGAGTTCATGCGCCGGGTCAACGCCAACGCCGACTGGTCGCTGTTCTCCCCGGCCGACGTCCCCGAGCTGGTCGACCTGTGGGGCGCCGACTTCGACGAGGCCTACCTCAAGGCCGAGCTGGCCGGCAAGGCCGTCCGCACCATCCCCGCGCAGACCCTGTACTCCCGGATGATGCGCACCCTCGCGCAGACCGGCAACGGCTGGATGACCTTCAAGGACGCGTCCAACCGCGCCGCCAACCAGACCGCGCTGCCCGGCCGCACCGTCCACTCCTCCAACCTCTGCACCGAGATCCTGGAGGTCACGGACGACTCCGAGACCGCCGTCTGCAACCTCGGCTCGGTCAACCTCGGCGCCCACGTCGCCGCCGGTGCCACCGCCGCCGACCTGCTGAACGCGATGGACTGGGAGCGTCTGGACGCGACCGTCCGCACCGCCGTGACGTTCCTCGACCGCGTGGTGGACATCAACTTCTACCCGACCCCCGAGGCCGGCGCCTCCAACTCCCGCTGGCGCCCGGTCGGCCTCGGCGTGATGGGCCTGCAGGACGTCTTCTTCCGGCTCCGCCTGGACTTCGACTCCGCCGAGGCCAAGCAGCTCTCCACGCTGATCGCCGAGCGCATCATGCTCACCGCGTACGAGCGCTCCGCCGACCTGGCCGAGCAGCTCGGCCGCCACGAGGCGTACGCGGAGACCCGCGCCGCCCGCGGCGAGCTGCACATCGACCACTTCCCGAGCGCCGCGCCCGAGTGGGCCGACCGCTGGGAGGCCCTGCGCACCCGCGTCGCCTCCACCGGCCTGCGCAACTCGCTGCTCCTGGCGATCGCCCCGACCGCGACGATCGCCTCGATCGCCGGCGTGTACGAGTGCATCGAGCCGCAGGTGTCCAACCTGTTCAAGCGCGAGACCCTCTCCGGCGAGTTCCTCCAGGTCAACCCGTACCTGGTGCGCGAGCTCAAGGAGCTGGGCGTCTGGGACCAGCAGACCCGGGACGCGCTGCGCGACGCCAACGGCTCGGTCCAGGAGCTCGGCTGGCTGCCCGCCGGGGTCCGCTCGCTGTACCGCACCGCCTGGGAGCTCCCGCAGCGCGCGCTGATCGACCTGGCCGCGGCCCGCATGCCGTACATCGACCAGAGCCAGTCGCTGAACCTGTTCATGGCCGCCCCGACCATCGGCAAGCTCAGCTCGATGTACGCGTACGCCTGGAAGGTCGGTCTGAAGACCACCTACTACCTGCGCTCGCGCCCGGCCACCCGGATCGCCCAGGCCGCCTCCGGCGCCGCCCGCACCGCCGCCCCGGTCCCGGCCGGTCCCGTCGCCGTCACCGTCGGCGCCCCGACCCTCACCCCGGAGGAGGAGGCCGCGCTGGCCTGCTCCCTGGAGAACCCCGAGTCCTGCGAGGCCTGCCAGTAATGTCCGACGCCCAGAAGATGCTGCTCGACCCCGGCTTCGAGCTGACCCTGCGCCCGATGCGCTACCCGTCGTTCTACGACCGGTACCGGGACGCGATCAAGAACACCTGGACCGTCGAGGAGGTGGACCTGCACTCCGACGTCGCCGACCTCGCCAAGCTGAGCGAGGGCGAGCGGCACATGATCGGCCGCCTGGTCGCCTTCTTCGCCACCGGTGACTCGATCGTCGCGAACAACGTGGTGCTGAGCCTCTACAAGCACATCAACTCCCCCGAGGCCCGGCTCTACCTGTCCCGGCAGCTGTTCGAGGAGGCCGTGCACGTCCAGTTCTACCTGACGCTGCTGGACACCTACCTGCCCGACCCCGAGGACCGCAACGCGGCCTTCGCCGCGGTGGAGAACATCCCCTCCATCCACCAGAAGGCCCAGTTCTGCTTCAAGTACATGAACGCGGTCGACCACATCGACTCGCTGCAGACCAAGGAGGACCGCCGCGCGTTCCTCCTGAACCTGATCTGCTTCGCGGCCTGCGTCGAGGGCCTGTTCTTCTACGGCGCCTTCGCGTACGTGTACTGGTTCCGCAGCCGCGGCCTGCTGCACGGCCTCGCCACCGGCACCAACTGGGTGTTCCGCGACGAGTCCATGCACATGGACTTCGCCATGTCGGTGGTGGACACCGTCCGCGCGGAGGAGCCCGACCTCTTCGACGAGAAGATGGCCCAGCAGGTCACCGAGATGCTGGAGGAGGCCGTCGAGGCCGAGCTCCAGTTCGCCCAGGACCTGTGCGGTGACGGCCTGCCCGGCATGAACACCGAGTCGATGCGCGAGTACCTGCAGGCCGTGGCCGACCAGCGGCTCGCCCGCCTGGGCCTGCCGGTCCGGTACGGCTCCACCAACCCGTTCGGGTTCATGGAGCTGCAGAACGTCCAGGAGCTGACCAACTTCTTCGAGCGCCGGGTCTCCGCCTACCAGGTCGCCGTCGAGGGCTCGGTCTCCTTCGACGACGAGTTCTAGGCCCCTCCCGGCCCCGGCCCGCCGGGGCCGACGCCCGCTGCCCCGTACGGAACCTCCGCGGAGGTTCCGTACGGGGCAGCGGCGTTCGGGGCGCCCGCGCCGCGCCGGACACGGCGAAGGGCCGGGGAGCGGTCGCGGCTCCCCGGCCCTTCGTCAACTCCCCGGGCTGCGTCAGTCGTTCGAGACCG
The DNA here is from genome assembly GCF_042726075.1 of Kitasatospora sp. NPDC127035. Taxonomy (NCBI): domain Bacteria; kingdom Bacillati; phylum Actinomycetota; class Actinomycetes; order Kitasatosporales; family Streptomycetaceae; genus Kitasatospora; species Kitasatospora sp. NPDC127035. The sequence goes on along the minus strand of NZ_JBHXDN010000015.1, from coordinate 12,860 downwards.
TCGCGTACCGCGGCGTGCCCTCGGCCATCTGCCGCAGCGCGTCCTTGCGGTCCCGCTTCGACAGCTTGTCGATGTAGAGGAACCCGTACAGGTGGTCGGTCTCGTGCTGGAGGCAGCGTGCGAAGAAGCCGGTGCCCTCCACCCGGACCGGGTTGCCGTCCTTGTCCCGGCCGGTCACCGCCGCGTAGTCCGGGCGGGCCAGCTCGGCGTACGCGGTCGGCACCGAGAGGCAGCCCTCGTTGCCGTCGTCCAGCACGCGGCGGCGGTCCGCCGGGTACTCCTCCAGCACCGGGTTGATCACGTGGCCGACGTGGCGGACACCCTCGTCGTCCGGGCAGTCGTAGACGAAGACCTTGAGGTCCACGCCGATCTGGTTGGCGGCCAGGCCCACGCCCTCCGCCGCGTACATCGACTGGAACATGTCGTCGATCAGCCCGGACAGCTCGCCGTCGAAGGCGGTCACGTCCTTCACCTCGCGGTGCAGAACCGGGTTGCCGAAGACGGTGATCGGGCGCGCGGTGCCCCTGGAGAGGTCCGGCTCCTCGCCGACCACCTTCACCGGCTGGTCCCCGCCCTGCTCGGGCTCGTGATCATGGTCGTGCTGGTGGTCGTGCTGCTCCGCCATCGCTGCTTTCCGCTTCCGCTTCCGTCGACTGCCGTGCCCGTGGACTGCCACGCTGTACCGGTCAAGGGTAAGCGGCCCGGTCAGCAGACTTCTTCGAGATCCCGATATGCCCGGGTTCCGGGCGCAGCGGCCGCCCAGCGGTCCAGCAGTGTCCGCACCAGACGGGCCGGCGCGGCGATCCCGCACTCGCGCTCGACCAGCCACGACATCCCGCCCGCGCCCTGGCTCAGATGGCTCAGGTGGCCCGGGTGCGCGGCGTCGCCGTCGTCGTGCGGGTCGTGGTGGGCGGTGTGCCCGTCGTCCGAGGCCATCCGGCTCTCCGAACAGGCACGGCACAGCAGCCGCACCGAGGACGTCCAGTCCTCCGCCGCGTAGCCGGCGTCCGCGACCAGCCGCTCCAGGGCGTCCCGGTCGGCCGCCGTCGCCGCCTGCAGCAGCACCACGTAGGTCGGCACCGGGGACGGCGCCCACAGCTCGATCTCGTCGAACACCGGGTAGGCGACCCCGTCGGTGACCCGTTCGCCGTGCGGTGCGCCGTCGTGCAGGACCACCTCGCCCCAGCGCCGGCCGGAGGACGGCAGCGGGATCGACAGGACCTCGATCCGGGCCGGGTCCAGTCGGCGGCCCCAGACCACCTCGGACTCGCCGTCCGGGGAGAGCCGCACCGGCGTCGTCCCCAGGTCCAGGCTGACCGGTCCGTCCGGCTGTCCGCCGGGACCGCCGGGCAGCCGCAGCCCGTACGCCTGCCAGGCCCGCCGGGCCAGCGCCCAGTCCTGCAGTGCCGTCGCCGTGATCCCGAGGTTCCACCAGTCCGGGGCGCCCTGTTCGCGGTCGAGCAGCGCCACCGCCCGCAGCCCGGCCGCCCGCGCCTGCTCCCAGTCGCGGCGGAACTTGTGCAGCAGCGCGAGGTTGAACCACGAGTCCGACAGCCACGGCTCCAGGTCGGCCGCCATCACCAGCAGCGCGCCGGCGTCCTCGTAGCGGCCGTCACCGATCAGCGTGAAAGCCCGGTCCGTCGTCTGCCGCCAGGTGGCGGACGGCCGGTGTCGTGCCCGGTGGAAGATCCTCACGTTCGTCCCTGCCGTCGTCGTCCGCTCAAGTCCCGTGTCCGCTCCCGCGTCCGGGGCCCGGTGCCCCGGGTCGGTGTTCCACGCTACGACCGCATCCAACCACGCCCACCGCCGCGCGCGCTTCCCACCGCCGCGGTTGCCCGGCGCCGGTCCCCACCCCCAGCCTGCCCGCACCGCCCCGCCGGCTCAACCCCGGACGGACGCCGTCCCCGCCCGGCGGCCCCGTGCCCGGGCTACCCGCGCACCCGGACCAGCGCGTCCACCACCCGGGCGTCGTACACCCGCCCGCGCCCCAGTCGCAGCACCTCCAGGACCTCCAGCCGGCCCACCGCCTCGCCCGCCCCGCGCCCCCGCGCCGCCGTCAACAGGTCGTCGTGCGCGTTCGCCACCCGGATGATCCTCGCGGCCAGCGGCACCGCCCGGCCGCCGCCGTCCGGCGCGGGCCACGGGTCGGCCAGCCGGGCGACCTGCTCGGCGACCTGCCGGGGTACGCCGGTCCGGCGGATCACCTCGCTGCCGAGCCGGGCGATCCGCTGCTGTTCGTCGTCCGGCAGCAGCGCCGTCGCCCCGCCGGGCACCGGCTCGACCAGCGACAGCTGCCCGACGTCGTGCATCAGCGCCGCGTACTCCAGCAGCGCGAGGTCCCGGGTGCCCAGGCCCAGCTCGCGGCCGAGCGCACAGGCGGTGTCGGCGACCCGTCGGGCGTGCCCGGGGGGTGTGTACCCGGCCACCTCGGTGGCCTTGGCGAGGCTGGCGATGGTCTGCCCGGTGGTGGCCCGGACGGCCGCCGCCCGTCGGAACGACACCTGCGCCAGCAGCAGCGGCGCGCAGAACAGCGGCAGCGCCCAGAGCCCCACCTCGCCGGCGGCCAGGCTGACCAGCATGCCGGTGGCGACGATCGCCGAGCCGATCCCGAACAGCGAGCGCAGCTCGTCCTCCAGCACCGCCGGGAACCGCAGCCCGCTGCGGGCCCGGCGCAGCAGCGCCGCCAGGGTGACGTCGCAGAGCGCGGCGAGCGCGGCGACCGCGGTCAGGAACGCCCCGTACGCCGGGCCGTCCGCGGAGTACCGGTCGACCACCCCGCTGTTGTAGAGCGGCTGGAACACCGCGGCCGCGAAGGCGGCGCCGAGCAGCCGCCGCGCCGCGCCGTCCCAGCGTGCGCGGTCGCCCCAGGGCCGGCGCCGGTGCCGCCGGTCGCCGCGCGGGCCCGGCGCCGCCGCCCGTACCGCCGCCCGGAGCGCGGCGGGCAGCAGGGCGAGGAGCAGGCCGACGCCGGTCACGGCCACCACCTGGAGGACCCCGTGCGCGGTCGGCAGCCCGCGCAACGGCCCGAGCAGCGCGTACGCGAGCGCGCCGGCGGCCCCGATCGGCGCCTGCTCGCGGTCACCGGGGAGGGTGATCCGGACGCACTCGCCGAGCGCGATCAGCACGGTGAAGGCCAGCGCCACACCGGGCTCGGCCACCCCCCGGACCGCCACCGCACCCAGTGCGGCGGCCAGCAGCGCGAGCGCCCCGGCGTGCACCACGCGCACCGGGCCCGTGCTCGGCGCCCGCACGCCCGCCACCCGCGCCCGGTCGGTCGCCGCGCTCACGGCTGCCCGGTCGTCGGCACGGTGCCGCCCTGGGCGGGGACGCCGCGCGGGGCCGCCCGGACCGGCTCGGGGACGCCGAGCGGGATGTCCGGCACCGCCCGGATGCAGTCGGCGGGCGGCGGCAGCACCGGCTGCCAGTCGTGGACGGCCAGCGCGGAGACCAGCGCCCGCACCATCACCGGATCGAACTGGCTGCCCGAGCAGCGCTCCAGCTCCGCCACCGCCTCCGTGACCGGCCTGCCCCGCCGGTAGGAGCGGGTGGACGTCATCGAGTCGAACGCGTCCGCGACCGAGATGATCCGGGCGAACTCCGGGATCTGCCGGCCGGCCAGCCCGCTGGGGTAGCCCCGCCCGTCCATCCGCTCGTGGTGGTGCAGGATCCCGGCGTGCGCCTCGCCCAGGAAGGCGATCCCGCGCACCAGCTCGTACCCGTGCACCGGGTGCACCTCGACGGCCCGCCGCTCGACCTCGGTGAGGGGACCGTTTCTGCGCAGAAGCTCGGTGGCGACCCCCAGCTTGCCGACGTCGTGCAGGACGCCCGCGTACCGCAGGGTGCGCAGCCGCTCGGACTCCATGCCGAGCTGACCGGCGATCAGCACCGCCGCCTTGCCGACCCGTTCGCTGTGCCCCCGGGTGTAGGCGTCCTTGATCTCCACCGCCTGGACCAGGGCCTGGACGGTGGCCTGGTGGGCCTCGCGCTCCCGGTGCCCCTGGGCGAACACCCACGCGGAGATGGTCAGCGGCAGTAGGGCCAGCAGCGCGGCGAACGCGCCGTACGGCCCCTGCCAGAGGACGGCGACCATCAGCCCGCCGGCCGCGTGCACCACCACGGGCAGCCCGACCGCGGCGGCCGGCCCGCGCAGCAGCACGGTGGGCCGACGCCCCTCCGCCAGCACCAGCATGCCGCCCACCAGCACCCCGTTGACCAGGCAGAACGTGCCGAGCGCGGCGAAGCCCGGGAGCAGCGCGGCGGGGAAGCGGGAGCCGAGCAGCAGTTGCGGGCCGGCCAGGAGGTGGAAGACCAGCGAGGCGGCGAAGGCGGAGAGCGCGAGCTGGGAGCCGTTCCACAGCTGCCGCCGCCGGCAGGCCGGTTCGGCGGCGCCCACCAGCGCGGCCGGCGCCGCCACCAGGGCGGCGGCGGCCGGCGGCAGCATCAGCACCCCGGCGAACAGCACCGGGAAGAAGGCGTTGACGCTGGGCCGGGCCGGCACCCGGGCCGCCGACGGGGGGCGGCGCAGCACCGCCCGGACCAGCCGCAGGCACGGCGTGGGCAGCCCCTGGGCGAGCGACTCCCAGCACCCGTGCAGGAAGGCCAGCAGCCCGACCTTGGGCCAGTCCACCGGCGCGCCGAGCCAGTGCGGCGGGTCCAGCGGGGCCGGTGCGGGCAGCAGCGGCAGCAGGCAGCAGAGCGCCGCCACCGGGACGGCCACGAGGTAGCGCGTGGCGCCCTCCGGCAGGTCCGTGTCTCCACTGTCGGTAGCGATCTCGACCTCCCCGCCGTCCTGGCCCGCGCGGCGCCCGGCCCGCCGGGCCGACCGGCGGTGAGTGCCCGTCAGGAGGATAGGGCGCCGTTCCGGCGTGGGGACGCATGATGGCGCAATGCCGCAGCTGGCACACCGCCAACTCACTCGAACGAGTGACGGCGCATACGAGCAGAACGGGAGCGGCCCCGGGAGCTCAACGCTCCCGGGGCCGCCCGGCGCGCGCCGTTCGGCGCACAGGTCGTTCCGTGCCCGCAACCGGCGGGCCTCCGCTCACTCCGCCGGAGCGCCGGCCTCGACCGGGGCACCGGCACGGGCCGACGGCTCCGCCGCCTCCCCCGCCGACCGGGCCTGACCGGCCGTCTCGGCGTGCACCTCGATCGTCGTCTCGACGGCGACCACCACCGTCTCGCCCGAGCGCTGCCCGGCCCGGATCGAGTCGATCCTGGCCAGCACCTTGCCGCGCAGGTCGGCCGGGGTGTCGTCGCAGCCGCAGGAACGCTTGATCAACGCCTTGATCGCCTGCTCCAGCCCGTACTGCTTCAGGCACGGCGAGCACTCCTCGAAGTGCTCACGCAGCTTGGCGCAGTCGCCCTCGGCCATCTCGTTGTCGAGGAATTCGTAGAGGTGGTCGAGGACCTCGCCACACTCGGTGTCGTTCGGATCGCCGCAGCTCATGAGCCCGAGCCCTTCGCTTCCTGCCCTGCCCCACTGCCGGCCGGGACCAGCCCGCGCTCACGGGCGTAGTCCTCCAGCATGCCGCGCAGCTGACGGCGGCCGCGGTGCAGCCGGGACATCACCGTACCGATGGGAGTACCCATGATGTCCGCGATCTCCTTGTACGCAAAGCCCTCGACGTCCGCGAGATAGACGGCGATACGGAACTCCTCCGGGATGGCCTGGAGGGCGTCCTTCACGTCGCTGTCCGGGAGGTGGTCCAGGGCCTGGGTCTCCGCCGAGCGCAGACCGGTCGACATGTGCGACTCGGCCCGGGCCAGCTGCCAGTCCTCGATCTCCTCGGCGGCGGTGCGCTGCGGCTCCCGCTGCTTCTTGCGGTACGAGTTGATGAACGTGTTGGTGAGGATGCGGTACAGCCAGGCCTTGAGGTTGGTGCCCTCGCGGAACTGGTGGAACGACGCGTACGCCTTGGCGAACGCCTCCTGGAGCAGGTCCTCCGCGTCGGCCGGGTTGCGGGTCATCCGCAGCGCCGCCGAGTACATCGGATCCAGGTAGCCCAGGGCGTCACGCTCGAAGCGGTCCCGCCGGGCCTCCTCGCTCTCCTCCGCCGACACCCGGAAGGTGTCCTCGCCGATCGCCTCGGCCAGCTCCTCACCGGTGAGCGCCTCGCCCGTGGGCAGGCCCTCATCCGGGCCCCGGCCCGGCTCGGCCTCGTGCTCGGTCCCGACGACCGGACCCACCTCCTCGGCATGACGGGCACGACCCACGGCGGGCCGCCCCGAAATGGAGGATATCGGGCTGACGGGCTTCTCGCCCGCGGCAATCCAGTCCGACCACGAGGGGGCGAACGTCGCCGCGGCCTCGCGCTCGTCCGGCCGCTCGGGGCACGCGATCGAACCCATCTGCCCTGCCTTCCATCGGGACTCAAGCTGACGAGGGTGTCAACCACTGGAATCACTCCCGCATTCCCGCCCCCCGCCCGCAGTTCGCTCGAACGGGTGAACAGAGCGTGACAGCCCGCGCACGGGGCCCCGGGAACCCCCTCAGACCAGCCCCAGCACCCAGTCCCCGACCGCCGACGTGATCAGCTCCAGCACCTCGCCCTGACCGACCGGCGCCCGCTTCGGCACCTCGAAACCGTGACTGCCGTACTCCAGCGCCACCAGCGCGTGCGTACCGGGCAGCTCCGGGAACTCCGCAGGCCCACCGAACGGGTCGGCCGCACTCTGCACCACCAGCGTCGGCAGACCCGAGCCCAGCAGTTCCCCCGCCCGGCTCTTCTCCGGCCGGCCCGGCGGATGCAGCGGGAACGCCAGCGCCACCACCCCGACCGCCCCGGCCGCCGCGCCCGTCCGGCAGGCCACCCGGGCCCCGGCGCTGCGCCCGCCCACCACCAGCGGCAGACCGGCCCCGGCCAGCCGTTCGGCCACCGGCGCCCACCCCGCGTCCAGCGTCTTCGGCGCCGGCCCGAGCCGCTTCCCGGCCACCCGCCAGGGCTGCTCCACCAGCGCCACCGAGATCCCCCGCGCCGGCAGCGCCGCGGCCAGCGCCACCAGGTCCCGCGCCTCGATCCCGCCGCCGGCGCCGTGTCCCAGTGCCAGCACCGCCCGCGGTGCGGCCGCCGGGTGCAGGGTGATCCGGGCGTCCCCGACGGGCGTCGGGACGAGTTCCCTCGTCACGGCCTCGCGGTCGGCGGTTTCCCGGTCGACGGTCTCCCGGTCGGCGGCTTCCTGGTCGGCGGCTTCCTGGTTCACGGCGGCTCCGGTACGAACGACGGGGAAGGACGGGGAGAGGACAAAGGACGGGAGAGGACAGGGGAAGGCGACGGCCGGGAGGCAGGGCGCGGCGGAGCTCAGAAGAGCGTGGTCTCGTACTCGACCTCGGTGTACGGCTCGGTCAGACCGGGCTCGTCGTTGCGGATGCTGCCGACCGCCGGCGACACCGGAGTGGCCCGCAGTGCCCCCGGCGGCGGGGGTATCAGCAGCCGCCGCAGCTCCTCGGGGTCGTCCCGCCGCGGATCCAGCCACTCGTCGAACGATCCCGGATCGAGGAAGAGCGGCATCCGCTCGTGGATCGGCGCCAGCAGCTCCTCGGCCTCCGTGGTCACGACGGTGAACGTCACCAGCCAGCCCTCCGGGTGGTCCGACGGCACCGTCCGGTTCCGCCAGAACTCGTACAGCCCGGCCAGGGCGAGCGGCGAGCCGTCCGTCCGGGAGACGAAGAACGGCTTCTTCCTCGCCTTCCCGCGCTCACCCGGCACCGTCTGCCACTCGTAGTAGCCGTCCACCGGCAGGATGCACCGCCGGGACGCGAAGGCCTGCCGGTACGAGGGCTTCTCGTGCACCGTGTCCGAACGGGCGTTGATCATCTTCACCGCCGTCTCCGGCGACTTCGCCCACTGCGGCACCAGCCCCCAGCGCAGCACCCGCAGCTGCCGCACCGGAGCCCGTTCCCCCTTCGGCACCCGTTCCAGCACCACGAAGGCGCTCTGCGTGGGCGCGACGTTCCAGCTCGGAGCCAGCGTCTCGGCCGGATCCCACTGCCGGACGCCGAACAGCTCGACGATGTCCTCGGGCCTGGTGCTCGAAGCGAAGCGACCGCACATGCCGTCAGCTTGCCACGACCGCGACCCCCGCCGGGTTTCTCACCCCCTCCTCACGCCCGCCGGAGAACCACCCGCCCCCGCCCGGCCGTCCCCCGCATGGCAGGCTGCCACCCCGGGACGGCCGAAACCGAGGCGGAGGAGACCCCCATGGACGCCAGGACCATCGACGAACTGTGGACCGCCGTCACCGGCACCCAGCCCGCCCCGCCCGGCTGGCTCGCCCTCGCCACCGGCGCCGTCGCCCTGCTCGCCGTCCTCACCCGCCCGCTCTGGCGGATCACCCGCAACGCGGTGACCATCGCGCACGAGGGCGGCCACGGACTCGCCGCCCTCGTCACCCGCCGCAGGCTGGCCGGCATCCGGCTGCACTCCGACACCTCCGGCCTCACACTCTCCTACGGCCGCCCCACCGGCCCCGGCATGGTCCTCACCGCCGCCGCCGGCTACCTCACGCCCGCCCTGCTCGGACTCGGCTGCGCCGCCCTGCTCGCGGCCGACCGGATCACCCTGCTGCTCTGGCTCGCCATCGTCCTGCTGCTCGCCCTGCTGGTCCGCATCCGCAACGCCTTCGGCTTCCTGAGCGTCCTGCTCACCGGCGCCGCCTTCTTCCTGGTCTCCTGGTTCGGCACCCCCGAGGTCCAGGCCGGCTTCGCCTACCTCGGCAGCTGGTTCCTGCTGTTCGGCGCGGTCCGCCCGGTCCTCGAACTCCAGCACCAGCGCCGCCGCGGCCAGGCCGGGGACTCCGACGCCGACCAGCTCGCCCGCCTCACCGGCGTCCCCGGCCTCGCCTGGACGGCGCTCTTCCTGGTCACCGCACTCGCCGCCCTCGCCCTCGGCGCGAGCTGGCTGCTCCGCCCCCTCTGAGCAGGAGCCCCCGCCGACGCGGGCGAAAGGACAGTTCCGGTACGGCCCCTAAACTTGCCCCATGACCGAGACCCTGTGGCCCGCCCCCGTCGCGACCAGCCCCGTTGACGCCACCGTCACCATCCCCGGCTCCAAGTCGGTCACCAACCGGGCCCTGGTGCTGGCGGCCCTGGCCGACGAGCCCGGCTGGGTGCGCCGACCGCTGCGCAGCCGCGACTCCCAGCTGATGGCCGACGGCCTGCGCGCGCTCGGCGTCGGCATCGAGGAGCAGGTCAACAACGACTCCGGCGGCACCGGGGGCGGCGAGGCCTGGCGGGTCATCCCCGCCCCCGCGCTGCGCGGCCCCGCCTCCGTCGACGTCGGCAACGCCGGCACGGTCATGCGTTTCCTCCCCCCGCTCGCCGTCCTCGCCGACGGCCCGGTCCACTTCGACGGCGACCCGCGCAGCCACGAGCGCCCCCAGCACGGCGTGATCGACGCCCTGCGCGCGCTCGGCGCCCGGATCGAGGACGGCGGCCGCGGCGCCTTCCCGCTCACCGTGCACGGCACCGGGGCCCTGGAGGGCGGCCCGGTCGAGCTCGACGCCTCCTCGTCCTCGCAGTTCGTCTCCGCCCTGCTGCTCTCGGGCGCCCGCTACAACCAGGGCGTCGAGGTCCGGCACGTCGGCGGGCCCGTCCCCTCGCTGCCGCACATCCGGATGACCGTCGAGATGCTCCGGCTGGCCGGCGTCCAGGTCGACGCCCCCGGGGACGGCGGCGAGAAGGACGTCTGGCGGGTCACCCCCGGCGCCCTGATCGGCCGCGACATGGTCGTCGAGCCCGACCTCTCGAACGCCGCACCGTTCTTCGCCGCCGCCCTGGTCACCGGCGGCCGGGTCACCGTCCGCGACTGGCCCCGCCACACCACCCAGCCGGGCGACCAGCTGCGCGACCTCTACACCCGGATGGGCGGCAGCTGCGAGTTCACCGACGAGGGCCTCCAGTTCACCGGCACCGGCCGGATCCACGGCATCGAGGCCGACCTGCACGACGTCGGCGAGCTCACCCCGGTGATCGCCGCCGTCGCCGCCCTCGCCGACTCCGAGTCCCACCTCTACGGCATCGCGCACCTGCGGCTGCACGAGACCGACCGGCTGGCCGCGCTCGCCAAGGAGATCAACGACCTCGGCGGCGACGTCAGCGAGACCGAGGACGGCCTGCGGATCCGCCCGCGCAAGCTGGGCGGCGGCGTCTTCCACACCTACGAGGACCACCGCCTGGCCACCGCCGCCGCGGTGATCGGCCTCGCCGTACCCGGCGTCCAGGTGGAGAACGTGGCCACCACCGCCAAGACCCTGCCGGACTTCCCCGCGATGTGGGACGAGTTGCTCACCGGAGTGGTGGCGGGCGGCTGAGCGGGAGACTGGGGACATGCGCCGTTACGGCAAGGACGCCGACGAGGACGACATCCGCAACCGGCCCGGACGGAAGGGCTCCCGCCCTCGCACCCGGATCCGGCCCAAGCACGAGGACGCGGCCGAGGCGATGGTGCTCACCGTCGACCGCGGCCGGCTGACCTGCCTGATCGACCCGGGCACCAAGCAGGAACGCGAGATCGTCGCGATGAAGGCCCGCGAGCTGGGCCGCAAGGGCGTCGTCGTCGGCGACAACGTCTCCATCGTCGGCGACCTCTCCGGGGACGCCGACACCCTGGCCCGGATCGTCCGGGTCGAGGAGCGCAGCTCGGTCCTGCGGCGAACCGCGGACGACGACGACCCGTACGAGCGGATCGTCGTCGCCAACGCCGAGCAGCTCGCCATCGTCACCGCCCTGGCGGACCCGGAGCCCCGGCCCCGGCTGATCGACCGCTGCCTGGTCGCCGCCTACGACGCGGGGATGGAGCCGCTGCTCGTCCTCACCAAGGCCGACCTCGCCCCGGCCGAACCCATGCTGGACGCCTACGCACCGCTCGGCATCCGGTACGTGGTGACCCGCCGGGACGAGCTGGCCACCACCGGCGCCGAGGTCGTCCGGGAGCGCCTGCGCGGCCTGCGCACGGTGTTCATCGGCCACTCCGGCGTCGGCAAGACCACCCTGGTCAACGCCCTCGTCCCGGAGCACCAGCGGAGCACCGGGCAGGTCAACTCGGTCACCGGCCGGGGCCGGCACACCACGGTGTCGGCCCTCGCGCTGCGCCTGCCGCCGCCGCCCGGGGCCAAGCCGGGCTCGAAGAAGGCACTGGACACCGGCTGGGTGATCGACACCCCCGGCTTCCGGTCCTTCGGCCTCTCGCACATCGACCCGTCCCGGGTGATCCTGGCCTTCCCCGACCTGGAGCCCGGCACCGCCGAGTGCCCGCGCGCGTGCAGCCACGACGAGCCGGACTGCGCGCTGGACGCCTGGGTGGCCGAGGGGCACGCCGATCAGGCCCGGCTTTACTCGCTGCGCCGTCTGCTGGCCAGCAAGGAGGCCCGCGAGGACGACTGACCCGCCCGGGTGCGCGGGCGGAGTCCGGGGTTTTCGCGCGTTCGAGGTGTCGGAGCACCGCTGCCTGGTGATCATAGGAAAGTCGGGCCGGATCACGGCCCGTTTCCGGCGATCGACAGGGAGAGCACGCGATGGCATGGGCCCTGGTGATCCTGGCCGGTCTCCTGGAGACCGGCTTCGCGATCAACCTCAAGCTCAGTGAAGGCTTCACCAAGCTCTGGCCCACCATCAGCTTCTGCGTCTTCGCCCTCGGCAGCTTCGGTCTGCTCACGATCTCCCTGAAGACCCTCCCGGTCGGCCCCGCGTACGCGGTGTGGACCGGGATCGGCGCGGCCGGCACCGCGATCTACGGCATGGTCTTCCTGGACGAGACCACCTCGGTGCTCAAGCTGGTGTCGATCTCCCTGGTGATCGCCGGGGTGATCGGCCTCCAGCTGAGCGGTTCCGCGCACTGAGCCCCTGCCCGCCCGGGGCGGGTCCGGCCCGGGGCCCGGCCCTTCCCGGTCCGGTCCGCGAGCCCGACTGTCCCGATCGGGGAGGGCTCGCTAGGGTTTCGGACATGGCCGACTACCACGACGACCTCCGACTCGCCCACGTCCTCGCCGACTCGGCCGACTCGGTCACCCTGGAGCGCTTCCGCGCACTCGACCTCCGGGTCGAGACCAAGCCCGACCTCACCCCCGTGAGCGACGCCGACAAGGCCGCCGAGGAGCTCGTGCGCAGCATCCTCCAGCGGGCCCGCCCGCGCGACGCGGTGCTCGGCGAGGAGTTCGGCCTCCAGGGCACGGGACCGCGCCGCTGGGTGATCGACCCGATCGACGGCACCAAGAACTACATCCGCGGCGTGCCGGTCTGGGCGACCCTGATCGCGCTGCTGGAGGACGGCCCGGACGGCGTCGAACGGCCGGTCGTCGGCATCGTCTCGGCCCCCGCGCTGAACCGCCGCTGGTGGGCCGCCAAGGACCTCGGCGCGTTCGCCGGCCGCAGCCTGGCCAAGGCGAGCCGGATCCGGGTCTCCGGCGTCTCCCGGATCGAGGACGCCTCCTTCTCCTACTCCTCGCTCTCCGGCTGGGAGGAGCGCGGCCGCCTCGACCCGTTCCTCGACCTCACCCGGGCCTGCTGGCGCACCCGCGCCTACGGCGACTTCTGGTCGTACATGATGGTCGCCGAGGGCGCGGTCGACATCGCGGCCGAGCCGGAACTGTCCCTGTGGGACATGGCGGCCAACTGCATCATCGTCGAGGAGGCCGGCGGCCGCTTCACCGGCCTGGACGGCGTCCCGGGCCCGGGCGGCGCCGACGCGGTCGCCTCCAACGGCCTGCTCCACGAGGAGGCGCTGGGCCGCCTCGGCGTGTGACCCCGGCAGTGCCCCGCGACATGGGTGCGGGCCCGCCGCGCCTTCTCCGTCCGTTCGGCGGACGGTCCTTGACACGGTCAATTGGTCCAGTCCATTTTGGGCTCCTCACAGCACCTCCCCCCC
>NZ_JBHXDN010000014.1:78442-185410 GCF_042726075.1 Kitasatospora sp. NPDC127035 | reverse complement strand
CAGGCCCCGGTGGACGACGCGTCCACCGGGGCCCACCCGCGTCACCACCACGCGGTCGATCGTCCTTCCGGCCGCTCAGCCGCCGAGGATCCGTAGCCCGGGCAGCAGGCCCGGGATCAGCGGGGGCACCTCGACGCCCTGTTGCGGGGCGCCGTCGGCGGTCGGGCTGGGCGTGGCGGACGGTTGGGCCGGTGCCTGGTCCGGCGCCGGGTCCGGACTGGGCGAGGGCTTGGCGCCCGTGAGCCCGTTGGTGAGGTTGTCGACCAGCCCGCCGACCGGGGCCGGGACGACGTTGCCGGGCACGCTGCTCGGCAGGATGTCGACCGGGGCACCGGGAGCGGCCGGAGGCGCAGGAACGGTCGCCCCCGCGGACGGGGCACGCTCGGCGGTGCCGGGCCTGCCGCTGCCGGCCGTGCTGCCGGCCGGACCCGCGCCGGAGCCGCCCTGCGCGGGCGCGCCGGGAGCCGGGTTGCCGCCCGTGGCCGTGGTGCCGGCGGGACCGCCGTCCCCACCGGTGGCCGGGGTCTGCGCGCCGCCGCCCGCCCCGCCGCCGGCCGGTGCACCGCTCTTGGCGGGCGGTTCGGCCAGGCGCAGGGGCGCGACGTCCTCGCTTATGTCGTCGAAGAGCTGTTCCACCAGGTGGGCCTGCGGGATCAGCTGGACGGGCAGCTTGGACTGGACCTCGGCCCAGGCGCCGTCCTCGCCCTCGGCGAAGCCGGCGAGGGTGCGCATCGGGTCGAGCGAGCCGTTGCTGCGGTACACGGCGCGCAACAGGTCGCGGCCCCGGAGGGCGTCGGCGTGCATGTCGTCGAGCGCCTTGCGGACCTGGTCGACCGTGCCCGGGCTGAGCGAGCCGCCGGTTCCGGTCCGCCCGACCAGCGACCGGGCCTCGCCGAGCCGGGTGGCCGCGTTGTCCAGCAGCAGCTCGCCGCGCTCGGTGTCGGATTCCGCGAGGTTGAGCCGGAGTCCTTCCAGGCCGCGCTTCATCCCGTACAGCGGATCGCCCGGCAGTGCCCCGGTGCTGGCGGCCGCGGCGCCGGCGAGGCTCCCGACGGCCAGCCCGGCCACCAGCCCGCCGATCGCGAACCGGCGGCTCCAGCGGCCGCGCGGTGCACTCCGGATCGCCCGATGGCGGCGCTGCCGGGGCACCGTGGCGCCCGGTCCACCGGCGAAAGCCTGCTCGAACGCGGCCATCAGCTGGGCGCGTTGGACGGTCCGGACTTCGCGGTCCAGCTCCGGGCCGGGCAGCGCGCCGAGCGCGCCGACCATGTCGATGAGCCCGGCCATGGTGGCCGGACCTGCGCTGCCGGCCGTGCTCCTGGCCGTTTCCGCGCCGTCGGTAGCGAGTTGCTCCGCCTGGTGGGCCTCCAGCGCCTCGGCGAAGGCCTTCGCCCGCCGGTGCTCCAGCACGTTTGCCGTCACGGGCCACACCTCCCTTCGTCGTTGTCGACACCCCGGCCTGCCGGACGGTTGCCCCGGCAAGCCAATGCCACTCCATCGGGTGAGAGGTCGCAATTCGACTTGACCGTACGCCTGGTGGAGGCTTGCACGCTGGCCAACGAGTGGTGCGGGCGGTCGGTTACGCACGGCTGATCATCGGACCGACCGTTCACCCGGACGTGTCGGACCGTCATCGGGGATGACGGCCCGCCGGTTATCTCCCCCGCCGCGCCGGGGCCGCCCCCGGCCTGCGCCCCGTTCACCGTGCGTCGGGCGGGAGCAGGCGGGCCAGGGTGCGGACGGCGCGGTACTGGAGGGTCTTGATGGCGCCCTCGTTCTTGCCCATGATCCGCGCCGTCTCGGCGACCGAGAGCCCCTGCAGGAAGCGCAGTGTGACGCACTCCTGCTGCTGCGGGTTGAGCCGCCGGACCGCCTCCAGCAGGGCCGCGTTGGACAGCGACTCCAGGACCGAGTCCTCCGGGCTGCGCTCGCACTCGTTGGAGTCGAGCATCTCGCCGGTGGTGACCTCCAGCCGGAACCGGCTGGACTTGAAGTGGTCGGCGACCAGGTTGCGGGCGATGGTCACCAGCCAGGCGCCGAAGTCCCGGCCCTGCCAGGTGAACGTGCCGATCCGGCGCAGCGCGCGCAGGAACGTCTCGCTGGTGAGGTCCTCGGCGGTGGCCCGGCTGCCGACCCGGTAGTAGATGTAGCGGTAGACCGTGTCCGAGTAGTGGTCGTAGAGGCGGCCGAAGGCCTCGCTCTCGCCGGCCTGGGCCCGCTCGACCAGCTCCATGATCGGATTGTGCTCGGTCTCGTAGCCGGGGCCGGTGGTGGTTCGGGTCCGGCTCCGGCCGCCCGTGCCGGCGGCTCCGGTCCGTCCGCGCGCACCGGTGCCGGCGGAGCCGGCCGAGCCGGCTGCGGTGGTGCGCAGCAAGGGGGCTCCGGTGTGCGGCTGGCCGGGGCCGAACGCGGCTCCGGCGGGAACCGGTTGGGGCGAGGTCACGAGCTGGCTGCGGAGCAGGGTGCGCAGCAGTTCGAGGCCGGTGGAGATCTGCCGGGGCGGGACCGGGCGGCCGCGGAGGCTGGTGCGGGAGCGCAGGGGCGCGGACGACGGGCGGGAGGGTGCAGGCGCGTCGTTCCGGACGGGTGGGTACACGGGACTCCCAGAGGCAGAACTGTGGACGGATCACCTCCGCCTGCGCGGAGAGCACGGCCGCACCACCCGGTCATGCCGGGGCGGGTGGGTGACGCGCATCCAGGAGAGAATAACGCTTTGTGCAATGACAGCTACACCGTGTGGTCGAAGTGGTCGTTTGGGATCCGCATTGACCACTTATAAGGCTGACACTGACCGAACGTGTCATCGATCATCCGGCCCAACGTGACCGAACGGGTGCGCCGGGTGACCAATTCGGCGGCGCGGGGGGCGGTTTCCCTGTCCTGGGCGCGGATAACCCCTGACTTTCCCGGACTGGCGAGCGATCAGAACCGGTCACCTGGTGTCGGGTTCGGTCGATGACCCTGAATCGACGTCCGGCGCGCCGGAGTTAGCCCGTAAGAGCGGCCTGGTCAGCGCGCGAATTGACCGGGCTCACTCCGTCGGGCGGCCTGGCGGGAGGATCGGGTCCGGGTGCGCGCCCGGGCGGGTCCGGGCCGGGGTCAGGCCCGGTGGCGGCGGTGCAGGGCCACCGCCGCCGCCACCGCGCCCGCCGTCACCCCGAGCGCGGCCGCCGCCGGCAGGCCCACCCGGGCCGCCTTCCGGCCGGTCCGGAAGTCCCGGACGCGCCAGCCCTGCGAGCGGGCGTGCCGCCGCAGCGCGCCGTCCGGGTTCACCACGTACGGGTGCCCGACCAGCGAGAGCATGGGGATGTCGTTGGCCGAGTCGCTGTACGCGGCGCAGCGGTCCAGGTCGAGCCGCTCCCGGCGGGCAAGCGAGCGGACGGCCGCCGCCTTGGCCGGGCCGTGCAGCATCTCGCCGACCAGCCGGCCCGTGTACGCGCCGTCGCGGGCCTCGGCGACGGTGCCGAGCGCGCCGGTCATGCCGAGCCGGGCGGCGATGATCCTGGCCACCTCCACCGGCGCGGCGGTGGCCAGCCAGACCCGCTGGCCGGCGTCCAGGTGCATCTGGACCAGGGCGCGGGTGCCGGGCCAGACCTTGTCGGCGATGACCTCGTCGAAGACCTCCTCGCAGAGGGCCTCCAGATCGGCGGTCCGCTTGCCGGCGACCAGGCCGAGCGCCGTGTGCTGGGCGTCGGCCATGTGGTCCGGGTCCTCGGCGCCGTGCAGCCGGAACCACGCCTGCTGCCAGGCGAAGCGGGCGATGTCGCGGCGGGTGAGGAAGCCGCGGCGGTAGAGGCCGACGCCGAGGTAGAAGATGGCGGCGCCGCGCAGGATGGTGTTGTCGCAGTCGAAGAAGGCGGCGGCGCGCGGGTCGTCCGGCTCGGGGGTGTGGTTCTCGGTGGGGGCCTTGGGTGCCTTGCCGCGCCGCGCGTGCTGCCCGGCGCCCTCCCCGGCGCTCTCCTCGGTGCCTTCCCCGGCGGGCCCGGTCTCCCCGCTCGGCCCGGCGACGGTCCCGGGGGCCGGCTCCACGTCGGCGGGCGGCTGCGGCGCGGTGCGCAGGGCGGCCTCCGCGGCCTCGGCCGCGGCCTCGCCCGCCAGGGCGATCCGCGCGGTGGTGGGTCGCCTTGTCTGGAGGAGCCTTCGGAGCACGGCCATGTCACCGAGCATAGCCAGCGGGTCGCGGGGCGGCCGTGACGGCGGCGTGCCGGGCCGGTGAACAGCCGCGCCGTCCGCCCGACCGGCCGCTCCGCGAGCCGGCCGCGGCCCCGTCGCCCCCGGACCGCCCACGGAACCGCGCCCGACCGCGCCCGACCTCGCCCGGCCGCCCCGGCCGCCGTCCGGCGGCCTGTAGGGGCGGCGCACAATGGCGGGGTGAGCCCACTGCTGCGACGTGACAAGAACCCGAAGCCGGCCGAGCGGACCGTGACCCTGGTGGCCAAGCCCGGTTGCCACCTGTGCGACGACGCCCGGGAGGTGATCGTCCGGGTGACGGGCGAGCTGGGCGCGACCTTCGAGGAGAAGGACATCACGCAGGACGAGGAGCTCTACCGCCGCTACTGGGAGCAGATCCCGGTGACCCTGATCGACGGCCGCCAGCACGACTTCTGGCGGGTGGAGGAGAAGCGTCTGCGCGCCGCGCTCGGCGGCTGACGCCCCCCGGGGGCCCGGCGGGCGGCGCCCGCGCCCCCGCCGGTCGGCGGGGTCGGTTCGCCGAATCGTTGTGAAGAATCCCCGCACGCGGCTTGGGGCGCCCCCCGGTGCTCGGCTTACGATCGAACTCGTCTGCGCCCATGGGGGGCTGAGCACGCGAGGAGTGCCGCCATGCTTCCCGGTCCGCCCCCCGCGGCGCCCCCAGGGCCGCCCGCCGCCCCGTCGGCCGGGCCCGGGGGTTTCGCCGTGGTGGACGTGGAGGCGACCGGCCGCAGCCCCTGGCGGCACCGGGTGGTCGAGGTCGCCGTGGTGCTGCTGGACGAGCGGCTCCGTCCGGAGGACGAGTTCTGCACGCTGCTGGACCCGCTCGGGCCGGTGGGCCCGACCCATGTGCACCGGATAGCGCAGGAGGACGTCGAGGGCGCCCCGCGGTTCCGCGAGATCGCGCCCAGGCTGCTGGAGCTGCTGGCCGGTCGGGTGCTGGTCGGCCATCACGTCACCTGCGACCACGCCTTCCTCGATCGTGAGTTCGCCCGGATCGGGGTCCCGCTGCCCTCCGTGCCGCTGCTCTGCACGATGCGGCTGGCCCGGACCCACCTGCCGGAGGCCCGCGGGTTCGGCCTGGCGGCCTGCGTGGAGGCGGCCGGTCTGGGCGGGTTCGCGGCCCACACCGCGCTGGGCGACGCCCGGGCCACCGCCGGGCTGCTCCGGCACTGCCTGGGTGCGCCGTCCTGTCCGCCCGGCGACTGGGTGGAGCCGCTGCGGGCGGCGGCCCGGGTTCCGTGGCCGAGGTTGGGCGGCGCCCGGTCCCGGCCGGAGGGGGAGCCGGTCCCGCTGGTCCGCCGTGAGCTCCCGCGCGAGCCGTTGTACGGCCCTCGGCCACCCGCTGCACCGCCCCCGGCGGTGGCCCGGAAAGCGCCCGGTGCTATAGGTGCCACGGCGTGATGCGCATCACTGTGTGGGGACAAATCGGACACCATCTTTGTGCACACGTTCACAAACGCATAGCCTGGCTGCCAAAGCCCAGCTTCACCCACAG
This sequence comes from Kitasatospora sp. NPDC127035, assembly GCF_042726075.1. Lineage (NCBI taxonomy): Bacteria > Bacillati > Actinomycetota > Actinomycetes > Kitasatosporales > Streptomycetaceae > Kitasatospora > Kitasatospora sp. NPDC127035. The sequence continues at coordinate 179,721 of NZ_JBHXDN010000014.1, read as the reverse complement.
GAGCACCGTGGCAATCGGCCGATCACCACAGAGCAGTTCGCAGACGCCCGAGCAGGGCGCCGCGCGCCGACCCTCGCGTGCCCGGGGAATCCCGGAGGCGACAGTCGCGCGCCTGCCCCTCTATCTGCGCGCGCTCACCGCGCTCTCCGAGCGCTCGGTGCCGACGGTCTCCTCCGAGGAGCTGGCCGCGGCCGCCGGGGTGAACTCCGCCAAGCTGCGCAAGGACTTCTCCTACCTGGGCTCGTACGGCACCCGCGGCGTCGGCTACGACGTCGAGTACCTCGTCTACCAGATCTCCCGCGAGCTGGGCCTGACCCAGGACTGGCCGGTCGTCATCGTCGGCATCGGGAACCTCGGCCACGCGCTCGCCAACTACGGCGGCTTCGCCTCCCGCGGCTTCCGGGTCGCGGCCCTGCTGGACGCCGACCCGGCCGTGGTCGGCAGCAGTGCGGCCGGCCTCCCGGTGCGCCACATGGACGAGCTGGAGTCCATCGTGGAGAGCCAGCACGTCTCGATCGGCGTCATCACCACCCCGCCCGGTGCCGCCCAGCAGGTCTGCGACCGGCTGGTCGAGGCCGGTGTCACCAGCATCCTGAACTTCGCCCCGACCGTGCTGACCGTCCCGGACGGCGTCGACGTGCGCAAGGTGGACCTTTCCATCGAGCTGCAGATCCTCGCCTTCCACGAGCAGCGCAAGGCCGGCGACGAGCCGGACCGTGCCGAGTCCGTGCTCGACCGCGCCCCCGGCCCGGTCCGGGCGGCCGCCGCCAAGCTGCGCCGTGCCGCCGGCGGCAGCACCAAGGCCCGTCCGGCCACCGAGCCCGCCAAGGACGGCGACCCGGCGGCGAAGTCCCAGCCCGGCAAGCCCGGTGAGGGCGACCTCTCCGCGGTGATGCCGGCATGAGCGGGCAGCACTGGCAGCAGGGGCACTACGGGCGGATCGTCGGCGGCCGGGTGCCGTCCGCCGCGCCCGCCGAGCCCGCCGAGCGCGGCGGACGCCGCTCGGGCATCGGGATCCGCGGTACCGGGGGTCGGGCGTGAGTCTTCTCGTCGTAGGGCTGAGCCACCGCACCGCCCCGGTCGGCGTGCTGGAGCGCGCCGCCCTGACCGGTGAGGTCCCGACCCGGCTGCTGCACGACGCGGCCGCGTCCGCGACGGTCGCCGAGGCCGCGCTGCTGAACACCTGCAACCGGATCGAGCTGTACGCGGACGTGGACAAGTTCCACGCCGGCGTCGCCGAGCTGTCGCTGCTGCTCGCCCACCACAGCGGGGTCGACCTGGAGGAGCTCACCTCCCACCTCTACGTCCACTACGAGGACCGCGCCGTCCACCACCTCTTCTCGGTGGCCTGCGGCCTGGACTCGATGGTGGTCGGCGAGGGCCAGATCCTCGGCCAGCTGCGCGACTCGCTGGCCAGGGCGCAGGACGAGCACACCGCGGGGCGCGGCCTGAACGAGCTTTTCCAGCAGGCACTGCGGGTCGGCAAGCGGGCGCACAGCGAGACCGGCATCGACAAGGCCGGCCAGTCACTGGTGACCTTCGGCCTGGAGCAGGTCGCGGCCGGCGCCGGCGAGATCGCCGGCAAGCGGGCGCTGGTGGTCGGCGCGGGCTCGATGAGCTCGCTGGCCGCCGCCACGCTGGTCCGCTCCGGCGTCACCGACCTGCTGATCGCCAACCGGACGCCCGAGCGGGCCGAGCGGCTGGTCGGGATCCTCGGCGCGGACGTCGCCCGCACCCTCGAACTGGCCAAGGTGCCCGAGGCGCTGGCCGACGTCGACCTGGTGATCTCCTGTACCGGCGCGGCCGGCGTGGTCATCAGGTCCGAGGACGTCGCCGCCGCAGTGGCGTCCCGCCACGCCGACACCCCGCTCGCCTTCCTCGACCTGGCCATGCCGCGCGACGTCGACCACGCCGTGCACGAGCTGCCCGGCGCGCTCCTCGTCGACCTGGAGAGCCTCTCGCACGCCCACGCGGCGACCCCCGGCGCCGGCGACGTCGACGCGGTCTCCGGCATCGTCGCCGAGGAGGTCACCGCCTTCGGCGCCGCCCAGCGGGCCGCCCGGATCGCCCCGACCGTGGTGGCGCTGCGCGCGATGGCCTCCGAGGTCGTCGCCGCCGAGCTGGGCCGCCTGGACTCCCGGCTGCCCGCGCTGGACGACCGCTCCCGCGCCGAGATCACCCAGACCGTCCGGCGGGTTGTCGACAAGCTGCTGCACGCCCCGACCGTACGGGTGAAGCAGCTCGCCGCCGAGCCGGGCGGTGCCTCCTACGCGGACGCGCTGCGCGAGCTGTTCGACCTCGACCCGGCCGCCGTGCACGCGGTCTCCGGCACACCGATCGGCACCCAGCAGCCTGCGGGCGGGGGCGCCAGATGAACCGTCAGCCATCCCACGAGTACCACCGGGACGATCACCTCATGAATGGTCAACCGCTCACCGGCCAGTCCCCGGACGCCACCGCACCCCTGCGGCTCGGCACCCGGCGCAGCGCGCTCGCCATGGCCCAGTCGGGCATGGTCGCCCGCGAGGTGACCCGGCTCACCGGGCGCCCCGTCGAGCTGGTGGAGATCACCACCTACGGCGACACCTCGCGCGAGGCGCTGGCCCAGATCGGCGGCACCGGCGTCTTCGTCTCCGCGCTGCGCGACGCGCTGCTGGAGGGCCGGATCGACTTCGCCGTGCACTCGCTCAAGGACCTGCCCACCGCCGCCCCCGAGGGTCTGGTGCTGGCCGCCGTCCCCGAGCGCGAGGACTTCCGCGACGCCCTGGTGGCGCGCGAGGGTCTGACCCTGGGCGAGCTGGTGGAGAAGCTGGCCGGCTCCGGCCGCACGGCCCGGATCGGCACCGGTTCGCCGCGCCGGATGGCGCAGCTGAACGCCTGGGCCCGGGCCCGGGGCGCACAACTGGAGACGGTGGCGATCCGCGGCAACGTGGACACCCGGATCGGCTTCGTCGCCTCCGGCGAGCTGGACGCCGTGGTGCTGGCCACCGCCGGCCTGAACCGGCTCGGCCGCGCCGCCGAGATCACCGAGCACCTGGACCGCGAGCTGATGATCCCGGCCCCCGGCCAGGGTGCGCTCGCCGTCGAGTGCACCCCCACCGCCGTACTTCCGGACGGGGGGTCGCTGGCTGCCGCGCTGTCGGCTCTGGACCACACCCCCACCCGGGTCGCGGTGGCCGCCGAGCGCGCCCTGCTGTCCGCCCTGGAGGCCGGCTGCTCCGCACCGGTCGCCGGCCTGGCGGTCCGGGGCCACGAGAACGAACTGCGGCTGGAGGGCGTGGTCGGAACCACCGACGGCGCCACCCTGCTGAAGATGTCCGCCGACGGTCCGATCGTCCTCGACGAGACCGCCGAGCAGCGGGCGGCGGCCCTCGGCCGCGCGCTGGCCGCCCGGCTGCTCGACGCGGGCGCGGCCGCCCTGATGGGGGAGCGAGCCCGATGAGCCCCACCGCCGCCACCGACAGCCCGTTCCCGGCCGACAGCCCGTTCGGGGGCGTGGTCCCCGCCACCGGTCGATGCACCTTCCTGGGTGCGGGCCCCGGCGACCCGGGCCTGCTGACCCTGCGCGCGGTCGAGGTGCTGGCTTCGGCCGACATCCTGGTCGCCGACCCGCTGACCGCCGCCGCGGTGCGCAGCCACTGCCCGTCCGGCGTGCAGGTGCACGCCCCGGGTGCGGAGGGGCCGGAGTTCGACCTGGCCGAGCTGGTCCGCGAGGCCGTGCGGTCCGGCAAGCACGTGGTGCGGACCGTCGACGGTGACCCGGGCCTGGACGGCTGTGCCGCCGAGGAGATGCTCGGCTGCGCCGGCGCCGGGATCGCCTTCGAGGTGATCCCCGGGGTCGCCCAGTCGGTCGGCGTGCCGGCCTACGCCGGTGTGCCGCTGCGCGGCGCGGCCGGCACCGACGTCCGGTTCGTGGAGGGCGCGGCCCTGTTGGCCGGCTCGCCGGTGGACCTGGGCGCGCAGGAGACCACCCTGGTGGTGCGGACCACCCTGGGCCAGCTGCCCGCCACCGCCAACGCGCTGGTCTCCAACGGTCGCAAGCCGGAGTCGGCCCTGAGCGCGACGCTCTCCGGCACCACCACCCGCCAGCGCACCTTCACCGCCACCCTGGCCACCATCGCGGCCGACCTGAAGGCGGCCCGGGTGCTGCCCTCGCCGGTGTCGGCGCCGGTGGACCCGGCCACCCCGGTCATAGCCGTGGTCGGGGAGCAGGTCGCGCACCGCTCCTCGCACTCCTGGTTCGAGACCAAGCCGCTGTTCGGCTGGAACGTCCTGGTGCCGCGGACCAAGGAGCAGGCGCACGGCCTCTCCGAGCAGCTCCGCTCGTACGGCGCGGTGCCGCAGGAGGTGCCGACCATCGCGGTCGAGCCGCCGCGCACCCCGCAGCAGATGGAGCGGGCCATCAAGGGCCTGGTCACCGGCCGGTACGAGTGGATCGCCTTCACCTCGGTGAACGCGGTGCGCGCCGTGCGGGAGAAGTTCGAGGAGTACGGCCTGGACGCCCGGGCGTTCGCCGGGATCAAGGTCGCGGCGGTCGGCGAGACCACCGCGCAGGCGCTGGTCGACTTCGGCGTGAAGCCGGACCTCGTGCCGTCCGGCGAGCAGTCCGCCGCCGGCCTGCTGGAGGACTGGCCGCCGTACGACCCGGTGTTCGACCCGATCGACCGGGTGCTGCTGCCGCGCGCCGACATCGCCACCGAGACCCTGGTGGCCGGCCTGGTCGAGCTGGGCTGGGAGGTCGACGACGTGACGGCGTACCGGACGGTGCGCGCCTCGCCGCCGCCGGCCGAGACCCGTGAGGCGATCAAGGGCGGCGGCTTCGACGCGGTGCTGTTCACCTCGTCCTCGACCGTGCGGAACCTGGTCGGGATCGCGGGCAAGCCGCACAACGTGACGGTCATCGCCTGCATCGGCCCGGCCACCGCGAAGACCGCCGAGGAGCACGGCCTGCGGGTCGACGTGATGGCCCCGGCGCCGTCGGCGGCCGCGCTGGCCCAGGCACTGGCGGACTTCGGGGCCAAGCGCCGCGACACCGCGACGGCCGCCGGCGAGCCGGTCTACCGGCCCAGCGAGCGTCGTCCCGGCTCGCGCCGCAAGGCCGCACGCTGACAACGGCCGGGGGCGGCCCACCCGCCGCCCCCGGCACTCGCACCACCGTTCGGAGAGAGAAGCAGTGTCCGCTGAATTCCCGTACGTCCGCCCGCGCCGCCTGAGGTCGACCCCGGCGATGCGCCGCCTGGTCGCCGAGACCCGGCTGCACCCGGCGGAGCTGATCCTGCCGGTGTTCGTCCGCGAGGGCGTGCGCGAGCCGGTGCCGGTCTCGTCGATGCCCGGGGTGGTCCAGCACACCCGCGACACCCTGCGCAGGGCCGCGGTCGAGGCGGCCGAGGCGGGCCTGGGCGGCCTCATGCTGTTCGGCGTCCCGGAGGTGCAGGACGCCGTCGGCAGCGAGGGCACCAACCCCGACGGCATCCTCCAGCAGGCGATCCGGGACGTGGTCGCCGAGGTCGGCGACGCCCTGGTGGTCATGTCCGACCTCTGCCTGGACGAGTACACCGACCACGGCCACTGCGGCGTGCTGGCCGCCGACGGCTCGGTGGACAACGACGCGACGCTGGAGCGCTACGCCGAGATGGCCCGGGTGCAGGCCGACGCCGGCGTCCACCTGGTCGGTCCGTCCGGGATGATGGACGGCCAGATCGCGGTGGTCCGGCGGGCCCTGGACGAGGCCGGCCACCAGGACGTGGGCATCCTCGCCTACACCGCCAAGTACGCCTCGGCGTTCTACGGTCCGTTCCGGGAGGCGGTCGGCTCCTCGCTGAAGGGTGACCGCAAGTCCTACCAGCAGGACCCGGCGAACGCGCGGGAGGCCCTGCGCGAGCTGGAGCTGGACGTCGCCGAGGGCGCCGACCTGGTGATGGTCAAGCCGGGCATGGCCTACCTGGACATCCTGCGCCAGGTCGCCGACGCCTCGCCGGTGCCCGTCTCGGCGTACCAGGTGTCGGGCGAGTACGCGATGGTCGAGGCGGCCGCGGCGAACGGCTGGATCGACCGGGAGCGGATGATCCTGGAGACGCTGACGTCGCTGCGCCGGGCCGGCGCCGAGCAGATCCTCACCTACTGGGCGGTCGAGGCCGCCGCGATGCTGAAGTAGCGGCGGACGCACGAAGGCCGGGCCCCTCTGTGGTGAGGGGCCCGGCCTTTCGTCTACTTCTCCCAGCCGCCGATGTGGGCGAAGCCCTCCGCGCCGCCGACGACGTCGGTGGAGGTGGCGGCTCCCCATCCGTGCCCGCCGGTGTGGATGTTCGAGGTGTGGGCGAGACCCCACCACTCGCCGGCCGCGAACACCGGGTCGGCCGACGCGACGAACTCGCCGCCGCCGACCAGGCCGACGTGCGCGGACGCCGGGGTGGCGACACCGGCCAGCGCCAGCGCGCCGAAGGCGGTCAGCGCGACCTTGCCCAGCTTGCTCTTCATGGATCTGCCCTCTCTTCCGGAGCGTCCGGTCGGAACGCTCTGCCTCTGACGTGTGCTCCGGTCCGTGTCCGGGCGGCAGCTCTGACACGTGAACACACGCTGCCGTCCGCACCGGCGCCCCACGCGCCGTTCCGACGGCCTGTCACCCGGCCGGCCCGCACGCGGAGTGCGGCCGGCCGGACGTCCGGTCCCGTACGCCGGGAGGGCCCGGGGACCAGACGTCCCCGGGCCCTCCGCCGCACCGTGCCGCAGGATCAGCCGATCAGGTGCGAGACACCCGCGTCGCCCGAGGACTGGGTGTTCTGGCCGACGTTGCAGATCTGCTTCGGGGTGCTGTTGAGGATCGGCACCTCGACCGGGACGGCCACGCCGAGGACGGCGACCGCGATGTTGTGGACCTCCGGCAGGCAGATGTTCGCGTTGTCGAGGGTGTGGAAGTTCGGGCTGTGGTCGCCGTGGGTGCCGGTCTGGTTGGTGCCACCGTTGCCCTGGACCGAGACGGCGGAGCCGTCCGAGTCGGCGATGGCCGAGGCCGAGCCGGCGGACATCGCGATGGCGGCGGCGGCGAGGCCGGCGGCGGCGAGGGACTTCTTGATCATTTCGGTGTTCCTCTCGGGGGATGAATCGGGGAGCGATTCGAAGGGTGGTTCTGGAGGGGTGACGCAGGTGGGGCGAGCGGTCAGCCGATGAGGTGGGAGACGCCCGAGTCGCCCTTGGTCTGGGTGCCCTGACCCTGGGTGCAGTACTGCTTGCCACCGCTGTTGGCGATCGGGACCTCGACCGGGACGGCCACGCCGAGCACGCCGACGGCGATGTTGTGGATCTCCGGCAGGCAGACGTTCGCGTTGTCCAGGAAGTGGAAGTTCGGGCTGTGGTCGCCGACGGTGCCGGTGAAGTTGGTGCCGCCGTTGCCCTGGAAGGACCCGGCGGAGCCGTCCGAGTCACCGATGGCCGAGGCCGGCGCGGCGGCGGCGGCCAGCGCGGCGGCAGCCAGCCCGGCGGCGGCGAAGGACTTCTGGATCATGGGGAGATCCCTCTCTGAAATGCTCTTGAGTTTCCGTGCGTACAACGCGTACAACGCTCAGACCCGGTCTGCAGTCACTGACGTTCAGATCAAAGAATGACGGCACGGAAGGTTACGGGGATTTTTGAAAAGAGTCCGGGAGGCGCGACCCGAACCCCTTCCCGGTCGGATTATTAGCCCGAACCGGTTAACGCCCGCAATCCGGGATCCCGGTGGCTCGTTGAGACAGATTGCTTTGGGCTGCGCCCGCGCAGCCCTCCCCAGAGATCTCCAGTACGGACAGGCGGAACGGTGAAAAGCATGAGGTTCTCCAAGCGGGCCGGCGCGATGCTGCTGGCGGTCGGTGCGGGCGTACTCGCCTCCCAGGGGGCGGCCTCGGCCGCGGCCCCGGTCAGCCCCGAGCAGGTCGGGGCGCTGGAGGACCAGCTGGCGACCCAGCAGGTCCCGGTGGACGTGCCGGTGGCGCCGTTGGGCAGCCGGATCTCCGGCGGCATCCCGACCTCGCTGCTGATGCCCCCCGTGCCCGCCCACACCACCGGCGGCGCGCTGATCCCGGAGCGGATCGTCCCCGCCCTCGGCACCGGCAAGGTGGGCCCGACCGCGAAGGCCGAGCTGCCGCTGCCCCTGGTCGACCAGGGCGCCGACCTCGGCGAGCTGCTGCTGGACGCCCCGGCCGCGCCGCTGCACGCCGACACCCCCGGGCTGGGCCTCGGCAGGCCGCTCTCGGTCGTCCAGGACGGCACCGGACAGCTCGCCGACGGCCGGGTCAAGGTGGACGAGATCGACCCGCGGCTGGTGACCGGCGCCGTCCAGGCCGTTCCGGGGGCCAAGGCCACCCTCGGCAACGAGGACGAGCGGATCTCGGTGACCGACTCGGTGGGCAACCTGGCGACCACCACCACCGCGACCGCCACCGGCGTGGTGCAGGAGACCGGCCTGGCCGGCCTCGCCCAGCTGTAGCAGCCGCCCGCACCGCAGCGCGCAGCACGCCGGACGCAGTACACGGGAGAGCCCGGCACCCCGCTCCGAACGGGGGTGCCGGGCTCTCCCGCGTACGGCCGTGGATCGCGGACGGCCGCCGGGCGTCCGGCTCAGCCGGGCAGTGCCCCGAGCAGCTGGCCGACCACCGGCAGGTCGCGCGGTCCGCCGCCGGCGCTGAGCGGGCCGGTCAGCGTCTCGGTGCCGATCGGCGCCAGGCCGGTGTTCTCCGGCTTGACGGTCGCGCCGTTGTTCAGCACGTCGGCCGAGGAGTTGGCCCACGGGTCCAGACGCAGGTCCTTGATCGGTGCGACGCCGTAGCCGAGGCCGGTGGTCGTGCCGCCGAGTGCCTGGGCGAGGTCGGTCTTGGTCAGCGAGGCACCGCCCTCGGCCGGGGCCGCGTGTGCGGCTCCCGCGCCGCCGAGCAGCATCGCGGCACCCAGGGCGGCGGCGAGGCCGGCCCCGCTCTTCTTCGAAACCATGCGGAATCACCCTTCGGGGGAGTGGGTCCCGGCGCGGCCGGACCGCGCCCGGGTACGCCGAACCGCCCCCCGGCCGGTGGGCCGGAGGGCAGCGCGGCCGGAACGCGTGCCGGACGGGATCAGCAGTCGTCCTCGACGTGGTGCTGCGGCGCCTCGGCGTTGATGCAGGTGTTGCCGAACGCCGGGTTGAGCAGGCCGATGACGTTCACGGAGTTGCCGCACAGGTTGACCGGGATGTGCACCGGGACCTGGAGCTGGTTGCCGGAGACGACACCGGGCGAGCCGGCGGCGACGCCCTCCGCGCCGGAGCTGGCGGAGGCGGCGCCCGCCGCACCCATCACCAGGCCGGCGGCGGCGGCGGAGAGGACGGCGGCCTTCTTCACGTTCTGCATGGGGGTTGATCTCCTCGATCACACACGGTAGCGGGCCGCACCCCGCCACTGGCGGGGTGCGGCACGGATTCGGCAGTACGGCGGTCACCGGTGCGGCGACCGCCGGTTCAGCCGGCGTTGACGCAGGTGTTGCCGAACGCCGGGTTCAGGATGCTGACGATCCCGATGGAGTTGCCGCAGACGTTGACCGGGATGTGCACCGGGATCTGGATCTGGTTGCCGGAGAGCACACCCGGGGAGCCGGCGGCGACACCCTGGGCGCCGGAGCTGGCGAACGCGCCGCCGGCCGCACCGACCACCAGACCGGCGGCGGCGAGGGACAGGGCGGCGGCCTTCTTGAGGTTACGCATGTGGTTCTTCCTCCGTTTTCTGCCCGACCGTCTGTGGAATAGTCGGGAGCCGGGCGAGGTGAAATCCTTGCCCGTCGGCTTCTGGGAATGCCGTGATTGTCACTCGGGCGGCCCAGATGGCGCGTGTCGCCCATGGCTCGGGCGATGATTCGGCCGCCGCTTCACCGCGCGCCGCGAACGATTCCCGCACGGCCGGGAAGAATTCGTGCAGACGCACGACCAGGAGGAATTCCGGACGGGCTTGGACCGGCGTCGGATCTCCCGGAGTCGAGGTGCCGCCCGTCTGGGGGCGGGCCGGGCGGCGGTGCCGCCCCGGATCAGGCGTTGACGCAGGTGTTGCCGAACGCCGGGTTGAGCAGGCCGACCACGTTGATCGAGTTGCCGCACAGGTTGACCGGGACGTGCACCGGGATCTGGATCTGGTTGCCCGAGGCCACGCCGGGGGAGCCGGCCGCGACGCCCTCGGCGGACGCGCCGTGGGCGTGGGCGGCGCCGGCGCCGGCGGCCAGCAGGGCGGCGGTGGCCGCGGTGCCGAGGACGCCGTGGGCGAGCTTGCGCATGTGCGGGACTCGATTCGTCGTAGAGAGCGTCGTGAGGAGCGGGGCGGAGCGTGTTCCGCCAGGGAGAACGAGGGAGCGCTCGGGGGGAAACGGTCGGATGTGCTGATCACCCGAATGCCTGGCGGGCCGTTCCGTTCCTCCGGATGGGTGACAGTGGGGGTGCCCCAGCAACCGGCTCGACCGGGTCTCGTTGGAGATGTCGCACTCCCCGTGCATCTCTGTCGAACAGTCAGGAGGCTCGTATGAGCATCAAGAAGACGGCCGCCGTCGGCGCCGCTGTAGTCGGCATCGTGGCGGCCGGTGCCGGCACCGCGATGGCCAGCTCCGGTGCGGAGGGTGTTGCCGCGGGTTCCCCCGGTGTCATCTCCGGCAACCAGCTGCAGGTCCCGGTCCACGTTCCGGTCAACCTGTGCGGCAACACCATCGACATCATCGGTCTGCTGAACCCCGCGTTCGGCAACACCTGCGTCAACCACGGCTGATCTGCGACCGGTCCGGCCCGCTGCGAGCCGCCGTTCCCGTGCTTCCCTCCTGGGGCGCGGGGCGGCGGCTCTCGGCATGTCCGGGGGCGGCCGGCGGGGGCGACCGGTGAGCCCGGCCGGTTCGGTCCGCCCCGTCCGCCCCGTTGGTCCCGTCCGGCCCGTCCGGCCCGTCGGTTCGGTCGGTCCGGGCGGTCGTCAACTGCCGGTGTTGTCAGGGGCCTTGTTGCGTTACTTGTCAGTACCTAGAATATGAGACCTGCTCACCTTTCTACGCTCCGAAGCTCCGAAGCCCCCCACGCTCCGAACCGTCGGGCACCCCCCGGCCGGGCGGTCCCCACCCGCAAGGAGTCGCGTGTGATCAGGTCACGACGGGCAGGTGCGCGGCGGAACCGGACGGTCGCGCGCCGCTCCCCCTACGGCGCGCTGCTGGCGGCGGGCGCCCTCGTCGCCGCCCTCGGCACGGTCGCCACCCCCGCCGCCCTCGGCACGGTCGCCACCCCCGCCGCCCTCGCGGGCGCCGCCCCGGCGGGCTCCGGGGCCGCCACCGCCCGCCCGCCCGCGATCGTCGCCCTCGGCGACAGCGCCATCTCCGGGGAGGGCGCCGGCACCGACACCGCCGACGGCTACTTCCCCGAGACGGACAGCCCCGCCAACTACTGCCACCGGCACCCCAAGTCGGAGATCTTCGTCACCGACATCGCCGGCGTCACCCCGATCGACCTCGCCTGCTCCGGCGCCCAGACCGGCGACCTGGTCAGCGACCCCGAACTGGCGAAGATCACCGGCCCCGGCAGCGGGGACTTCGGCGAGGCCAAGCAGGACGTCCAGCTCGCCGGCGTGGCCGCCGCGTACGACGTGAAGCTCGTCGTCGTCACCATCGGCGCCAACGACGACTTCGACTTCAGCGGGATCATGATGCACTGCCTCGCGCAGTACTTCCCGATCCCCAAGGACCAGGGGTGCCGCGACACCATCGGCAGCGCCGAGATCGCCCGCCGGGCCCAGCAGGTCCGGCCCAAGGTGGTCGCCGCGCTGCAGAACATCCGGCAGACCATGCGGAGGGCCGGCTACGCCGACGGCTCCTACCAGCTGGTCTACCAGTCGTACTTCAATCCGATCACCCCGGACATCCGGCGCAACGACTACCTCGGCAAGGTCGCCGACGGCTGCCCGGCCTTCCCCGAGGACCTCGCCTGGGGCCACAACTGGGTGGTGCCGCTCTTCAGCGACGCGCTGCGCGGGGCGGCCGAACAGGTGCCCGGCGTCCGCTACCTCGACCAGCGCCGGGTCGCCTTCGGCCACGAGGTCTGCGCGAAGTGGACCAGCTCCCCGTACGAGTACACCAACGGGGACGTCATCAACCTCTCCGAGTGGGTCCGCAACGGCTGTGACCAGCAGATCGGCATCCCCGGCCTGTGCATGAACATGGTCCGCCAGTCGTACCACCTGCGGGTGGCCGGCTACCGCGGCGAGGGGGTCTGCCTCGGCCAGTTCTACGCCCGCACCGACCTCACCCAGGCGTACTGCACGCTCGACCAGCGGAACACCACCTCCATCCAGCCGCTCACCCCCGGTCGACCGATCGCCGACGAGCCCGAGGACGGCGCCTGGTACCGGTTGGCCAACGCCGCCGACGGCCGGGCGCTGGACCTCAGCGGCGGCGGCACGTACGGGGACGCCACCAACGGCCGGGCCGCCATCACCTATCCGGCCACCGGCGGGCTCAACCAGTCCTTCGTCCTGGAGGCCGGGGCCGGCGGCAGCTACGAACTCTCCTTCAGCGGCAACCGCGCCATGTGCCTGGACGCCGACGCCGGCTCGACCGCACCCGGCACCCGCATCCAGCAGTGGCGGTGCCACGGCGGCGGCAACCAGCGCTGGTTCGTGAAACCGGCCGGCGACGGCCTCTGGAAGCTGGCCGACTCGCAGGACCAGGGCAAGGTCGTCACCGCCACCGGCCGGCTCGACGCCGGGGGCAACCCGCTCGTCCAGCTCGCGGCCGACACCGGTGCCCCCACCCAGCTCTGGCAGCTCACCAAGCTCGGCATCGTCCACCTCCGGGACTGACCCGCCCCGACCGGCCGCCGCCGCCCCGCTGCCCGGGGTGGCGGCGGCCCTGCCGTGTCACCGCCGTCTCCCCGCCGCGTGTCGCCGCTGTCCGTCGCTGCCTGTCCGTCGCTGCCTGTCCGTCACTGCCGTCCGTCGCTGCCGGGCCGCGGCTCCCGGTGGTGGAAGGGCGGACACGGAAGGTTGGGGTGGGGCGGGAGAAGGCGGTGTCGTAGGCTCGGCCGGCGTCGCTGTGTCGGTCGGCGCGCCGGTCACGAGTGGGGCGGGGAGTCCAGAGCTGATGAGCACGGCATCGAGCACCGAGTCGTCGGGCGGTGGCGCGGGAGTGCCGCCGCCTCCGGAGACGGTGGAGCGGGAGGTCGGGGCGGAGCCGGAGCGACGACAGGGGCGGTTCGCCGCCGCGGTCGACCGGTTCGCGCCCGCGCTCGGCGCGTACGCCGTGGTGAAGGCGACCGGCCTGACCGTCTTCCTGCTGCTGCTCTCGCACACCGAGGACTTCCTGAAGAAGGACCCGGGGCGGGGCGGCGGCGCCCAGCCGTGGGACGTGCTGGGGACCTGGGACGGCATCTGGTACCAGCGGATCGCCGAGAACGGCTACGACCCGCAGCTGATCGCGCTGCACGGCTACCCGCTCGCCACCTACTACGAGAACTCGGCCGCGTTCTTCCCCCTCTACCCCTGGCTGATGCGCCTGGTGGGGACGATCACCGGGCTGGGGCCGTACGGCTCGGGCATCGTCGTCTCGGTGATCGCCTCGTTCGTCGCGGCGGCCGGGATCTTCGCGATCGCCGAGCGGCTCGGGGGCTTCCGGGCGGGCGTGATCGCGGCGGTGATCTGGGGGCTCTTCCCGGGCTCGGGCGTGGAGTGGGCGGTCTACTCGGACTCGCTCTTCGTCGCCCTGTCCACCTGGGCCTGCTACTGCGTGATGACCCGGCGCTGGCTGGCCGCGGGAACGCTCGCGCTGGTGGCCGGTCTCAACCGGCCGACCGCCGCCGCGCTGATCGCGGCGGTCTCGATCACGGCGCTGGTGGCGCTGGTCCGGCGCACCGACGGGATCGCCCGCCCGCTGACCGCGATGCTGATCACCCCCTGGGGGCTGCTCGGGTACGTCGCCTGGGTCGGCTACCGGATGGGCGACTGGACCGGCTACTTCAAGCTGCAGCGCGGTGCCTGGAACCGCTACTTCGACTGGGGGGCCTCGACCGCCCGCACCACGCTGGACGTGGTCACCGGGCACTGGACGTTCTGGCAGTCCAACCCCGCACCGGACCTGATCGCGGTGGCGCTGCTGATCGCCCTGCCCGGGCTGCTGGTGCTCCTGCTGCGGCTGCGACCGCCGCTGGTGCTGGTGGTCTACACGCTGCTGACCCTGTTCACCGCGCTGAGCAGCAACCAGATCTACGGCAACATCTCGCGCTACCTGCTGCCGGCCTTCCCGCTGTTCATCGGGCTGGCGATCGCGCTGCGCCGGCTGCGGCCGACCACGGTGGCGGGCCTGTTCGCCATGCCCGCGGTGGCGGCCGGATGGTACGCCGGGTACGCACTGTTCGAGCTCGGCATCCCGTAGCCGGGCCCGCCCGTGCGGGAGTTCCCGTGCGGGAGCGCCGGTGGAGGAGTGCCGGCGGGGGAGTGCCGGTGGGGGAGACCGGGCACTCCCGCACGGGATCATCCGCCTGCGGACGGTGTTGCTAGTCTCGGAGCCATGACGACGAGTCCGCCCGCGCGCCAGATCCGTGACATCTCCGGCCTGCTGGACCACGCCAGTCACGTCCTGGCGACGCGGATGGCGGCCGCCTTCGTCGAGCTCGGCATCACGCCGCGCGCGTACTGCGTGCTCTTCCACGCCCTGGAGGGCGAGCGCACCCAGATCCAGCTGGCCGAGCTCGCGGACCTGGACAAGACCACCATGGTGGTGACCGTCGACGAGCTGGAGAAGGCCGGGCTGGCCGAGCGCAGGCCGTCCGTCACCGATCGCCGGGCCAGGATCATCTCGGTCACCGGGGACGGCGAGCGGGCCGTCGAGCGGGGTACGGCGATCGCGGACCGGGTGCACCGGGAGGTGCTGGAGTCGCTGCCGGAGGGCGAGCGCACGGTGTTCGTCTCGGCGCTGACCCGGTTGGTGGGCGGCGCGCTGGCGGAGCCGGTGGAGAGCGAGCGCACGGTCCGCCGGGCGCGCCGGGCGCGGAGCTGAGGCCGCCCGAAGGACGGTCGGCGATCGGGCGCATCGGGGCGGCCGGGTCCGCCCGTGGCGCCCGGTCCCCGTCGCGGCGGTGAACCTTTTCGGTGGAGTGCGCGGCGGATCAACGGAACTGTGGCGGACAGAACGTCGCAGCACGGCGGCCGGTCCACGGAAATGACCGTTCGACAGGCGCGGAGGAGACGTCGCCGAGCCGAACCGGCGCGGGCGGCAGTCGTCAGGGGGGGCGGATCGTTTCCGGGCCTCCGCACCGAGGTGTGAATCCGCTCGCGTGTGCCTGTTCTCCCCGGCGCCGCGCAGGCACGGCGGCGGACGAACTCCGGGCAGTCCGATCGGAGTCGGGGGCGGGGCTGCGGGACTCCTCGCACAGCGGCGGCACACCGGAGAGCCGCCCCGTCGCCGCAGCGGTGACAACGCCGGTGGCAACGCCGCGACAACGCCGGTGAAAGCGGCATGGCGCGGATCTTGACCGCCCGGATCCGGGCGGTCAAGCACCGAGCGGGAGATTCCCGGCCTGCGGCCGAAGGTCCGCGAACGCCCTCCTCCCTGTTTCGTCGCGTTCGACGTCCTCCGGTGGCGTGGCACCGCGGAATTCGGCCCGACAGCGGTCGGGCATTTCCGGTTCACGGAGGGGGGCTCACGGGCGCGAGGGCATCCGCCCGCTCGCGCGACGGGGGTCGGGGAGGGCGGGGTCCCTGGCCGAACGCCCTGCCGAGGGCCACCGCGGCCCGTCCCGCCACCGGTCCAGACCTCTGCCGGGACCTCCGCCCCGAGCTCCGCCCCGACCCGTGCTCCGACCCCTGACGACGTCCTCACCCGGCGCGGCGGAAGGCGGTTTCCGGTCGGCTTGTATGCTCCACCTGGCACCAGGGGGGCATTTCCTGGCCGCCGTTCGTTCGATGGCACAGCCGTGAGAGGTGCGGGGATGTCGGGTCGCCGAGACAGGAGTCAGCCCAGCGTGGCCCGACCACGGTCGGAGGGCTCGACCGGCTCGGCGGGTTCCACGGGCGGCCCCACCGGCTCCGGCACCCGTTCCGGCGCCCGGGCGGCGACGGCTCCGGCCGCCAAGGACGGCGCCACGGGCTCGATCCCGGCCCCCCGGGCCGGCGGACGTGCCGAGGCCCGAAAGGCGGCGCAGTCGCAGGGCCGTGGCGGCCGCGGCGGCCAGGGCGGCGACGGGGGCCAGGGCGGTGGTTCCGGGCACCGCAGGTCCGGCGGACGCGGCAAGAAGCCCGAGCGGAACGTCAAGAAGATCGTCGGCTGGACGGCGGTCGGCGCCCTGGTGCTCATAGCCGGCACCGGCGGAGCGATCTACTTCAAGCTCAGCGGCAACATCAAGACCTTCGACTCGGACGCGGTCAGCAAGGACCGCCCGCCGGAGGCCACCGCGGACGCCAACGGCAACAAGCCGGTGAACATCCTGCTGATCGGTTCCGACAGCCGCGGCGGCGGGAACTCCGACCTCGGCGGCGGCAACTCCGAGGGCGCCCGCTCGGACACCACGATCCTCCTGCACGTCTACGCCGACCACAAGAACGCCATCGGCGTCTCGATCCCCCGCAACACCCTGGCCGTGATCCCGCCGTGCAAGCTGCCGAACGGGAAGTGGACCAAGGAGCAGAAGGGCGACGACGTCCTCTTCAACGCCGCGTTCGAGACGGGCGGCTCACCGGAGGGCAACCCGGCCTGCACCCAGAACACGGTGGAGAAGCTCACCGGGATCCGGGTGGACCACACCATCGTCGTGGACTTCTCGGGCTTCTCCTCGATGACCAAGGCCGTCGGCGGCGTCGAGGTCTGCCTCCCCAAGGCGATCTACGAGGGCGACATCAACCCGAACCTCAACAAGAAGGGTGCGCAGGTCCTCCCGGTCGGCAAGCAGAAGGTGGACGGCCAGAAGGCCCTCGACTACGTCCGGCTGCGGCACGGCATCGGCGACGGCTCCGACATCGGCCGGATGAAGCGTCAGCAGGCCTTCATGAGCTCGATGATCAGCACGGTGAAGAAGCAGGGTCTCGACCCGACCACCCTGTTGCCGCTGGCCGACGCCGCGACCAAGTCGCTGCGCGTCGACGAGGGCCTGAACTCGGTCGACAAGCTGATGTCCCTCGCGCTCTCGCTCAAGGGCATCGACATGCACGACCTCAAGTTCGTCACCCCGCCGTGGCGTTACCACGGTGCCAACCTCGACCTGGTGAAGCCCGACGCCGACAAGCTGTGGGAGGCCATCCGGGCCGACCACACCCTCGACGGCAAGGACGCCACCGGTCAGCAGCCCGACGCACCCGCGGCGGCGCCGGAGACCCCGGCCGTGCCGACGCCGGCGGCCCCGACCACCACCGCCCCGCCCACCACCGCGGCCGTGACGACCCCGGTCAAGGTGGCGGTCTACAACGGAACGACCGTCAACGGCCTGGCGGGCAAGGCGAGCGAGGCCCTCAAGGCGGCGAAGTTCACCGTCACCGGCACCATGACGGCGAAGTCCACCAACAAGGCCACCACCACGATTGAGTACGGCGCCGGGCAGAAGGCCAACGCCGAGAAGGTCGCCGCGCTCTTCCCCGGGGCCACCCTGGCCGCCAGTTCGGCGGCGGGGATCAGCGTGGTGCTCGGCAAGGACTACGCCGACGCCAACGGCGGCGCCGCCGCCTCGGGTGCGCCGGCGGCCACCCCGACCGCGCCCGCCCCGCTGCCCACCTCGGTCACCGAGGAGGCCCGCTCGGCCGACGACGACATCTGCGCCAACACCACCTACGGCTCCGGCGGCTGACCTGCCGACGACTCCGGCCCCGAACGTCGGTTCGGGGCCGGGGCGGGTGTTCCGGTGTCAGGTGTTCCGGTGTCAGGTATCCCAGGTTCGGGTCCGGGTTCGGACCGGAGGGATCAGGGCCAGACGAGACAGTAGAGCTGGTGGCCGGCGTCGTGCAGGCGGTTCGCGAAGTCCTGCCACTCGTGCAGCATGCTGTAGATCACGAAGGCGTCGCGCGGGCCCCGGCGGTCGGGGACGGTGGACCAGATGAACGCTGCGGCGCCGAGCTCGGTCTCGTCCGCCTTGCGCAGCGGCTCGACCACGTTCTGCGGGAGCTGCACGACGGCGTAGTCGGGGTGCAGCACCACCAGCTCCAGCGGCGGGACCTGGTGCAGCGGCACGCCCTGGATGCCGGTGAGGACCATGGCGCTCATGGTCTCCGGCTTGATCTTGGTGGAGAGGTGGCCGTTGGGCGAGCCGCTGGTCTCCATCAGGTCCCCGAGCCGGCCGAGCGAGCCGAGCTCGCCCGCGTCGAGGCCGAGCCCGCCGGGGCCGAGCGCCGTCGGGACTCTGGCGGCGGTGGCGCGGTCGGGTGCCCCGAAGTACTTGTAGGTCACCCCCACGCGTCCCTCACCCCGCCTCTCGCCACCACGACCGCCACGCCCCGTTCCCGCTCCCGTACCCCCGCGTGCGGCCTCGGCGGGGCGGCGGGGGCCACCCGCGGCCTCGTCGTAGCCGTCCTGCGCCTCGGACACTCGGACCATCCTCACCGGAATTCGCCGGAATCGACAGACCCCCGCACACCCGGCGTCCCGCCGGACGTGCTCCTTACCCGTCATGCGCCGCCGTACCCAGTCGAGGTACGCGGCAGTCCTCTTCACACCCCTGCATCGACACGGAGTGCCCGTGCATCCCGAGTGCGGGGCACTCTGGACGCACTCCGGGTACATAGTCTGACTGGTTCGGAGAGCCGACACAGCCAGGGGACCCGTTGTACGGATAACCGTACAGACTTTGGCGCCCGGATCATCGTTCCAGATGATGAGGTCCGACATGCAGAGGTGAAGGACACGATTTGAGACCATGTCCCACGTGAGCTACCCCTACGAAGCACCCCAGTCCCAGTCGCTCTTCGACCGCGCCTCGGTCGTCACCCCCGGCGGCGTCAACTCCCCGGTGCGCGCGTTCCGCGCCGTCGGAGGTACGCCGCGCTTCATGGTGTCCGGCACCGGCCCCTACCTGACCGACGCCGACGGGCGCGAGTACGTCGACCTGGTCTGCTCGTGGGGCCCGATGATCCTCGGCCACGCGCATCCCGCCGTGCTCGACGCCGTCCGGGAGGCGGTGACGCGCGGCACGTCGTTCGGCACGCCCGGCCAGGGCGAGGTCGAGCTGGCCGAGGAGATCGTCGCGCGGGTCGCCCCGGTCGAGCAGGTCCGCCTGGTCTCCTCCGGTACCGAGGCCACCATGTCGGCGATCCGGCTGGCCCGCGGCTTCACCGGCCGGGCCAAGATCGTGAAGTTCGCCGGTTGCTACCACGGCCATGTGGACGCGCTGCTGGCCGCCGCCGGTTCCGGTGTGGCCACCTTCGGCCTGCCGGACACCCCGGGCGTCACCGGCGCG
The DNA here is from genome assembly GCF_042726075.1 of Kitasatospora sp. NPDC127035. Taxonomy (NCBI): domain Bacteria; kingdom Bacillati; phylum Actinomycetota; class Actinomycetes; order Kitasatosporales; family Streptomycetaceae; genus Kitasatospora; species Kitasatospora sp. NPDC127035. Next base: position 160,340 of record NZ_JBHXDN010000014.1, on the reverse strand, counting down.
CAGGCCGGCGACACCATCGTGCTGCCGTACAACGACCTCGCCGCGGTCGAGGAGGCCTTCCGGGCCCACCCCGGCGAGATCGCCTGCGTGATCACCGAGGCCTCGCCCGGCAACATGGGCGTCGTCCCGCCGCTGCCCGGCTTCAACGCCGGCCTGGCCCGGGTCTGCGGGGAGAACGGCGCGCTGTTCATCTCCGACGAGGTGATGACCGGCTTCCGCGTCTCCAAGGCAGGCTGGTACGGCCTGGAGGCGGCGCGTGAGGGCTGGGCGCCCGACCTGCTGACCTTCGGCAAGGTCATGGGCGGCGGCTTCCCGGCGGCGGCCTTCGGCGGCCGTGCCGACGTGATGGCCCACCTGGCCCCGGCCGGCCCGGTCTACCAGGCCGGCACGCTCTCCGGGAACCCGATCGCCACCGCGGCCGGCCTGGCCCAGCTGCGGGGCTGCACCGACGAGGTGTACGCCACCGTCGACCGGGTCGCCGCCGAGGTCTCCGGCCTGGTGTCGGACGCGCTGACCAAGGAGGGCGTCGTGCACCGGCTGCAGACCGCCGGGAACATGTTCTCGGTGTTCTTCACCGAGGGCGCGGTCACCGACTACGAGCGGGCGAAGACCCAGGAGGCGTTCCGCTTCACCGCGTTCTTCCACGCGATGCTCGCCGAGGGCGTCTACCTGCCGCCGTCCGCGTTCGAGTCCTGGTTCGTCTCGGCCTCCCACGACGAGCGGGCGGTCGAGCGGATCGCCGCCGCCCTGCCCATCGCCGCCCGGGCGGCCGCCGAGGCCACCGCCCCGGCCACGGCCTAGGCTCCGGACGACCCCTACGAAGCTCCCAGGAGTACTGAGAAGTGAGTGCCGAAGAGATCACCGTCGTCCACCTGATGCGGCACGGCGAGGTGCACAACCCGGAGGGCGTCCTGTACGGCCGCCTCCCGGGCTACCGACTGTCCGAGCTGGGCCGGCAGATGGCCGACCGGGTCGCCGAGGACCTGTCCGGCCGGGACATCACCCACGTGGTGGCGTCCCCGCTGGAGCGGGCCCAGGAGACCGCCGAGCCGATCGCCAAGTCGCACGGCCTGGACGTCGCGGTGGACGGGCGGCTGATCGAGGCGGAGAACATCTTCGAGGGCAAGACCTTCGGGGTGGGCGACGGCTCGCTGCGCAACCCGGCCTACTGGAAGTACCTCACCAACCCGTTCCGGCCCTCCTGGGGCGAGCCGTACCTGGAGCAGGCGGTGCGGATGATGGGCGCGCTGGCCGCCGCCCGGGACGCCGCGCGCGGGCACGAGGCGGTCTGCGTCAGCCACCAGCTGCCGATCTGGATCGTCCGCTCCTTCGTGGAGCGCCGCCGGCTCTGGCACGACCCGCGCAACCGGCAGTGCTCGCTGGCCTCGCTGACCAGCTTCACGTACGAGGGGGACCGGATCGTGTCGGTCGGCTACCGCGAGCCCGCCCGCGACCTGCTGCCGGTGCACCTGGTCGGCAAGGGCGGCAAGAGCAAGCCGGTGGGCAAGAGCTTCGGCGCCTGACCCCGCGCCCTCCGCGGCGACGCCCTCCCCGCGGCGTGGCGTCCTCGTGACGTGGCGTCCTCGCCGCGGCGTGCTCGCCGCAGCGTCACCGCCGTGGCGGCGGAACCCCGTGCCCCGGGGCACGCGGCTCCGCCGCCACGGACGCCGTGCGGCGGACGGGACGAGTGCCCCCGCCCGATGTAGGGCCCGGCTAAATATGGGGTTCATCACCCTCGCCGCGACCCGCCGCTCCGGTACCGCCGCAGGTCAGAGGGGGTTCGACACGGAAGGCCGGACCCCCCCGAACCTGCCTGGAACTCCATGCGAAACTTTTCACATGTCTGGCATGACGCGCCCCCGTCCCCGTCTCGCCGCAGCGGCCGCCGCCACCGCCGTCGCCGCCGCGCTCGCCCTCAGCGGCTGTTCCTCCTCCGGTTCGTCGGCCAGCGGTGACGGCCAGATCGGTTTCGTCAAGGCCAAGGGCAGCAACATCTCCACGGCTGCCGCCGGACATCGCCAGGACGCGCCGGACATCTCCGGCAACACGCTGGAGGACACCCCGGTCAAGCTCTCCGACTACCGGGGCAAGGTCGTCGTCCTCAACGTCTGGGGTTCCTGGTGCGGGCCGTGCCGGGCCGAGGCGGACGACCTCCAGCGGGTCTGGGACAAGTACAAGGACCAGGGCGTCCAGTTCCTCGGCATCAACACCCGGGACCCCGAGAAGGCCAACGCGGTCCGCTTCGAGCAGGAGAAGGGCGTCACCTACCCCAGCCTCTACGACCCTGCGGGCACCCAGCTGCTGAAGTTCCCCAAGGGCAGCCTCAACTCGCAGTCCGTGCCGACCACCATCGTGGTCGACCGCGAGGGCAAGCTCGCCGCCCGTGCCGTCGGCGGCCAGATCGACGACGGCCTGGAGTCGATGATCCAGCCGGTGCTCGCGGAGCAGAAGCAGTGAGTGCCGCACTCCTCGCCGACACGACCGGGACGATCCAGAGCGGGGCGCTGCTGGTGGCCGTGCCGATCGCGCTGGTGGCCGGTCTGGTGTCGTTCTTCTCGCCGTGCGTTCTGCCGCTGGTGCCCGGCTACCTCTCCTACGTCACCGGCTTCTCCGCCGCCGACCTCGCGGACGCGCGCGGGGCCCGGCGCGGCCGGATGCTGGCCGGGGTGCTGCTGTTCATCCTCGGCTTCACCGCCGTCTTCGTCTCCACCGGGGCGCTGTTCGGCTACTTCGGGTCGACGCTGCTGGAGCACGAGCGCGTCATCTCGATCGTGCTCGGCGCGCTGACCGTCGTGATGGGCCTGGCCTTCATGGGGCTGGTGCCCGGGTTGAGCATGCGCGAGCTGCGCTCGCACCGCCGCCCGGCGGTCGGCCTCGTCGGCGCGCCGATGCTGGGCGTGGTCTTCGGCGTCGGTTGGACGCCCTGCCTCGGCCCGACCCTGGCCGCCGTGCAGAACCTGGCGCTCAACGAGGCCGATGCCGGCCGCGCCGCGCTGCTGATGACCGCCTACTGCCTGGGCCTGGGCGTACCGTTCGTCGTGGCCGCGGTGGCCTTCCGCCGGGCGCTGGGCGCCTTCGGCTGGGTCAAGCGGCACTACCCGCTCGTCATGCGGATCGGCGGCGGCATGCTCGTCGTGGTCGGTCTGCTGCTCGTCACCGGGCTCTGGAACTCGATGGTGAACGAGCTGCAGTCCTGGACCGCCTCCTTCCAGATCGGAATCTGACCGTGAGCAAGACCACGACCGGTACCGAGCTGCCCGCGCAGGAGGTCGAGGACGCGGCGGAGAGGATGACCACCGCCCCGATCGAGTCGGACGGCCCGACCGGCATCGGCGTGCTCGGCTGGCTGCGCTGGATGTGGCGTCAGCTGACGTCGATGCGGGTCGCGCTGATCCTGCTCTTCCTGCTGTCGCTGGCGGCCATCCCCGGTTCGCTGATCCCGCAGAACGGCCAGAACCAGTTCAAGGTCGAGAGCTGGAAGGCGCAGCACGCCACGGTCGCGCCGATCTACGAGAAGCTCCAGCTGTTCGACGTCTACAGCTCGGTCTGGTTCTCGGCGATCTACATCCTGCTGTTCGTCTCGCTGGCGGGCTGCATCGTCCCCCGCACCTGGCAGTTCGTCGGGGTGCTGCGGGCGCAGCCGCCGGCCGCGCCGCGCAACCTGACCCGGATGCCGGTGTACGCGGCCTGGCGGACGGACGCGGACGTCGCGGACGTCAACGCCGCCGCGCACCGGCTGCTGCGGGCGCGGCGGTTCCGCGCGCACCTCGGCGGCGGCGCGGTGGCGGCCGAGAAGGGCTACCTGCGCGAGGTCGGCAACCTGGTCTTCCACCTGTCGCTGTTCGCGCTGCTCGGCGGTTTCGCCTGGGCGAGCCTGGCGAGCGGCACCGGCGGCAAGCTGCTGGTCGAGGGCGAGGGCTACTCGAACACCATCACGCAGCTGGACGACTTCACCGGGACCAGGTTCTACGGCACCGACGACCTCGACCCGTTCTACGTGAAGCTGAAGAACTTCACCTCGAAGTTCCAGAGCCGGGGCGACCAGATCGGCAGCGCACGGGAGTTCACCGCGCACGTCGAGTACTACGGGGGCAGCGACGCCGGGAAGCTCAAGCAGGGCACGATCGAGGTGAACCACCCGCTGGAGGTCGGCGGCAGCAAGTTCTACCTGATCGGGCACGGCTACGCCCCGGTGATCACCGTGCGGAACGGCGCGGGCGACGTCGTCTACACCGGCGCGACCCCGTTCCTGCCGCAGGACGGCAACCTGACGTCCACCGGTGTCGTCAAGGTCTCCGACTACGGCGACAAGGACGGCAAGAAGACCCAGATGGGTTTCTCCGGCTTCTTCCTGCCGACCGCCCCGGTGGCGTTCGACCGGAACACGGGCCCGCGCTCGCTGTTCCCCGGTGACGCGGACCCGGCGCTGGTGCTCAACGCCTACGCGGGAGACCTGGGCACCGACTCCGGCCTGCCGCAGAACATCTACCAGCTCAACACGAAGAACCTCACCCAGCTCCAGCAGGAGGGCGAGCCCGCCAAGGTCCGGTTGAAGCCGGGCCAGGGCTGGACCCTTCCGGACGGCTACGGGAGCGTCACCTTCGAGGGCTACAAGCAGTGGGCCAGCTTCAACGTCTCGCACCGTCCGGGCAACGGGATCGCCCTCGTCGGGGCGGTGCTGGCGATCCTCGGCCTGATCGGCTCGCTGTTCGTGCAGCGGCGCCGGATCTGGGTGCGGGCGGTGGCGCTTCCGGACGGTGGCACGCTGGTCGAGCTGGCCGGGCTGGGCCGCAGTGAGTCGGCGAAGATCGCCGAGGAGCTGGCCGAGCTGGCGGTCGACCTCCAGGACGACGCGCCCGCGCTCGACGACCCGGACGACGACCCGGACGACGACGCTGCCGAAGCCGAAGCCGAAGCCGAAGCCGAAGCCGAAGCCGAAGCCGACGCACACGGCTCCGACGAGGCCGACGGGGCCTCCGCACCACCCGCACCTTCCGACCCCGCAGTCCCTGCCGACCAGAACTCCAAGGAGTAGACGGTGCACCTCGCCTCGTCGGTCGACCCACAGCTGGCCGACCTGTCCAACAAGCTGATCTACTCGGCCATGGCCGTCTACCTGATCGCCATGTTCGCCTACATGTTCGAGTGGACCTTCGGTGCCAAGGGTGCCGTCGCCGTCCGCTCCATCGAGCAGGCCGGCCTGGCCGAGACCGTCGCCGAGGCCGATGCCAAGGCCAAGGGCTCCAAGAAGGTGACCGTCACCGTCGCCTCCGCGCGCGGCGGCACCACCACGCTCACCCGCACCGCACTGGCCGGCGAAGGCGCGACGGTGGTGACCAGCGGTCGCGGCGACGACGAGGTCGACGGCCCGGGTGCGGCCGGCACCAGCGAGAAGGCCGACCTGGCCGGCCGGATCGCGGTCTCGCTCACCGTGCTCGGAGCCCTGCTGCACGTGGGGGGCGTGCTCACCCGCGGCCTCTCGGTGTCCCGCTGGCCGTGGGGCAACATGTACGAGTTCTCCTGCGCCTTCGCGCTCGCGATGACGGTGGCCTTCGTCGGCCTGCTGCTGTCGAAGAAGCCGGTCCGCTGGCTCGGCCTGCCGGTCACCCTGGCCGTCGTGCTCACGCTCGGCATCGCCACCGAGGTGCTGTACACCGAGTCCGAGCAGCTCGTTCCGGCGCTGCACTCGTACTGGCTGGCGATCCACGTCTCCACCGCGATCGTCTGCGGCGGCGCCTTCTACGCGGCGTTCATCGCGACCCTGCTGTACCTGGGCAAGGACTCCTTCGACAAGCGGATGGCGGCGGGTCTGACCAGGGGCCCGCTCGGCACCTCGCCGTCGATCTGGCGCCGGCTGCCCGCCGCGTCGACCCTGGACAAGCTGTCCTACCGGATCAACGCGCTGGTCTTCCCGCTCTGGACCTTCACGATCATCGCGGGCGCGATCTGGGCCGAGGCGGCCTGGGGCAAGTACTGGGAGTGGGACCCGAAGGAGACCTGGTCGTTCATCACCTGGGTCGCCTACGCGTGCTACCTGCACGCCCGCGCCACCGCCGGCTGGAAGGGACGCAAGGCCGCCTACCTGGCCCTCGGCGCCTTCGCCTGCTGGCTGTTCAACTACTACGGCGTGAACATCTTCGTCACCGGCAAGCACTCCTACGCGGGGCTCTGACCGGGGGCTGCACCACCCACCGGCCCGGCGCTCCGCACAAGGAAGCCGGGCCGAGGTGCGAGAGGGGTAGTTCGTGCCGGCCGTCCGGTCCGGCACGGGAATGAACCGAGGAGGAAATCGCGCAATGGAGTGCGACGAGGTCATGCTGACCGTCCGAATCACCGCCGCCGAGCGCACGTTGCTCCGCCGGCTCGCCCAGGGGCACCGGAGCGACGTGTCCGAGGTGGTGGCAGACGGCCTGCTGGACATCATTCCCACGTTCAGCTCGCCGACCGACGCCTACCGGCTGCTGGGGGCCCTCGCGGCGCCCGCGCCGTGCGCGCTGACCGTCTGGCTGCCGACGCCGCTGGCCGATCTGCTGGTGCCGGGTGCGGCCCGGATCGCCCAGGTGACGGAGGTCCGGATCGGCTCTGCCAGCGCCATGCTGGGCGCCGCGCTGCGGCTCTGGCTGGCCCAGGACCCGGTCCGGCTGGCGGCCAACCTCAGCGTGATGCACGCGGGTCGTCCGTCGGCCCTGGTCGCGGCCTGACCTGACGGCGGTACCGGGGGAGCCACGGCGCCGGTGCGGGCGCCGGATCAGCCGGCGAGCGACAGGCCCCGGCAGACCGGGGCGGGCCCGACGGGGGTCGGCCCGCCGTCGGCCGGACCGGCCAGCAGCCGGCACTCGGCGACCGTCCGGCCGTCCTGCACCAGCAGGACCCGGACCGGGAGCCGCCGTACGTCACGACCGGCCCCGGGGCCGCTCTCCGGGGCGGGCTCGCGGACGGCCCGGACCAGGCAGGGGCGGTCCAGCGCGATGGGGGCGTGGAAGGACGTGACCAGCTCGACCGGCGCCACCCGGGCCGGGTGGCAGAGCCGTTGGGCGGCCTGGCGCGCCGCCTCCAGGACGAGCATCCCGGGGACGTGGTCGGGGGCCGGGTCCATCCGGTCGAACAGCGCAGGGTGGTCGGCGTCCGCGCGCAGCAGCCAGCTGCCGGGCAGCAACGAGGGGCCGAGCACGACGTCGGCGGCCCGCTGGCGGCCGACGAGTTCGGGCGCGGTGCAGGACTCCGGGGGCCGGGGAGCGGGAGCCGGGCGGCCGGGGCCGCGCAGCCGGGCGTACGAGGCGGGGGAGAGCACCCGCAGTTCGCCGGAGCCGCGGCCGACCGGACGGCCGTCCCGTTCGATCTCGGCGTGCACCCGCAGGGCGGCCAGCCGGCCGTGCCGCATCCGGACGTCCTGGCAGCCGACGCGGAGCATCAACGCGGCGGGGGCGGGGGCGATCGCGAGGCCGTCGAGGCCGGCAGGCCCGAGCGCGTAGCTGAGTTCGTCGAGCGCGTAGTGGTGGTCGTGCGGGACGCCGAAGCCGACGTGGCCGATCAGCAGGGCGGCCTGGCGGATCGTCTCGGCCATCAGGACGGGGTCGTGGTGGCGGTCGCCGGGCAGCCGGTAGAAGCCGTGCAGCCGGGGCCACTGGGCACCGAGCAGGAAGTCGTACGGGCCGGTGGCCTGCCAGCCGGTGATCAGGACCTCGGCGACCGAGGAACGGTGCACCAGACGGCGCGAGACGGTCCGCTCGTGGAAGTCGTAGCGGGCGTGGCCGGGGTGGCCGGGAGCGGGGTGGGGGTACGGAGAATCGCCGTCCGGTTCTGCGATCGCTGGCATGGCGGGCCCCACTCCCGGGTGTCGGTCGACCGGCCGCGTGAGCGGCCTCGGAAAAACATACAGGCCACCCGGTTTCTGCTCGGCGTGCGGGGCCGCCACTGCCGGAAAGCCGACATGCACACGCTACCCGGCCGCTGGTCTGCGGGAACGTCCGGCCGGGAGAGTCCGGACCTTGGACGGGGGTCGGTCCCCCCTGGACGGCGGGGACCGACCAGGGGCTAGATTAGATACCAACCATGCGGTTTCGGGCGGGCCGGTCCGCATGCGTGGCGCCGCACCACCACCGACGGCGGCGCCGAGACAGCACCCGGGCGAGCCGGAGCTCGCCGCGGCCGGGGCCGGAGGGGCCGAGTGGCTAAGCAGGAACGGGCGGGGCGAACCAGGCAGGCCGTGCTGCTGGCCGCGGCGGACACCTTCGCGGACGCGGGCTTCGAGTCGGCCAGCCTGGTCGACATCAGTCGCCGGGCGGGCGTCAGCAAGGGCGCGCTCTACTTCCACTTCGTCTCCAAGCAGGCGCTCGCCGACGGTGTCCGCGCCGAGGCCGGGGACGCGATCGGCGCGGCCGTGCTGCGGGCCCTGCGCGGCGCCGCGCCGGCCGTCCAGGAGCTGATCGACCTCACCCACGAGCTCGGCCGGCTGCTGCGCGAGGACGTGGTGGTCCGGGCCGGTGTGCTGCTCGGCCTCGGCGGCCGGCCGGCGGCCTGCGCGGGCGGACTGGTGGTGGCGCCGGCGGGATCACCCCCGGAGCCGTCGGCGGACGCCTGGCGCAGCCTGACCGCCGTCTTCCGGACCCTGCTCGACCGTGCGGGGGAGGCCGGCGAGCTGCGCCCCGGGCTGGACCGGGGCCAGGCCGCCGAACTGCTCACCACGCTGGCGGCCGGGCTGGTGCTGTTCGCCGCCGAGTCCACCGGCCGGCTCGCGGAGGAGGCGGTCCGCGGGCTCTGGGCGGCCGCGCTGCCCGCCCTCGTGCCGGCGGAGCGCTTCGGGGAGTACCGGACCTGACAGCGGGGCGGGCGGCGGATCAGGCCGGGGGCGGTCCGGGATCCGGTGCCTTCGCCGGTGGTGCGTCCGCGGGCGGCGTGCCCGCAGGCGCTTCGGCGGGCGGCAGCCGGTCGGCCAGGACGAGCCGGGCCAGGGTGTGCGGCGGGACGAGGCCGGGCAGCAGGAGCGTCCAGAGGTCGGCCATCCGCCGCAGGAGGTCCCGGCGGTCGGTGAACACCTGCGAGCTGAGCTGGATGCCGGTCACCGCGCCGGTGATCACTCCGGCCGCGGCCGCCGGTTCCACCCCGGGGCGGAGCTCACCGGAGTCCCGGGCGTGCTCCAGCAGTTCGCGGGCCGCGTCCGTCCAGCCCTGGTAGGCGGCGATCTGCGGCTGGGTGAAGCTGCCGTGCTCGATGGTCAGCCGGATCGAGCCGCGCAGCACCGGGTTGTCGAGCAGGGCGTGGGCGAAGGCGTAGCCGAGGTCGATCAGGGTCTGCACCGGGCTCTCGGAGGCCGGCTGCCAGGTGGCCAGCCAGGCGCTCTGGCCCGCGATCACGGCGAGCGCCAGCTCTTCCTTGGAGCGGAAGTGGAAGTAGAGCGCGCCCTTGGTGACGCGGGCCCGTTCCAGGATCTCCGCCATGGTGGCGGCCGCGTAGCCCCGCTCGTCGAACACCTCGGCCGCGGCGAGCAGCACCGCCTGGCGGGTCGCCAGCGCCCGGGCCTGCCTGGCCATCGCAGCCTCCTCGGATAGTTCTGGTCGTCGGCAGCGGCTGGATCCCACGGGCCGACGGGGCGGCGGGCCGCGTACCGTCCGGTGGCGATCCTATCGAGCACCCGGGGTCACTCTCCGGCGCGCGAATGGCATCGCGCGCCGGTCTGTACGCCGGTTCACGTGTACGAACGTGCGCCGTGGCTCTGCGCCGCGACCGTGCGCCGTGACTGCGCACCGCGACCGTGCGCCGCGATCGTGCACCGCGAACGCCGAGGGCCGGCCACCCCGAGGGTGACCGGCCGTCGGTCGTGCGGTCCGGTGCTGCGGGCGGGCCTCAGGCGGCCCACTGCCAGCTGACCGGCGAGTAGTACGCCGGGCGGCGCTCCAGGCGCTGCCAGTTGGCGATCGGCTCGACCGGCGAGGCGGCGGAGGCCGCCTGCTGGGCGGACGCGGCGCGCGCCATCAGCACGGCGGTCAGGGCGGCGAGCTCCTCGTCGGTGAGCGAGCCGCGGACGATGCGGACGAGTGGTTCGGCGGAAGCGGTCATGGTCCGGTCTTCTCCCGGCGGAAGAGGGTGAGGGGTCGTCGGCACTGTGGCCGCGGTGCTGTCCGCGGCCGAACCGCGCTGTTACATCGGGGGGTTGCCGTGCTTGCGGCTCGGCAGGTCCGCGTGCTTGGTGCGCAGCATGGCCAGCGAGGAGGCCAGGACCTGGCGGGTCTCGGCCGGGTCGATGACGTCGTCCACGAGGCCGCGCTCGGCCGCGTAGTACGGGTGCATCAGTTCGTTCTTGTATTCCTTGATCTTCTGCGCGCGCATGGCGTCCGGGTCGTCGGCGCCGTTGATGTCGCGGCGGAAGATCACGTTGGCCGCGCCCTCCGCGCCCATCACGGCGATCTCGTTGGTCGGCCACGCGAAGGACAGGTCGGCGCCGATCGAGCGCGAGTCCATCACGATGTACGCGCCGCCGTACGCCTTGCGCAGGATCAGCTGGATGCGCGGCACGGTCGCGTTGCAGTAGGCGTAGAGCAGCTTGGCGCCGTGCCGGATGATGCCGTCGTGCTCCTGGTCGACGCCGGGCAGGAAGCCGGGGACGTCGAGCATGGTCACCAGCGGGATGTTGAAGGCGTCGCACATCTGGACGAAGCGCGCGGACTTCTCGCTGGCGTTGATGTCGAGGACGCCGGCCAGCGACTGCGGCTGGTTGGCGATGATGCCGGTGACGTGGCCGTCGATCCGGGCCAGCACGCAGAGGACGTTGGTGGCCCAGCGCTCGTGGACCTCCAGGTACTCGCCGTGGTCGACGATCTCCTCGATCACCTTGCGCATGTCGTACGGGCGGTTGCCGTCGGCCGGCACCAGGTCGAGCAGCGAGTCGTTGCGGCGGTCCACCGGGTCGTCGTTGACGACCGGCGGCGGCATCTCGCGGTTGTTCTGCGGCATCAGGGAGAGGAGGAAGCGGACCTCCTCGATGCAGGACTGCTCGTCGTCGTACGCGAAGTGCGCGACACCGGAGACGCCGGAGTGGACGTCGGCGCCGCCGAGCCCGTTCTGGCTGATCTTCTCGCCGGTGACGGCCTGCACCACGTCCGGGCCGGTGATGAACATCTGCGAGGTCTCGCGGACCATGAAGATGAAGTCGGTCAGGGCCGGCGAGTAGGCCGCGCCGCCGGCGCACGGGCCGAGCATCACGGAGATCTGCGGGATGACGCCGGAGGCCCGGGTGTTGCGCTGGAAGATGCCGCCGTACCCGGCGAGGGCGGTGACGCCCTCCTGGATGCGGGCGCCGGCGCCGTCGTTCAGCGAGACCAGCGGGGCGCCGGCCGCGATGGCCATGTCCATGATCTTGTGGATCTTCTGGGCGTGGGCCTCGCCGAGGGCGCCGCCGAAGATCCTGAAGTCGTGTGCGTAGGTGAAGACCGTCCGGCCGTGCACGGTGCCCCAGCCGACGATCACGCCGTCGGTGTGCGGCTTCTTGGCCTCCAGGCCGAAGCCGGTGGCGCGGTGCCGGCGGAGCGGCTCGACCTCGCGGAAGGAGCCCTCGTCGAGCAGCAGGTCGATACGCTCGCGGGCGGTCAGCTTGCCCTTGGCGTGCTGCGCCTCGGTGGCCTTCTCGCTGGGGCCGCGGCGGACCTGCTCGCGAAGCTCGTGCAACTCGGCGACCCGCCCTCGGGCGTCCGCCGGGCTCTCCGGGATGTCGTCTCCGACCGGTGCCTCATGCACAACCGTCATCTCGAACCACTCCAAAGGTGAGGGAACTGTCCGACAGCCAACGTCTGCGATGCCCCCGGCTGCGAATCACTTCTTCACTTATGACTGTACGAGGGGCCGCGTGCTGGTTTCGGCGTCGATTCCGTACAAGGTCGCGTCCGTTTAGATGTCAGGGCTGCACAGAACCCGTAGCGTTTCAGCCCATGCGGCCGGTAGCTGTTCGATTACCCCGAGCTTTCGCCCAGGTGGCCGCCGGATGATCTGAGCATGAGGAAACCCGCAGGTCAGGGCTGTCATGAGCAGCGCCGATCGGGTCGGATCGAGGATCGCTCAAGGGTCGCTCGGTGCGGCCGTGAAGGCTGTGCCGGACGGCCGGTGGCGGCAGGGCAGTCGTAGGGATGCACCAAAAACTCCGCAGCCCACCCGGTGGGTACCGGGTGGGCTGTCCGAGCTACGGGGGGTCAGCTCCTCCGGCCGTCCTCCGGATCCTCCCTGCCGCGCAGCTCCTCCTCGCGGCGGCGCAAATCCGCCTCCCACTGCTTGAGCATGTCCTCGTGCTTCTTGTCGTCCTTCTTCAACGACGCCAGGAACTCCGGGTCGTCGTCCGGCGCGAGCGGCCGGCCTCCGCGCGGGCGGTCGAACCCGGAGCCGCCGTCGCCGTTCACGTGGCGGCCCGCACCGGCGGTCCGCGGGGCGTTGCGCTGCTTGCCGGCCACCAGCCAGGCGATCGACCCCACCAGCGGGAAGAGCAGCACGATGATCACCCAGACCACCTTCGGCAGGTGCTTCACCTCGTCCTCGGGGGTGGTCAGGCAGTCGATGAAGGCCCACACCCACAGGGCGAGCGGGAGTACGAAGGTCAGAATCCTCAGCACGGCGGCGATCTCCCCCGGCGACGGCGGTGGCGGGCGGGCGACTCCTGGAGCGGCGGGACGCTTCAGGGGGGCCCTTGACACAGGCCAGGCTAGCGGGTGGCGGATACTGGCTGGCATGGCATACGACGATCTCCGCTCGTTCCTGCGGGCCCTCGACCGCGAAGGCGACCTCAAGCGCATCAAGGCGGAGGTGGACCCGTACCTGGAGGTCGGCGAGATCGTCGACCGGGTGCAGAAGGCCAAGGGCCCCGCGCTGCTCTTCGAGAACGTCAAGGGTTCCTCGATGCCGCTGGCGATGAACGTCTTCGGCACCGAGCGCCGGCTGGCCAAGGCCCTCGGGCTCAAGGGCCCGGAGGAGATCTCCGAGAAGATCGCCGGTCTGCTGAAGCCGGAGCTGCCGCAGGGCTTCACCGGGTTCCGGGACGCCTTCGGCAAGCTCGCCTCGATGGCCCACGTGCCGCCGCGGAACGTGAAGTCCGGTGACGCGCCGGTGCACGAGGTCGTGCTCACCGGCGAGGACGTCAACCTGGACGAGCTGCCCGCGCTCTTCACCTGGCCGCTGGACGGCGGGTCGTTCTTCAACCTGGGCCTCACCCACACGAAGGACCCGGACTCCGGCATCCGCAACCTCGGTCTGTACCGCCTCCAGCGGCACGACCGGCGGACCATCGGCATGCACTGGCAGATCCACAAGGACAGCCGCAATCACGCGGCGGTGGCCGCCGCGCGGGGTGAGCGGCTGCCGGTCGCGATCGCCTTCGGCTGCCCGCCGGCCGTCACCTACGCGGCCACCGCCCCGCTGCCGGGCGACATCGACGAGTACCTGTTCGCCGGCTTCGTCGCCGGGGAGCGGGTGAAGATGGTCGACTGCAAGACCGTGCCGCTCCAGGTGCCGGCCGACGCCGAGGTGGTCCTGGAGGGGTGGCTGGAGCCCGGGGAGCTGCTGCCCGAGGGCCCGTTCGGCGACCACACGGGCTTCTACACGCCGCAGGAGCCGTTCCCGGCGCTGACGATCGACTGCGTGACGATGCGCCGCCGTCCGATCCTGCAGTCCATCGTGGTCGGCCGCCCGCCGACCGAGGACGGCCCGCTGGGCAAGTTCACCGAGCGGTTCTTCCTGCCGCTGCTGAAGATCATCATCCCGGACATCGTCGACTACGACCTGCCCGAGGCGGGCGGCTTCCACAACTGCGTGATCGTCTCGATCGACAAGAAGTACCCGAAGCACGCCCAGAAGACGATGCACGCCATCTGGGGCGCGCACATGATGTCGCTGACCAAGCTGATCATCGTGGTGGACGCCGACTGCGACGTGCACGACTACCAGGAAGTCGCCTGGCGGGCCTTCGGCAACGTCGACTACAGCCGCGACCTGACCGTCGTCGAGGGTCCGGTGGACCACCTCGACCACGCCTCCTACCAGCAGTTCTGGGGCGGCAAGGCGGGCATCGACGCGACCCGCAAGCTGCCCACGGAGGGCTACACCCGGGACGGCGGCTGGCCCGAGATGGTCTCCTCCGACCCCGAGACCGCCGCCCTGGTGGACCGTCGCTGGAAGGAGTACGGCCTGTGAGCACGGCGGCAGCCCTCCCCGAGGTCCCGCCCGGGAAGGTCAAGAGCTTCCTCCGGCTGGTGATGATCGAGCACTCGGTCTTCGCCCTGCCCTTCGCCTACATCGCGGCGCTGACCGCGATGTTCCTGTCCGACGAGCGGGTGCACTGGGGCGAGCTGTTCGTCGTCACCGTCTGCATGGTCGGACTGCGGACCTTCGCCATGGCGGCCAACCGGATCATCGACCGGGAGATCGACGCCCGGAACCCGCGCACCGCCGGGCGTGAACTGGTCACGGGCGCCGTCTCGCTGAAGACCGCGTACGTGGGCTCGGCGGTCGCGCTGATCGTCTTCCTGGGCGCGGCGGCCCTGCTGAACCCGCTCTGCCTGGTGCTCGCGCCGGTCGCCGTGGTGCCGATGGTGGTCTACCCGTACGGCAAGCGGTTCACCGACTTCCCGCAGGCCATCCTGGGGATCGCCCAGGCGATGGGACCGGTGGGCGCCTGGCTGGCCGTCACCGGCACGTGGTCCTGGGACGCGGTGGTGCTCGGTGCGGCGGTCGGCATCTGGATCGGCGGCTTCGACCTCATCTACGCCTGCCAGGACGTGGAGTCCGACCGGGCGGGCAGCGTGCGGTCGGTGCCGGCCCGGTTCGGCGTCCCGGCGGCCATCCGGGGCGCGCGCGGCTGCCACGTGGTCACCACGCTGCTGCTCGGCTGGTACGCGGTGCTGACGGACGCCGGGCCGGCGTTCTGGGTGGGGCTGCTGGTGGTCGCGGGCGCCTTCGTCTACGAGCACACCATCGTGAAGCCCCACGACCTCTCGCGGCTGAACCGGGCGTTCTTCCAGACCAACGGGTTCGTCGGGATCTCGCTGTTCTTCTTCGCGCTGGTCGACCTGGTGGTGCGCGGCCTCGGCATCTGAGCAGGGGCCGCGCCCTCCGGGGCGTCAGCCCTTCGACTCGTCCAGCGTGTGCTTGACGAGCGCGTTGGCGTGGCCGTGGCCGAGGCCGTGCTCGGCCTTGAGCCAGGCGACCAGCTCCGCGTGCTTGCTGAGCGGGGAGGAGCGGATCAGCTCCTTCCAGTGGGAGACGGGGTGGCCGTACTTCTCCTCGATGGAGGGGAAGTAGCTGGCGGGGCCGTTGCCGGGGAGGGCCATGGGGATTCTCCTGACGTCCGAACGGTCTTGGGAGTTCGATCTTCACGCATTCAGCTTGACGGTGACAGCGGTGAGCCAGCCGAGCCCGAGCGCGGCGCCCAGGGTGAAGGCCAGCACCGTGGCCCCCGATGCGGCGAAGCCGAGGAGCACGGCGGCGGCCACCAGGCGGGAGGCGAGCGCCCAGCCGCGGTCCAGGTGCCGGGCGAGGACGAGGAAGGCCGCGCACAGGGCGAGGAAGCCCACCGCCCCGCCGATCAGGTGGACGGTGCCGTGCGCGCTCAGCTCCGTCACCCGCCCTTCGGGCGCCCCGACCGGGAACCCGGCTCCGGGGTCGGCCGCGAAGAACCCGTCCAGGACGAAGGCCGCGCCGAACACCCCGACGAGTCGCGGCGCCCAGACGCCGGCGGGCAGCGCGAGCCGCAGCCCGACGGCGCCCGTGACGGTGAGCAGACCGGTGAGGAGGAACGCCGTCTGCTGGATCCAGCCGAGGTCGCCGAGGCTCAGCTGGCTGAGCGCGTTGCGGGTGAAGTCGAAGCCCTCGCGGGTCAGGCCCCCGACGACGCCGACGGCGAGGAAGAGCGGCCCGGCGGCGGCGCCGGCGGCCAGCAGGGCGCGGGTGGTGGAGCGGGCGCGGTCGGCCGGGGCGGTCGGGGTGATCGGCGCTGCCATCGTGTTCGTCATGCCAGTAGGACCGGGGGCGGCGCGAGAACTCATCGGGACCGGCGATGTGATCCGGGTCACTCTCGATGAGACAAGCACACTATTGCTGTTCGTGTCCCAGTCGTTCCTCTGCGTGGCTAGCGTTGCCACCGGAAGGCCCGAGCACCGGTTCCTTGAAGGGATTTGGCACATGGCCAGGGAACTCGACCCGTCCCGTTCGCCCCGCGCGTTCTGGGGCGAGGAGATCAAGCGGCTGCGGGAGGAGGCGGGGCTCTCGCAGGAGGCGCTGGGGAAGCTGCTGTTCTGCTCGGGCGCGTACGTCGGCCTGCTGGAGGGGGCGGTCCGGAACCCGCAGGAGGACATGTCGGTGCGCTTGGACGACGTGCTCAGCACCGGCGGCCACTTCCTGCGCGTCTACGAGATGTACCGGAAGTCCTCGCGCTACGCCGACTACTTCCGGCACGCCGCCGAGTTGCAGGGACTGGCGCTGACCATCAGCGAGTTCTCCCCGCTGCTGGTGCCGGGCCTGCTGCAGACGCCCGACTACGCGAGGGCGTTGTTCGAGTCGGCGCAGCCGCTGCGGAAGGCGGCCGAGAACGAGGAGATGGTCGCGGCCCGGATGTCGCGGGCCGAGCTGCTCGATCGGAAGTCCGCGCCCATGTACTGGGCGGTCCTGGACGAGGCGGTGCTGAGGCGCCCCGTCGGCGGCGAGGCTGTGATGGCAGGCCAGTTGAGGTATCTTGCCGCTCTGTTCCAGGCGCGCAAGGCACTCATCCAAGTGGTTCCGCTGACGGCGGGTGCGCACTCGTTGATGGTCGGCTCCCTCAGCCTGATGACCTTCGAGGATGCGCCGCCGACGGCCTATGTCGAAGGGCTTCTCACGGGGAATCTGGTGGACGATCCGGCGCTGGTCGACCAGTGCTCGCTGGCCTACGATCTGGTCAGGGCTGCCGCGTTGTCGCCGGAGGCGTCCCTGGCCCTGATCGAATCGGCGGCGGAGGACCACGCGGATGCAGCGAACCGAGCAGTGGCGCAAGAGTAGTTACAGCAGCGGCAACGCAAACGACAACTGCATCGAGGTGGACGACGCGCGCCCCGGTTCGGTCCGTGACTCGAAGGACCCGCAGGGTCCGCGACTGCGCTTCACCCCGGCGGCGTGGCAGTCCTTCGTGACCGCCACCGCCGACGGCGAGTTCGACGCCGGCTGACGCACTCACCGACTCGCAGCGAAGGCCGTCCCCGAATCACCGGGGGCGGCCTTCGAGCCGTTCGGGGGCGCTACTGGCAGGCGCGGCCGTCCTGCGAGGTCCTCCGATGCCGGGGACCGGCGCGGGGCGCAAAGCGGTGGGCGGGGCGGGTGCCCGGCCGTGCCGCCGACCTGGTCGCGGCCGAGCACCCGCCGGGTGCCCGCCGGGTGCCCGCCAGACACCCGCGCGCGCAGCCGGCCCTAGCGTCGCGGTGTGACGAAGACGTCGTTCACGACGTACCCGTCCAGTCCGTGCAGCTCGCCGTAGGCGATCAGGTCGCTGCTCCGGTTGATGAACCCGCGTCCCGAATAGTTGAGCGAAGTGTTGCAGAGGACGCTGAATCCGGTGAGTTCGCCGAAGGCGGTCAGCAGTGCACCCATGGCCGGGTTCGCGGTCGGGTCGACGGTCTGGGTGCGGGCCGTTCCGTCGACGTGGGTCACCGCGCGCAGGTCGGCGGATTCGACCCGGCTGAAGTACAGCATGTAGGGGTCGGGGAGGCCACCGCCGAACCAGCGGCCCGCTTCCTGCTCCAGGCAGATCGGGGCGATGGGGCGGTAGCTTTCGCGCTGTTTGATCCCGTTGAGGCTGGCCGTGGTCTCCTCGGTGAAGGGAGCGGCCAGGATCGACCGGTTCCCGAGGGCGCGGGGGCCGATCTCCCAGCGGCCCCGCGCCCAGCCGATGATCTTCCCGTCGCGGAGGTGGCGGGCGACCTCGCCGTGGTCCAGCGGGCGGATCTCGTAGCGCTGCGGGTCGAACGCGATGTCCTCCACGAATTCGCCGCCCGCGTAGACGTCCCACTCCAGGTCGGCCGACCCGGTGTAGAAGTGCTGGGCGTCGATGGCGGTGCCGATCGCGGAGCCGCTGTCGTTGGGACACGGCGGAACGAAGACCGCGGGGAAGAGCCCGCACTCGCGCCAGCGCCGGTTCCACTCGCAGTTGAGCCCGCAGCCCCCGGAGATGAGCAGCGGGATTCCCTCGGTCAGGTGCTCCCGGGCGTACGCGTGGAAGCGGTCGAAGATGGCGTCCGAGAGCCGGGCCGCCAGGTTCTTGTAAGCGCTCGATTCCACACCGACGTTGTGGAAGGGGGAATCGGTCATCCGGTCCTTCAGGCTCCCGGTGATGACCTCCTTCTGGCCGAGGACGAAGTCGATCACGTCCTGTTCCGCCCGGGTCGCCGGCCGGTTCTCGGCGAATCCGGCCAGGGCCATCTGCTTCCCCGCGTCCTGGAACCGGACGAACTCCTGGTGCGGACTGAACTTCGGGTCGGCGAGCGCGAAGCCGTAGGAGTACTTGTTGCCGGGGTAGTTGAGCACCTCCTTGAGATGGGTCACCTTCCCGTGCTGGTCGATCCGGTAGAACGAGCCGATGTTCCCCTCCCACACCAGGCTGTAGAAGGGCTGGTCCCGGCGGAGTGCCGACATGCCGTAGGACGTCATGATGTGGGAGCGCTCATGGGTGGACGAGAAGACGCGCACGGCCTTGCCGAAGAACCGGCCGGCCTCGTCCGTGATCGCGGATGCGCCCACACCGAAGTACCCGGCGCGCGAAGCCTGGTCGGTGCACTGGGTGCCCTTGATCCAGCCGCTCACGGCGACGACGTCGGGCTGCCTGTCCAGCCGGTCCGCCGCCGTCGCGAACAGTTCGGCCGTCGGATTGCTGTAGCGGAGGAACGAGTCCTTCTCCGCTTCCAGGGAGAAGAGCAGCCTGCCGTCGTCGACGGCCGCGATCGCCCCGTCATGGCCTTCCTTGAGGGAAAGAATCAGCATGATGGTCCGTTTCTCGGTGGGTTCCGCGTCCGACGGTTCGGGGCGGGCTCAGGGGCCGGGCGGCCCGGGTGCTGCGGGCGGCGCGGAGAGGGCCTTCAGGGCGAGCCGGTGCAACCGCGGGTTGGCGGACAGGGCGCCGGTGCCGTTCCGGGGCGAGGTGCCCAGGAGGTCGGTGCAGAGGCCGCCGGCCTCCTCCACGAGAACCTGTACCGCGGCGATGTCCCAGGGGTTGACGACCGGTTCGGCCGCGATGTCGAGCGTTCCCTCGGCGACCATGCAGTGCTGGAGGAAGTCGCCGAAGGCACGGTCCTCCCAGCAGGCTTCGGCCAGGCGCAGATAGGCCGCACGTGAGTGGAAGACGTCCCAGGTCCGGGTGCTGGTGGTGGAGAGGTATGCCTGGTCGAGGCGGGTGCGGCCGGAGACCCCCAGGCGCACGGGGGCGGTGCCGGCCGGTCCCCGGCGCAGCCAGGCGCCCCGGTCCGCCGCCGCCCACCAGCGGCTGTGCAGGGCGGGGGCGCTGATCACGCCGACGGTGGGGCGATCGTCCTCCAGCAGGGCGATCAACGTGGCCCAGACCGGTACGCCGCGCAGGAAGTTCTTGGTGCCGTCGATGGGGTCGACCAGCCAGGTGCGCCCGGAGGAGACGGAGCCGCCGGTCTCCTCCCCGGCGAACGCGTCATCGGGGCGGGCGGACCGCAGTTCCGCGCGGACGGCCGTCTCGACGGCGGTGTCCGCGTCGGTCACGGGTGTACGGTCCGGCTTCTCCCGGACCCGCAGGTCGAGGGCGTGGAAGCGGCGGACGGTGAGCCCGTCGGCGAGGTCGCCCAGACGGAGGGCCAGTTCGAGGTCGTCCTCCGGTGGCACGGGCGGCGTCACCGGATCACCTCGTTCGCAGTTCGAGCAGGTGGTACTCCATGACGCCCACTTCCTCGATCCGGCGGACCTTGCGCAGCATGTCGATCCGCAGGCCGGCCTCACCGGCGAGCACGTCGAGCCGTTCACGGTCCCCGAGGTGGGCGGTGCCCAGCAGCAGCCGGCCGCCGTCGGTCAGGTGCTCGTGCGCCCCGGCGAGGTAGCGGGCCTGGCCCCGGTAGCCCGGGTCGAAGACGGCGGTGTGGATGTCGCTGGAGAGGGCGAAGCCGTCCTCCACATAGGTCCAGGGCACGTTCCAGAAGATCGTGTCGAAGCGGCTCAGGGGATCGAGCGCCGTGTACATGTCGCTGTGGAGGGCGCGGACCCGGTCGCCCACACCGTGCCGCTCGGCGTTGGCGACGGTATTGGCCACGGCCTTCTCGTTGACGTCCAGTGCGGTGACGGAGGCACAGCCGCTGAGTGCGGCGGTGACGGCGATGACGCCCGTACCGCAGCCGACCTCCAGGAACGAGCCGTCCCGGGGATAGGGCACCACCGAGGCCATCACCTCGGTGGCCGCGCTCAGCGTGCTGGGCCAGACACCCCGGTGCAGGCTCCATTCCCGTCCCAGCAGGGTGAAGGTGTCCGGCAGGTCGTCACCGGCGAGGGCGTGCTGCAGGGCCCTCGCCACGTCCTCCGGCGACTCTTCGACAGTCATGCCCGCTCCCTCTTCGGCAGTGCGGTTTCGGTCATCGGGGCAGCTCGGCGGCGTACCGGACCAGCGCTTCGCGGTGACGGCCGATCTTGCGGAACGCCTCGGCGTACTGGTCGATGAGCACCGTGTCGTCGGGCCAGGCGGTGAAGGTCGGCAAGGAGAGCGCGTGCTGCTCGACGTGCTCGGCCTGCGAGTCGGCCCCCGGCGTGGTGGCCTTCTTCGGGACTCCGGGGAAGAGAGGGTTCTCGGTGCGGGCGTAGAGCGGCAGGGTGGACAGCCGGGGGCCGGAGGGGGCGCCGACCTCCATGCCCTCGGCGCGCAGCGCCCGGATGAGCACCGAACGTGGAACGCCACCCAGCGCCTGGGGCCGGTAGAGCGGCTTGTAGCCGTACCAGGCGCCCATGTCGACGTGGTCGGCGACATGGACCTGCTGCAGGTACTCCACGTCGGCGAGCTGCTCGCCGAGGTGCCGCAGGCACCGGTGCCGGGCCTCCTTGCGTGCGGGGAAGGCGGCGAGGGCATGCCGGGCGACGATGGCGTTGAACGGTGACATGCGCAGCTTGAGTCCGAAGCCCGTGACCCAGTGGGCCCGCAGGTCCTCGTCGAGGACGGAGTCCCGGGAGCGGTCCCGGTAGTGCCCGAGGAGGGTGGCGCGGTCCTGGATCCCGGGGTCGCTGGTGACGAGGATGCCGCCTTCTCCGGCGTAGACGGCCTTGTTGGCCTGGAGGGAGAAGACGGCGGCGTCGCCGAAGGTGCCGACCGGCCGGCCCTTGTAGCGGCTGCCGTGGGCGTGGGAGCAGTCCTCCAGGACGCGCAGCCCGTGCCGTTCGGCGATCGACAGGATCGCGTCCATGTCGCAGGGGTGGCCCCACTGGTGGACGACGGTGACGACCTTGGTGTGCTCGGTCAGCGCGGACTGGAGCGCCTTGGGGTCCAGGCCGCGGGTGTCGGGGTCGATGTCGGCGAGGACCACGTCACCGCGCAGCGCGAAGACGGGGCTCAGCGCGGCGTGGTAGGTGAGCGCCGGTCCCACGACATCCACCCCCTCGCGTACGCCGAGGGCGAAGTAGGCGGCGAGGAGCGCACTGGTGCCGGAGTTGAAGGTGACCGCGTAGCGCGCGCCGCCGTTCAGGAAGGCGAGGAAGTCGGCTTCGAGCCGGCCGATGGGGCCGCTGTTGCCCTTGATGGAGATGTCGGTGTTCCGCTGTGCGGCCAGCTCGGACAGCTCCGCCTCGTCCGCGGGGGGCGGCCACACCTCGTGGGGCAGTGGCCGCGAGATGGCGGGTGCGCCCCCGAGAAGGGCGAGCCGTTCGTCGGTACTCATGTGCTCTCTTCCTGTCCTTGCGGGGTGGGTCAGGCGCATCGGTCGGTGAGTCCGCTCGTCCCGCCCGATCGGGCCCGGTAGATTCCGTCGATCGTGCGAACGGTGGCGAGTTGACGCAGGAGGTGGTCCCGGCGGTAGTCGCGGTCCTCCAGGCGGTCCAGGTAGCGGATGAACATGGAGCGCGTGATGTCGGTCCTGGATCCTTCCGGGGCGTAGCGTTCCAACTGGGCCCCTCCGACGGCATGCAGGGTGGCCGCGCCGGGGGCGACGGTCAACGCGCCTTCCGAACCGAGCACGCAGAGCTGTTCGGTCTTCGCGAGGCTGTGGCGCGAGATGCGCAGCGAGCCCGCCAGCCCCCTCGACGGGTAGCTGCACAGGAGGGCGACCAGATCCTCCAGTCGGCGATCCCGCGTCTCCTGGTACTGGTGCACGAAGGCCGAGTGCACCCGGGGGGTTTCGGGGAACATCCCGTTGAGCACATCGACAAGGTGGTAGCCCATGTCGAGGAGCACACCACCCCTTGCCTGCTCCCGGGACGCGCGCCAACCCGTGGTCGGACGAGCCAGGTTGAAGTGGTAGTCGTAGGAGAACCAGTAGGGCCTCCCGATCCGCGCGAGGTTGTCCCGGGCGAACCGGAACACCGGGTCGAAGTTCCGTTGCAGCAGTGTGAAGACGCTGCGGTCGGCCTGCTGCGCGAGATGTATCAGCTGGCGCGCTTCAGGTTCGGTGACCGCGAACGGCTTCTCCTTGATGACGTGCCGGCCGTGCGCCAGCAGCCGCGTACAGACCGGGAAATGCTCGCCGTGAGGCACGGTGACCACTGCGGCGTCGAATTCGACGGCTTTCAGTGCGTCGTCGAGGCTCCCGTAGTACGGGAATCCCCATGCGTCGGCGAGTGGCACGGCGGGCGGGGCGGAGTCGACGCCGCCGACGATATCGGCAATCTCCTGTACGATCGGCAGGTACTCCTTTCCTTGATGCCCGGCAAATCCGATCATCAGCACTCGTGGTCGCGGACGGATGTCCTTCAGCCTGTCGCCGGGCATGCAGAATATTCCCCTCGCAGAACACCGCTCGACGATGACGTGGGAAGTCGGGAAAGGGTTGTTCAGCCCGGATCGGACGTACGTGTCCGCAGACGGTTCAGAGAGCCGTGCGGCTCCCCGAAGGGTCGGCGCGCCAAGCGTGTGCCGCGGTCACGACGTCCTTGATGAAGGTGCTGCCGCTGCGCAGTGTGTTCTCGTCGAGCAGCGTGACGTCCTCGGCGGCCAGCCAGGCGAACTCGGTGTGCTTGTCCCGTTCGAGTGCGGGCGAGGAGAGGTCTCCGTCCACCTCGACGAGGTAGTCCGACTCGATGTGTCGTATGCCGTCCCCCGTCCACTCCGTGTGTGCCACCCGGGCGAGAACGCGGCGCAACCGCCACCCCGTCTCTTCCGATATCTCCCTGCGGAGCGCGTCCAGGAGGGACTCCCCTGGTTCCACGGCTCCACCGACCACGTCCCAGCAACCGGGGAAGAGGGAGCGGTCGGCCGAGCGGCGTTGGACGAAGATCCGGCCGGCCGGATCACGGATCAGTGCGCCCACCACCGGTCGGGGCCGGGCTTCCCCGGTCATGAGGGTCCCCCGTCGCGCTCGGACGGGCACGGGGGTTCGGAACCAGTATTCCCGTACGAACGGCCGAACGGGCGGGGGGGCGAGCGGTCCGAACGGCGGGGTCGGGGCGGGACGAAGCGGTCTGGATTCGAACTGGAGAATGAACGACCTGAAGCTTGCCTCTCCACTCCGCGAGGTTAGCCGAATCCCGGAGAACAAGTGCGAGGGCGAACTTCTTCAGGGCGCCTTGAGTTCCACTTGACACGGCGAACGGTCGCGTGCTGAGGGATTGCCTCCCGGTGTGTGCCGCGGCCCCGCCCCGGCGGAATCGCCGGGGCGGGGCCTTGTCCGCGCACGGTCCGGTATCGGCCCGGTCCGGCTGCCCCATGGCGACGGGGCTCCGGCAGCGGATTCTTGAGCGATTCTTTCCTGCCGCCGCTGACGGATCGTGACGGAACTCTATTGGCCGGATCGGCCGCCCTTCGCGTCCCGGCGATGCCGTCCTCCGGCCCCGCCGACCCGGCCGGCGCCTCCGTTCACCGGCGGCGCGCGACCACGAAGGCGTAGCCGATCTCCGCGAGGGCACCGAACCGGGGAAGGGAACGGGCGAAGTCGAAGAACTCGTAGTGCGGGTCGTCCACGGAGGGGGTGACACGCGCGAAGGCATCGGCGAACGCCTGGTAGGTGCGCCGGACGTGCTCCCCGATGTCCTGGAACTCCAGAACCTCCAGACCGGCGCGGTCGAGGGCCGTGCGGAGCTCCGCCGGCTCGGGGAGCGCAGGGGACCCGAACGCCCGGCAGGTCCGGCGGACCGTCTCCGCGGCCTCACCGGTCACCGGCGACCGGAGCAGCACGTCGGTGACGACCAGCGTGCTGCCGGGCCGCAGGGTCCGGGCGATCTCGGTGAGGGCGGCGGTCCGGTCGGGAATGTGCATCATGGACTCGACCGCCCAGGCACCGTCGAAGGACGCGGACTCGAAAGGCAGTGCGCAGGCGTCCGCGTACCGGAAGTCCACCCGGTCGGCGAGCCCGGCGGCATCCGCCCGGGTCCGTGCGAGGGCGATGTCCTCGGCGCTGACCGAGATTCCTGACACCTGGCCACCGGTGGCCCGGGCGATGCGCAGCGCGGGCCGTCCCGTTCCGCAGCCGACATCCAGCAGACTGCGGCCGGGTGCGGCGCCCAGCCGCCCCGCCACGAGGTCGGTGAGCCGGTCGGTGGCCTGGTCGAGCGACCGTCCGTCCGCCGGGCTGTCCCAGTAGCCGACATGAATGTTCCCGTCGACGGCCGCGCCGGCCACGATCTCGGGGTGCTCGTCACGGAGCGGGTCAGGGTCGGGTGAGGACGGGACGCCGTGCTGCGCGGACGGGTTGTCGGTCATCGCGATCTCCCGGGTGCGAGGGGTGAGTCGGCGGGTGACGAGGGCCGGCGGCGTTCGCCGGGAGCGGGCAAAGGTGTTCCCGGACGAACGCGACGCCGTTCCGCTCTTCCTGAAGGACTTCCCGTGCGACCGGTGGTGGGAACCGCTTCTCGGTGACCGGCTACCGCAGGGCGGTGATGGCGGTGGCGAGGTAGACGTCGTGGACGTGCCAGTGGCCGTCCAGGGTGGGGAGCGGGGAGGGGGCGAGGAGGACGGCGGTGAAGGTGCCGTCCGGGCGGAGGGTGAGGTCGGCCTCGGAGAAGTCGAGGAAGCGGTCGTCACTGCGCGGCCGACCTGCAGATCCTGACCTCGGCAGGAACCGCGACAACACATCCCACTCGGCATCCGAAAGCTCATGACGCCGCACCACAACCGACGTGATCTCTCATCGCTTGATCAGATTTGAAGACGGACCCTAGCATCGCCGCATGATCGACGACGGCACCGACTGGAAGTCCGACCGCATCGGCAGCGCGCTGCGGGGTGAGAACCCGACCGTGATCCGGCGCCTGGACGCCGGGTTCGCTGTGATCGGGGACGTGCAGTTCCTGCCCGGCTACGCGATCCTGCTCACGGACGAGCCTGGCGTCGAGCGGCTCTCCGACCTGCCGAGGGCGCGCCGGATCGCGTACCTGGAGGACCTCGACCGGCTCGGCGAGGCCGTGGAGCGGGCGTGCCGGGCGGCCGACCCGGCGTTCCGGCGGGTCAACCTGGAGATCCTCGGCAACACCGACCCGATGCTGCACGCGCACGTGTGGCCGCGCTTCGGATGGGAGCCCGAGGACCTCGTCCGGGTGCCCGTCTGGCTCTACCCGGCGGACCGGTGGCGTGACGACCGGTACGCGCTCGGCCCGGCGCAGGACCCGATCCGGGCGGCGATCGGGGCCGAGCTGGATGCGCTCAGGTGAAAGCCGGTGGTGCAGACCACTCGTTCTCGTGAATCCGCTGACCAGGGTGCGGACGCCGTGCCAACTCCGCTCTAACCTGCGGAACATGGACATCGTGATCCCGCTCTTCGACGATTTCGAGCCGCTCGACGCGGTCGGCCCGTACCAGGTGCTCGGGTATCTCCCGGGCGCCGTCGTGCGGTTCGTCTCGACGAGCGGGACCGGCCGGGTGGTCGACACCCTGGGCGGGCTGAGACTGGACGTTCCCGCCCGGTACGAGGAGGTCGAGTCGTGCGACGTCCTCCTCGTGCCGGGCGGGAACGGGGCGCGTCCGCTGCTGGACGACGCCGGGTTCACCGACTGGATCCGCCGGGTGCACGCGACCACCCGGTTCACCACCTCGGTCTGCACCGGTGCGCTGCTGCTCGGGGCGGCCGGACTGCTCAAGGGGCTGGTGGCGACCACCCACTGGGCGGCCGCGGGCGAGCTGGCGGCGTACGGTGCGACGTACACGCCGGAACGGGTGGTCCGCCGGGAGCGGATCGTCACGGCGGCCGGGGTCTCCTCCGGCATCGACATGGCGCTCCGGCTCGTGGCGCTGCTCGCCGACGAGACCACCGCCCGGGCGATCCAGCTCCACGCCGAGTACGACCCCCAGCCCCCGTTCGACTCCGGTTCGCCGGCGAAGGCGTCGCCCGCGGTGCTGGAGCGGATCCGCGAGATCGGCTAGGCCGGGGCGGGCGGGCGGGCGGGCAGGCGGGCAGGCGGGCAGGCGGGCCTCCGGGCGGGGCCGAGGCGTCACCCCCGGAGGAAGGACTCCAGGGAGGCCGCCAGCGCGACCGGTGTCTCGTGCATCGGGTAGTGGCCGCTGTTGGGGAGCTCCTCCAGCTCGGCGTTGGGGTAGTGGGTCAGGAAGGTGCCGCGCATCACCTCGGCGGTCAGAGCGAGGTCGTGCGCTCCCACGATCACCTTGACCGGCACGGGATTCCCGTCGATCCGTTCCACCAGGTCGGCGGTGGCCCAGTCGCGCACGTAGCCGCCGAACGCCTCGCGGGTGGACAGTGACAGCGAGCGGTTCACCATCAGGTCGAGCCAGACCCGGCCGGCCCGCCGCCCGGTCACCAGATCGATGATGGCGAACCGCTTCTCGCGGTCCTCCGCCGCCCCGTAGAACAGCTTCTCGGCCGCCGCGTCCATCGGGTACACGCTCGCGGGGACGGGCGCCAGGCCCACCAACTTCCTCACCCGCCCGGGTGCCTGGGCCAGCACCTGTTGCACGGCCTTGCCGCCCATGGAGTGCCCGACGAGCGAGAAGCTCTCCCAGCCGAGCTGGTCGGCCAGCGCGAGCGCGTCGTCCGCGATCTCGGCGAGCGTGTACGCACCCGCCACGTTCCGGCGCTCGCCGTAGCCCCGGTAGTCGAGGAAGGCGTAGGTGAAGGCGGAGCCGTCCAGGTAGTCCAGGAACGGGCCCCAGCCGGCGCTGGTGCCGAACCAGTCGTGCAGCACCAGGACCTTGTGGGCGCCGGTGCCGATCAGGCGGTGAGGGATCGTCATATCCGTTGTTCTGCCCGCGAATCCGGGCCGCCGAACTACCGGCCGGTAGGCGGATCCGCCACCGCCGGGCGGCCCGCCGGGCACCGGATCAGAGCGTGCGCCGGTACGCCGTGCCGGGCCGGCCGTCGACGACCTCCTCGCCCACCGCCGTGAAGCCGGTGCGGGCGAGTACGGCCCGCGAGGGCGCGTTGTCGAGGGTGGTCACGGCGGTGAGCGCGGTGAGCCCGTACGCCGTGGCGGCGAGCCGGCACGCCTCCTCGACCGCCGCCCGGGCCACGCCCCGGCCGCTCGCGCTCTCGGCGACCCGGTAGCCGAGTCCGGCGCTGCCGCCGGCCGCGTCCACCAGGTTCACCCGGCCGAGCAGCGTGCCCCCGGCGTCCAGGACGACGTGGAAGTGGCAGGCGCCGGTGGCCTGTTCGGCGAGCAGCGCGGCGTGGCGGCCGGCGAACCCGTCCGGGGTGAAGTAGCCGTCCCCGCGGTCGGGCACCGAACGCGCGAAGTACGCCCGGTTCTCGCGTTCGAAGGCGAGGAGGGCGTCCGCGTGTGCGGCGGCGAGCCGTTCCAGCCGCACGGCCGGGCCGGGGGAGCGGGGCGCACCGGGGGTGCCCGGCGTTCCGAGCCGGGGCGCCTCCGGATGGACCGAACCGTCTTCTGTGGTCATCCGATCATGCTCCGGCCCGGGGCGGGAGCTGTCCAGCAGACGCGGAGGACGGCGGACGGGCGGCGCGGGCCGGTCCGGGACGCTGACGGCCGGAGAATGGCGGACAGTCCGCACCCTCGAAGGAGATTCCCGTGATCGGCCGGCTGCAGTGTCTCGTCCTCGACTGTCCCGACCCGGCCGTGCTGGCCCGCTTCTACGCGGGGCTGCTCGGCGGCGAGGTGGACCGGCCGGATCCGCGCTGGTCGCTGGACGAGGCGTGGTCCACCCTGCACACCCCCGGCGGACCGGTGCTCTGCTTCCAGGGGGTCGCCGACCACCGTCCGCCGCGCTGGCCGGACCCCGCCCACCCCCAGCAGGCCCACCTGGACATCGACGTCGACGACCCGGCCGCCGCCGAAGCCGCCGTCCTCGCCCTCGGCGGCACCCTCCTCCGGGACGCCGGGGGGTGGCGCGTCTACGCCGATCCCGCCGGCCACCCGCTGTGCCTCCTGCCCGTCCGCCGCTGACCCCGTCCGCGGCCGGACCGGGCCGCCGCCGGCCCTGCGCACCCCCGGACCGGACCGGCCGGGCGCTCCCCGGCCGGTGTGCCGGAGAGCGCCCCTCGGCGGTTCCGTTCAGGCGATGCGGCGGATGCGGCGGACGGCCAGGACGAGGAGCAGGGCGGTGAGGGCGAGGAAGAGGCCCGTCTCGATGCCCTGGAAGGTCCAGAAGCGGTCGGCCGGCTGGTACTCCTGCCAGTTGGTGTAGGGCGCGGGCCCGAAGCCCTGCTGGGCGAAGTGGGCCACGCACCCGGCGGAGTCGCCGGAGCCGTCGGTGTCGCAGCCGACCCGGGCGTCCGGGAGGACGAGTTCCCCGACGCCGTTGCGGACGCCCTCCTGGTAGACCCAGGAACCGGTGAAGCGGTTGCCCGTGAGCGGGCTGTCGATCGCGTAGCTGAGCGTCTTCGTCGGCAGGAAGTGCGGGCGGGCGAGGGTCTCGACCAGCACCCGGACGGCGACGAAGGCGGCGAGCGAGATGCCCATCGCGGGCAGCACCTTGCGGCTCAGGGTGCCGACCAGGATGCCGAGCGCCACCGCGAACAGCGTGTAGCCGATCGGCGCCGCGCCCTGGACGTCGAAGAAGAGGTAGCCGAGCCGGCCCGCACCGTTGGCGGCCAGCGGGGCCAGCCACCAGGCGACGCCCAGCGAGTAGACCACCGACAGGACGAGGGCGACGGCGCCGACCAGGCCGAACTTGGTGAGGATCCAGCGGCGGCGGCTGATGCCCTGGGTCCAGACCAGCCGGTGGGTGCCGTTCTCCACCTCCCGGGCGACCAGCGGGGAGCCGAAGAAGAGGCCCACCAGGACCGGCAGCAGGACGAAGAGGATGGCGAGGAAGAGCATCGCGCCGTACTGGTTCTCGAAGCGCTGGCTGAGCGACTCGCAGCCGCCGCCGGAGACGAGTTGGGTGCCGCCCAGCTTGCGCAGGCACGCCCCGAGTCCGGAGTCCTCGAAGGTGGACCGCATGCCGAGGCCGGTGGGGATCAGGGCGGCGGCCAGGACGGCGAGGGCGATCGCCGTCCAGAGCGCCTGCTTGCGGTGTTGACGCCAGGTCAGCCAGATCATGCGGCCACCTCCGGGAGGGCGGCGGTGCCGGTGCTGCGGGTGTCCGCGGCGCCCAGGTAGGCGAGGACGAGGTCCTCCAGGGTGACGTCGTGCACGGCCCACCGGTCGGTGTCGACCGGGCCGTCGGTGCGGACCAGCAGGGTGGACTGCCGTTCGGTGTGGCTGGCCCGGATCACCGCCGCCACTCCGGGCACCGCGGCGCCGTCGGCGACCCGCGGGCCGACCAGCCGGCAGTGGGTGGCGAGCAGGTCGTCCACCGCGCCGGAGAGCTGGACGTGGGCGGTCTGCAGGACGATCAGGTGGTCGCAGACCCGTTCGAGGTCGGCGAGCAGGTGGGAGGAGAGCAGCACGGTGGTGCCGTACTCGCCGACCGCACCCATCAGGGCCTGCATGAACTCGTGCCGGGCCAGCGGGTCGAGGGCGGCCACCGGCTCGTCCAGGAGCAGCAGCCGGGGCTTCTTGGCCAGCGCCAGGGCGAGCGCGACCTGGGCGCGCTGGCCGCCGGACAGCTTGCCGACCGGCTTGTCGGCCGCAATGCCGAGCCGGGTGAGCCGCTCACGGGCGATCGCCGAGTCCCAGCGGCGGTTGAGCCGGCTGCCCATGGTGATCAGCTCGGTGGCGGTGAAGTCCGGGTAGAGCGGGGTGTCCTGGGCGACGAACCCCAGGTCGGCCAGGGCGTCGATGTTGTCCCGCGGGTCCCGGCCGAAGACGCGGACCTGTCCGGCGTCGGGCTGCAGCAGGCCGACGGCGAGGTGGAGCAGGGTGGACTTGCCGGCTCCGTTGGGGCCGACCAGGGCGGCGATCCGCCCGGCGGGGAGCTGTAGCGAGCAGCCCCGGAGTGCCCAGGTCTGGCCGTAGCGCTTGCCCAACCCGTCTGTCTGCAAAGCGACTTCCGTCATGTGTTCCCCCAAGGATGCGGTCTGGCGGGATGTCGTACGGGCTAGCCGGTGTGCCGGCTGCCGTGCCGGCCGTCGCCCGGTGGCGTCCGGTCGAACGTGGCCCGCGTGGTGGTGTCGATCAGTGCGGTGATGTCCTCGCGGGTGAGTCCGGCCTCCTGCGCCTTGCGCAGCCAGGTCACCAGCTCGTCGCGCAGTTCCGCCTGGTTGGCCAGCGAAGGTCCGGCCAGGGTGCGGACCAGGAACGTCCCCACCCCGGGCCGGCCCTCGGCGAGCCCCTCCAACTCCAGCTCCCGGTAGGCCTTGAGCACGGTGTTGGGGTTGATCGCCAGGGACTGCGCCACATCGCGCACCTTGGGCAGCCGGTCCCCCGGCTGCGCCAGTCCGACGCGCAGCGCCTGCTTCACCTGAAGCACCAGCTGCATGTACGTGGCCACCCGCGAGCGGCCGTCGAGCACGAACTCGATCACCAGTTGTTCTCCTGTCCTACGACAGTAAGACAGGATAGACGTGCGTCAGTCAAGTGGTGGGAGGGAAAGCTGAATTGCCGCCGGTCAGCGGGGTCTGACGAGGAGTCCGCCGGTTCGCTCGGCGCGCCCGGGCCCGCGGGGTCCGGCCGCCCGTACGGCCGGCGGCCGGAGCTGCGGGGCGGTCAGTGCAGGGACAGCGCGTCGCCCACGGCGAGCCGGCCGGGGGCGGCGACCCCGGCGAGCGCGTCCAGCCGGGCCTCGTGGGCCTGGGCGATGGCCTTGAGGATCTCGGGGGCGTGCGGCAGCCCGGGCTGGGCGGCGGTGGTCATCGCGCAGCGCTCGCTGGACCGGACGAAGGAGAGCCGCGCGCCGGAGCGGGAGCCGGTCCGGCCCTCGCGGCCGAACCACGTGTCCTCGACAAACGGCGGGGTGCCGGGCGGGGTGCGCACCAGGACGTTGGGCCGGAAGCGGCGGACGTCCACGACGGCGGACGGCGCGGCCTCGGCCACCCAGTCGAGGGTGGCGGTGGTGAGCACGCTGACCGGGAGCTGGTCGAAGTGCGAGACGGCGTCCTCGCGGGCGAGTTCGACGTCGTCGCGCTGGAGGTAGGCGCGCAGGAAGGCGGTCGGGTCGGCGACCGGACCGCCCAGCGGGTCGAACAGCTCGGGGCCGTCCAGACGGTGGCCGAGCCGGGAGGAGAGCCGGAGCAGGCCGTCCATCCGCCGGAACCGGCGGGTGTTCTTGCCGGAGCCGAGCTTGCCGTTGGCGTCGCGCACGGCGTAGAGGCGGTCGCCCGCGAGCCCGCGGTCGTCCACCTCGACGGAGTCGAGCCGCTCGCCGCCGGTGGACTTCACGGGGTAGCGCCAGAGCTGCTCGATCACTCCGATGATCTCTGCCATGGCCGGACAGCGTACCGGCGTACGCCGGGGATGGTCTAGACCAAGTGCCCTTCGGGCCAAGCGGTTCGGCAGATCGGGTCGGTCGCTCCCGGTAGGTCCGGGGTGAGCCGGGGCGGTCCGCGGTCACCCCAGCCGGGCCACCGCCCGGACCGGCGCCCCGTCGGCTGCCACCAGCCGGATCGGGAAGAGCGAGATCTCGACCGGGAGCCCGGCCCGCTGCGCCTCCAGCAGCGCCCGCAGATCGGTCAGGTTCTCGGCGATGACCCCGCCGCCGGGCGCGCCGAGCAGGATCCGGTGCGCGGCCAGGGTGGGCTCGTCGGCGGCCGGCTGGTCGTGCTCGTCGGTGAGGTCGGCGAGCAGCGCGGCCACCGCCGGGTCGCCGGGCCCCGGGTCGGGCGTGGGGTCGACGCTGAGCGCGTCCACGCCGACCGTCCGCACCCCGGCGGCGACGATCGCCTCGGCCGCGCCGGCGGACAGGCTGGGGTGGGCGAGATAGGTGTCGGTGCCCCAGTGCCGGGCCCACCCGGTGGCCAGCAGCAGGACGGTGCCCTCGCCGGCGTGCTCCAGCGCGGGCGCGAGCTGCTCGGCGGTCACCTCCGAGCGCGGCTCCAGGCCGCGCAGGTCGGCGACGACCGCGGGGCCGGTGAACCGCTCCAGCGGCAGGCCGTCCAGGGTGGGCCAGGTGACGTCCACGTGGTACGGCGCGTCCACATGGGTGCCGGACTGCGAGCCGAGGTGCAGGGCCAGCACGTTCACCCCGGCGGTCGCGGTGGTGAGCGCGGGTTCCAGGACGACGGCCGGGTCGCCGGGGTAGACCGGCATCGCGGTGGTCACCTGATGGGTGAGGTCGACGAGGGTCGCTGCCATGGCACCCATCCTCCCAGGAGGGCGCCGGGGCCGGGTGGGCCGCGTGAGGATAGAAAGTAAGCACTATGGAAAAGCCGAACCAGCCAGTCCGTCAGCCCTGGGTCGTGGGAGTGTCCGGCGCGTCCGGCACGCCCTACGCCGCTTCCGTGATCCGCGCGCTGCTCGCCGCCGGCGAGGCCGTGGACCTCGTGGTGAGCCGCGCCGCGCGGCTCACCATCCTCGACGAGACCGGCATCTCCTTCCGCGACGCGCACTGGCGCACCGACCTCGCCGCCTGGCTGGCCCTCCCGGAGGACGGCCTGGACGACGTCCGGTACTGGCCCGCCGGGGACTTCGCGGCCGGCCCGTCCAGCGGCTCGTACCCGGCCAAGGGCATGCTGGTCGTCCCCGCCACCACCGGTGCGGTGGCCGGCATCGCGCTCGGCCTGAGCAAGGACCTGCTCCAGCGGGTCGCCAGCGTCACCCTCAAGGAGCGCCGCCCCCTGGTGGTCTGCGTCCGCGAGGCACCACTCAACGGGGTGACGCTGAAGCACCTGGTGGAGCTGGACGCGCAGGGCGCCGTCGTGCTCCCCGCCTCGCCCGGCTTCTACGCCGGCGGCTCCACCGTCCGTGAGCTGGTCGACTTCGTGGCCGGGCGGGTGCTGGACGCCGTCGGCGTGCCGCACGCGCTGTACCGGCGCTGGGAGGGCGAGTTGGGCGCGGCCGCCCGGGAGGGCGACCGGCCGGCCTGACGACATGGGTCCGTCGGCCCGAGGGGGAGTGGGGAGCCGGCAGTCGGGAGAGTATGTTCTCTGCGATATCCGGGTTGGTCCGAGCATGGCACCTTTGAATCCGGATAATGATCTGTGGGTCTGGTGAGGTTCGGAAGGACGCGGACGGTATATGGACACGGTGGACAGACAGCTCATCCAGGCGCTCCGGGAGAACGGCCGTGCGTCCTACGCCGAGCTGGGCCGACTGGTCGGCCTCTCCGGCCCGAGCGTCACGGACCGCATCAACCGGCTGGAACAGGCCGGCGTGATCACCGGCTACCGCGCGACGGTCAACCCGGCCTCGCTCGGTTTCGGTGTCACGGCCCTGATCGGACTCCAACTCACCGACGCGGCCGACCACGAGGACGTCGCGTTCCGGCTGAAGGACCTCGGCGAGGTCGAGGACTGCTGGTTCATCGCCGGTGACGACTCGTACATGCTCAAGGTCCGGGTGCCGGACGTCGAGGGCCTGGAGTCGGC
This sequence comes from Kitasatospora sp. NPDC127035, assembly GCF_042726075.1. NCBI lineage: Bacteria > Bacillati > Actinomycetota > Actinomycetes > Kitasatosporales > Streptomycetaceae > Kitasatospora > Kitasatospora sp. NPDC127035. Next base: position 126,393 of record NZ_JBHXDN010000014.1, on the reverse strand, counting down.
GGTGAAGCGGATCTCCGGGACGAAGGGTGTGGCCCGTACCCGTACGACCGTCGTACTCTCCACCAAATGGGAGAGCCGGGTGAGCGAGCTGCCGCTCGCCGAAGGGGAGTGACGGCGATGGCACTGGTCGGTCTGGAGGAGCTGCACGCGGCCCGGGAGCGGATCGCGGGGGTCGCGGTGCGCACCCCGCTGGTCCCCGCCCCCTGGGCGAACGACGGCGAGCGGCGGCTCTGGCTCAAGCCGGAGAACCTCCAGCCGACCGGGGCCTTCAAGACCCGCGGCGCGTACAACCGGCTCGCCGCGCTGAGCGGGGCCGAGCGCGCCCGCGGGGTGGTCGCCCAGTCCAGCGGCAACCACGCGCAGGCGGTGGCGTACGCGGCGGAGCTGCTCGGCATCAAGGCCGTGATCGTGATGCCGGACACCTCGCCGGCGGTCAAGGTCGAGGGCACCAGGTCGTTCGGCGCCGAGGTGCTGCTGGTGTCGCCGGAGGAGCGGGACTCGGTGCCCGGCGAGCTGGCCGAGCGGCACGGCTACGTCTGGGTGCCGCCGTACGACGACCCGTTCATCATCGCGGGCCAGGGCACCGTGGGCCTGGAGATCGCCGAGGACGCCCCGGCGGAGCTGGACACCGTCCTCGTCCCCGTCAGCGGCGGCGGGCTGATCTCCGGCACGGCGGCCGCGCTCAAGCTGACCCGTCCGGGCGTGCGGGTGATCGGTGTCGAGCCCGAGCTGGCCGCCGACGCCCGGGAGAGCCTGCGGACCGGCGAGCGGGTGGCCTGGCCGGTCGCCGACACGTACCGGACCGTCGCCGACGGGCTGCGCACCCCCTCGGTGGGCGAGCTGCCCTTCCAGCACCTCACCGCCTACGTGGACGACATCGTCACCGTCACCGAGGACGAGATCCGCGCGACGGTGGCGCTGCTGGCCCGGCGCGGCCGGCTGGTCGCCGAGCCGTCCGGCGCGGTCGCCCCGGCGGCGTACTTCCACCGGGCGGCCGAGACCGGCGGACGGCACACGGCCGCCGTGGTGAGCGGCGGGAACATCGAACCGGCGTTGCTCGCGGAGCTGCTCGCGGACTGAGCGCCACAGGGGCGTACGCTCGTTCCGGCAAGGAATCGAAGTCGGAGGAGGCGGGGCACCGCATGGACGCAGGGCTCAAGCGCGAGCTGGAGGCGAAGGTCTACGCGGGTGAGCGGCTGACCCGCGAGGACGGGATCGCGCTCTACGAGAGCGACGACCTGGCCTGGCTGGGCGGCCTGGCCCACCACGTGCGGACGCGGAAGAACGGCGACGTCGTCCACTTCAACGTCAACCGCCACCTCAACATGACCAACGTGTGCAGCGCGTCCTGCGCCTACTGCTCGTTCCAGCGCAAGCCGGGCGAGAAGGACGCGTACACGATGCGCATCGAGGAGGCCGTCCGCCTCGCCAAGGCGATGGAGGTGGACTCCCTCACCGAACTGCACATCGTCAACGGTCTCCACCCGACCCTCCCGTGGCGCTACTACCCGCGTTCGCTGCGGGAGCTGAAGGCGGCGCTGCCGAACGTCTCGCTGAAGGCCTTCACCGCCACCGAGATCCACTGGTTCGAGCGGATCAGCGGCCTGCCCGCCGACGAGATCCTGGACGAGCTGATCGACGCCGGCCTTGAGTCGCTCACCGGCGGCGGCGCGGAGATCTTCGACTGGGAGGTCCGCCAGCACATCGTCGACCACGACACCCACTGGGAGGACTGGTCGCGGATCCACCGCCTCGCCCACAGCAAGGGCCTCAAGACGCCGGCCACCATGCTGTACGGCCACATCGAGGAGCCCCGCCACCGGGTCGACCACGTGCTGCGGCTGCGCGAGCTGCAGGACGAGACCGGCGGCTTCCAGGTCTTCATCCCGCTGCGCTACCAGCACGACTTCCACGACTCCAAGGACGGCGTCGTGCGCAACAAGCTGATGGCCCGTACCGAGATGGCCACCGGCGCCGAGGCACTGAAGACCTTCGCGGTCTCCCGGCTGCTCTTCGACAACGTCCCGCACGTCAAGGTCTTCTGGGTGATGCACGGCGTCACCACCGCCCAGCTGGCGCTCAGCCACGGTGCGGACGACATGGACGGCTCGGTGGTCGAGTACAAGATCACCCACGACGCGGACAACTTCGGCACCCCGAACAAGCTCGGCCGGGACGACCTGCTGGGCCTGATCCGCGACGCCGGCTTCCGGCCGGTGGAGCGCAACACCCGCTACGAGGTCATCCGCGAGTACGACGGTCCCGACCTCGGCCGTCGCGAGACCCCGCAGGCGATGCGCCTCTGACCCCGCGGCCCCGCAGGGGGCCTCCGCGACCGGCGGTTCCCGCCGTCGCGATCCCGTCGCCCGGGCCGCCCGCCGGCCCGGGCGACGGCTTCTTCACGGGCTCGACACAGACCCCGGGTTTCCCAACGGGGCCTCGGTTTGGCAGGATCGGCCGCATGTCCGGTTCCGATCGCTCCACCGCGTACCCGTCGTACGAGCCGGTGTACGAGGTGCCGCAGCAGCCGTACGGCGGTCACCAGCAGCCGTTCCCGCAGCAGTACGAGGCGCCGCACGCGGGCCCGTACGGGTACCAGGACGTTCCGGGCGGCGTGCCGTCCGGGTACCGCAGCCTCGCCGAGCACGACGTCTACGACCAGCCGTTCCAGGCGTCTCCGGCGGAGCCGGAGGACCTGGCGGCCGGACCGGAGCCGTCGGCCCGGCCCCGGTCGGTGCCCGCTCCCGCCGCGGCCCCCGCCGGGTCCCGGGCGGCCGCCCGGGGTCACCGCCGCAAGCCCAAGAAGAAGCGCACCGGCCGGGCCGTCACCGCCGGCACCGCCCTGCTGCTCGCCGCCGCCGCGGGCTGGTACACGGTCGGCCAGGACGCCGCGAGGACGGGCGTGACCAGCGCCGACGGCCCCGGCCCGGACGCCGTCGCCGCCCCGGACCGCTCCACCGCCCAGACGGTGACCGACCAGGCCTCCCCGACCGCCGCCCCCGCCGCCCCGGCCGCCGACGCACGGCACACCGAGGAGCCCGCCGCCGACCGCAGCGAGGCCCGCGCGGACGGCTCGGTGGCCGCCATACCGGGCCTCGGCCCCGGCTTCGCCGCCCGGATACCCGTCGAGACCACCCAGGTCGTCTTCGCCTCCGGCGAGGGCAAGGACACCAACAAGGCCGTGGTCACGCTCTGGACCCGCACCGCCGAGGGCCGATGGCTGGCCGGCGAGACCTGGCAGGGCCACAACGCGTTCAAGGGCTGGACCACCGATCACAACGAGGGCGACCTGCGCAGCCCCATCGGCGTCTTCTCGCTCACCGACGCCGGCGGCCGCAAGGCCGACCCGGGCAGCAAGCTCCCGTACGACAAGGACGCCAACTTCGTGGTCTCCGGCCGGGGCTTCGCCGGCGAGCAGCTCGCCGGTTCCTTCGACTACGTGGTCGCGATCGACTACAACCGGGTGCCCGGCAACTCCCCGCTCGACCCGCGCCGCCCCAACGGCTCGACCAAGGGCGGCGGCATCTGGATCCACGTCGACCACGGGGGCCCGACGCACGGCTGCATCTCCGTCCCGGAGGAGAAGATGGCGCAGCTCATCCGGACCCTGGACCCGGCCGCCCGCCCGGTGATCGTGATGGGTGACGCCGCCTCGCTGGCCGTCTGAGCACGCCGTCCGGGGCCCGGCCGGCCCCGTCGGTGTCCCGCGGCGGCCCGGGCACGCCCCAGTCGCCGCAACGGTCCTTGTCGGTCTCCTACAGCATCCCGGCACGGATCCTGTAGCCGGTCACGCCCGACTGACCAGCGGGTAACCGGGTTGAGTGGGCAGTATGACCGGTTCGCGCATCGTGGCACTCGGCCACTACCAGCCCCCCAAGGTCCTCACCAACGACGACCTGGCGAAGCTGGTCGCCACCGACGACGAGTGGATCCGCAGTCGGGTGGGCATCCGGACGCGCCACATCGCCGAGGGCGAGACCGTGGTCGACCTGGCCACCGAGGCGGCGCAGAAGGCGCTGGCCAACAGCGGGCGGTCGGCGGCCGACGTCGACCTGGTCGTGGTCGCCACCTGCACCGCGGTGGAGCGCAGTCCCAACACGGCCGCCGCCGTCGCCGCCCGCCTCGGCGTGCGCGCGCCCGCCGCCTACGACATCAACACGGTCTGCTCGGGCTTCTCGTACGCGCTGGCCACCGCCGACCACGCGATCCGGGCCGGCGCGGCGCGGCTGGCGCTGGTGATCGGCGCGGAGCGGATGTCGGACACCATCGACTGGACCGACCGGTCCACCTGCGTGATCTTCGGCGACGGCGCCGGCGCGGCGCTGGTCGAGGCCCAGGAGGAGGGTGCCGAGCCGGGCATCGGCCCGGTGGTCTGGGGCTCGGAGCCTGAGCGGGGCGACGCCGTGGTGATCACCGGCTGGGATCCGGTGATCAGCCAGCAGGGCCAGTCGGTGTTCCGCTGGGCCACCACCCAGATCGCCCCGCTGGCCCGGGAGGCCTGCGCGAAGGCCGGTGTCGACCCGTCCGAGCTGAAGGGCTTCGTGCCGCACCAGGCGAACCTGAGGATCATCGACGCGATCGCGTCCCGGCTGGGCATCACCGACGCGGTGGTCGCCCGGGACGTGGTGGACTCGGGCAACACCTCGGCCGCGTCCATCCCGCTGGCCTTCTCCAAGCTGGTCGAGCGCGGCGAGCTGGCGCCGGGCGACCCGGTGCTGCTGTTCGGCTTCGGCGGCGGCCTCGCGTACGCGGGCCAGGTGGTCCGCTGCCCCTGAGCGGGCGGGAGCGGCCCGGAGCGGGCACCGAGAGCCCCTGGACCGGCCCGAGGCCGTCCGGGGGCTCCGTCGTGTCCCCGGGGGCTCACCGAGGGCCTGCCGGGGCCTGTGGGGCCTCACTGGGGCCTACCGGGGCCCGGTAGAGCCGGCCGGGGCCCGCGGTGGCCCGTGGTGGCCCGGTGAGGGCCCGGGCCCCGGTCGGGCCCGGGAACACGTATGCCGGTGGGCGGGCGCCCCGTGCTGGGGTGCCCGCCCACCGGCATGTCGTGGCGCGCTGCGGACCGCCGGCGGACCTCCCCCGAGGACACGGCCGCCGTCCGTCGTACCCCGGACAGGAGGCCGGGGCCGCGCGAAGCGGAAGGGTGGTTGGAGTGGATCGGTCTACTTGGGCGCCTTCTTGCCGGTGACACCCAGGTACACCAGGGGAGCGAGGTTGGGCTTGAGGTCCTTGACCTTGACGCCCCAGGAGGTGAAGGCCTTCTGGTGCTCGGCCGCGGAGGCGAGCAGCGAGACCAGTGACCCGGCGACCGCTGCCGGATCCAGTGACTTGTCGGCCTGGCCCTTCGCCTGGAGTTCCTTGACGGCTTCCGTGAGCGGCTTGGCGACCGCGTTGAGGACGGTCATGCGGATCTTGAAGAACCGCTTGTCCCCTTCGGCGGCACCGAGCGTGACCACTCGGAGAATGGCGTCGTTCTTGCGCCAGAAGGCGAGGAATCCGTCGACCAGTTCTTCCGAAGTGGCCGTGCCGGACTTCCCTGCCCAGGACTTTCCGGCCACCAGCTCTTTGAGGGTGTCGGCGTCCTTGGCCATTTCCTCGGCGATTTCGAGGACAGCGCCCTCGACATCCGGGAAGTACTGGTAGAAGGTCGCGGGGGAGGTACCCGCCATACGGGCGACGTCGATGACCTTGACGTCCCGATAGGGCGACGTGCTGAGCATCTCGCGGAGGCAGTCGAGCAGCTTCTGCCGCGTCTCCTGTCCGCGTCGCCCGGCGACGCGACCGTCGACGGTGCGAACTTGTCCTGTCATGCCGTCAGCTTACCGTGGCACGATCTTGGCGCGATTCGGTGATGCGACTATTACTCCGCACGGGGGTTGGTATAGGCGCCTGAAGCACTTCGGACGGATATTCATCCCGCCCCCGGAGGCGTCTTTGGCGCCCCCCCGTGTGCTTTTGACGCCACAGGGTGACCACCCCTCCGCTGAGGGGTGGTCGAGTAACGGAGCGTGACGATTACGGTTCGGGTGTGACCTGCCCCGCTCGGGGGCTCCGGGCGTGTCGGCGGCAAGCCGCGGCCGGAGCGGACGTCAGAATCCGGCCGTTCCTGCGGCACTGACCGGGCAGTGGGCCGCCGGACCGGCACTGAACGCCGGTGGGCGGGGGAGGTTGGAGTTGCACCCGGCGGCATTGGACAATCAGGTCCGGCACCACGCGGCGGGTGTCCGGCACCACGCGGGCGGTGCGGAAACGGGGAGGTGGCAGCGGGTGGACCAGCTGACGGCGCACGATCCGAGGCGAATCGGGCCCTTCGAGGTACTGGGGCGGCTCGGCGCGGGCGGAATGGGCCTGGTCTACCTGGCGCGCTCCGCGTCCGGCCGGCGGGTGGCGATCAAGACCGTCCGGGGGGAGTTGGCGGAGGACGAGCTGTTCCGGGTCCGGTTCGCCCGGGAGATCGAGGCGGCCAAGACGGTCGGCGGGTTCTACACCGCCGCCGTGGTCGACGCGGACGCGGACGCCCGGGTGCCCTGGCTGGCCACCGCCTACGTGCCGGCCCCGTCCCTGGAGGACCTGGTCACCGACTGCGGGCCGCTGCCGGCCGGGGCGGTGCGCTGGCTGGTCGCCGGCATCGCCGAGGCGCTGCAGTCCATCCACGCGGCCGGGCTGGTCCACCGCGACCTCAAGCCCTCCAACGTGCTGGTGGTCGAGGACGGCCCCCGGGTGATCGACTTCGGCATCGCCGCCGGCGTCTCCAGCACCCGGCTGACCATGACCAACGTGGCGGTCGGCACCCCGGCGTACATGTCGCCGGAGCAGGCCCGGGACAGCAGGGGCGTCACCGGCGCCAGCGACGTCTTCTCGCTCGGGTCGCTCCTCGTCTTCTGCGCCACCGGCCACCCGCCCTACCGGGGCGCGAACCCGGTCGAGACGGTGTTCCAGCTGCTGCGCGAGCAGCCCGACCTCTCCGGCCTGCCGGCCGAGCTGGTCGACCTGGTCCGGGCCTGCATGCGGCCCGCTCCCGAGCACCGGCCGACCCCGGAGCAGATCCAGGCCGAACTGGCCCCGCACCTGTTCTCCCGGGACGACGCCTCCGGCGAGGCCGGGGACTGGCTGCCGCCCAACGCGCTGGCCATGATCGAACGCAAGCGCGGTCGCCGGCAGCCCCCGCCGGTCGTCGTGCCGGCCGCCCCCGTGCAGCCGCCCGTCGCCCCGCCGGTGCCGCAGCCGCACCACCAGGTCCCGCCGCAGGGTCACGGGCAGGACGACCCGCGCACCCGGCCGGGCGGGCGTCACGCCCCGCCGCAGGCCGGGCCGGTGCACACCACGCCGCTCGGCCAGGACCCGGAGCCGGCCACCGAGAAGCTGGCCGCGCCCCGCCGCCACCGCGCGCCGGTCGCCGAGGAGAGCGCCGTCGAGGTGCGGCTGTCCGGCGCCTCGGTGCGGATAGGGCCCGGGCCGCGCGCCGAGCAGGCCGGCTCGGGCGCGGCGCCGGCCGAGACCGACTGGGTCCGCCGGATCACCCCGCCCCCGGCCCGGGCGGCCCGCTGGCGGCCCTGGCGGTTCCGGATGTCCAACGACGTCTGGGGCACGCCGGTGGTCGCCGACGGCACCCTGTTCGTCTCCAGCTTCGAGGTGCACGCGCTGGACATCGCCTCCGGGCAGCGCCGCTACAAGACCCGGGACGTCGCCTGGGCGCTCGCGGTGGACGCCGGCCGGGTGCACGCCGCCGACGGCCCCCACCTGTACACGGTGGACGTCGCGGACGGCGCCGAGCGCTGGCGGCACTCGCTCGACGGCTGGGTGTACTCGCTGGACGCCGCCGACGGCGTGCTCTGTTGCGGGATCCGGGGCGGCGGCGTGCAGCTGCGCTCGGCGGCCGGCGGCGCCGAGCTGTGGCGCGCCGACGACGCCCAGCAGGACTACGAGAACCCGCAGTCCGGCCCGGCCCTGGTGGGGGGCGCGGCCTACTACTACGGCGGCGGGCGGCTGCGCTGCGTCGACCCGCGCGGCGCCGGCCTGCGCTGGTCGGTCCCGGTCGGCGAGGACGTGCCGTCCCGCCCGGCCGAGCGCGCCGGGGTGCTGTACGTGACGGCCGGTACCCGGGTCTACGCGCTGGACGCGGCGAGCGGCGCCGAGCGGTGGCGGTTCGAGGCCCCGGTGGTGCTGTTCACACCGCCCGTGCTGGACGCCGACGCGGTCTACGTCGCCGACTACCTCGGCACGGTGTACGCGCTGGACGCGGCCACCGGGCGGGACCGCTGGCGCGCGGCCACCGGCAACCGGCAGGGCGCCGAGCCGGTGGTGGTCGGCGACGGCATGGTGCTGGTCGGCAGCGGCGAGGTGCTGTACGCCTTCGAGGCGGCCACCGGGCGGGAGCGCTGGCGGTACGCGGCCCGGGGCGAGATCGTCGGCTCCCCGGCCGTCGCCGACGGGCTGGTCCACCTCGGCAGCCGGGACCACTCGCTGCACACCCTGGACCTGGCCGGCGGCCGGCTGCGCTGGGAGCTGGGGACCAAGGGCGAGCTGACCGGCTCGCCGGTGGCGGTCGGCGGGAAGGTGTTCGTCGGCTCCAAGGACCGCTGCGTCTACGCGCTGGACGCGTTCTACGGGACGGCGGTGCCCTCGCACTGACCCGGTGCGCCCGGTGCGCCCGGTGCGCCCGGGAGGGCCGGGAGGGCCGCGCCCGGGGGCCGGGTCTCGGCCTCGCGGCCCTGGGCCCGGGCTAGGGCCGGCGGCGGGCCTCCGGGTGGCGCGCGCACCAGCCCTCCCAGGCCGAGGCGACCATCTCCTCGACCCCGTGGCGGGCGGTCCAGCCCAGCTCGCGGTGGATCAGGTCGGCCGAGGCCACCACCCGGGCCGGGTCGCCGGCGCGGCGCGGGGCGTACTCCGGAGTGGTGTCGTAGCCGGTGACCCGGCCGATGACGTCCAGCACCTCCCGGACGCTGACGCCCTCGCCGCGGCCGATGTTGAGGACCAGGCGGGTCTCGCCCGCCGGGTCGGCGGAGAGCCGCCGGGCCGCCGCCACGTGGGCCGAGGCGATGTCGGAGACGTGGATGAAGTCGCGCACGCAGGTGCCGTCGGGGGTCGGGTAGTCGGCGCCGAAGACCCGCGGGGCCAGGCCGGCGGTGAGCCGTTCGAAGACCATCGGGATCAGGTTGAGGACGCCCGCGTCGGAGAGCTCCGGCGAGGCGGCGCCGGCGACGTTGAAGTAGCGCAGCGAGACCGTGGACAGGCCGTGCGCCCGGCCGGCGGAGGAGACCAGCCACTCGCCGGCCAGCTTGGTCTCGCCGTACGGGTTCATCGGCGCGCAGGGGGCGGACTCGGTGACCAGGTCGACGTCCGGCATGCCGTAGACGGCGGCGGAGGAGGAGAGGAGGAAGCGCCGCACCCCGGCGTCGACGACCGCCTCCAGCACGGTCTGCAGGCCGGCCAGGTTCTCCCGGTAGTAGTGGAACGGCCGTTCGACCGACTCGCCGACCTGCTTCTTGGCGGCGAAGTGCAGCACCCCGCGCACGTCGTGGCCGTGCAGCGCCGCGTCCACGGCGGGCCGGTCCAGCGTGGAGCCCTCGACGAGAACGACCCCCTCCGGCAGCCCGCTGCGGTTCCCGGTGCTGAGGTCGTCCAGCACCACGACCCGCTCGCCCGACGCCACGAGCTGCTGCACCACGTGGGTGCCGATGTATCCGGCACCACCGGTGAGCAACCAAGTCATGCCCGAGATCCTAGGCGTTCCCGCTCCCCCGGTACGCAGCGGGCGAGTCGGCACGGCTATTCGGACATTTCGGTGAAATGCTGACAAAGATCTCTGCGCCATGTCCGTGTACCGAGGGAGCCGGAGGCCGTCACCGTGAACCGCAAGAAGGAGCCCACCCGTCCGATCCCGGCCGGACCGCGTCCGACCGGGCCGAAGGCGTTCGCCGGGAGGCCGCTCGCTCCGGGTGCGGTCGCCGCGCTGACCGCCCTGGCGCTGGCCGCTCCCGCGCTGGCCGGGTGCAGCAGCGGTTCCTCCTCGTCGTCCACCTCCCCGGCCTCCTCCTCCGCTCCCTCGTCGTCCCCGTCGGGCGCCCGGGCGGGCGGCGCCAACCAGCTCCAGGACGACTACCAGCGGGTGATCAAGGACGTCCTGCCCTCGGTGGTGCAGATCACCACCGCCACCGGCCTCGGCTCCGGGATCGTCTACGACGACAAGGGCGACATCGTCACCAACGCCCACGTGGTCGGTTCGGCCACCACCTTCGCCGTCACGCTGGTCAACAGCAGCAAGCCGCTGGACGCCACCCTGGTCGCCAGCTACCCGGAGTCCGACCTCGCGGTGATCAGGCTGAGCAGCCTGCCGGGAGGTCTCAGGCCGGCCGCCTTCGCGGACTCCACCAAGGTCGAGCTGGGTCAGATCACCCTCGCCATGGGCAGCCCGCTCGGACTCTCCAGCAGCGTCACCCAGGGCATCGTCTCGGCCACCGGCCGGACCGTCTCCGAACCGAGCGGCGGCGGCTCGCCCGGCGCCACCATCGGCAACATGGTGCAGACCTCGGCCGCGATCAACCCCGGCAACAGCGGGGGCGCACTGGTGGACCTGAACAGCCGGGTGATCGGCATCAACACCCTCGCCGCCACCGAGCCCGAGGCCAACGGGGCCGCCGCCCCCGGCATCGGCTTCGCCATCCCGGCGTCCACCGTGACCGGCATCGCCGACCAGCTGATCAAGGACGGCAAGGTCACCAACTCCGGCCGCGCCGCGCTCGGCATCACCGCCCGGACCTTCTTCGACCAGAGCTTCCAGCCGGCGGGCGCCGCCGTGGTGGCCGTCGCCCCCGGCGGCCCGGCCGCCTCTGCGGGCCTCCAGCCCGGGGACGTGATCACGAAGATCGGCGACACCGAGGTCACCTCGCTGAACTCGCTCACCACCGCGCTGGCCTCGCTCGCCCCGGGCAGCAAGGTCACCGTCACCTACACCCGGGACGGCCGGAGCGGGACGACCGAGGTCACCCTCGGCACCCTGGAGACGCCGTAGGGCGTCCCCCGAGCCCCCGGGCGGCGGCCGGCCCGTACACCGCGCAAGGGTTCGCGGGCCGCCGCCGTCCGGGCACCGGTCGTCCGGGCACCGGTGAAACCGGGCCCCGTCGCCGGGAGGCGACGGGGCCCGGGTGGGTTTCCGGCCGGAGGTTCCCGCTCAGCGCCGGGCGGTGCGGGTCCGCCAGGGGAGCTCGATCGTCACCGTGGTCGGGCCGCCGTGCGGGCTCTCCACCAGGAAGACGCCGTCCACCGCCTGGATGCGCTCGGCCAGGCCGCCCAGGCCGCTGCCCGGGTAGGGCGCGGCGCCGCCCTTGCCGTTGTCCTGGACCAGCACCATCAGCTGGTCGCCGGCCCGCCAGACGTCCACCGTCGCGGAGCGGGCACCGGAGTGCTTGGAGACGTTGGTCAGCAGCTCGCTGACGGTGAAGTACGCGATGCCCTCGACCGCCGAGTCCGGCCGCTCGGCCGCCCCGTCCCGGCCCTTCAGGTCGACGTGCACCTTGACCCCCTCCGGCACCGTGCAGCGGGCCGCCACCGAGGAGAGCGCCGCGTCCAGGCCGCGGTCGGTGAGCACCGCCGGGTGGATGCCGCGGGCCAGGTCGCGCAGCTCCTGGAGGGCGATCTTCACCTCGCCGTGCGCGTTGCCGACCATCTTCGCGGCGGCGGCCACGTCCTCCGGCGACTCGGTCTCCTGCAGCCGCTCCTTCGCCATGCCGAGGTCCATCGCCAGGGCCACCAGCCGGGCCTGGGCGCCGTCGTGCAGGTCGCGCTCGATCCGGCGCAGGTCGGCGGCGGCGGTGTCGACCACGGTGCCGCGGTCGTCCTCCAGCTCGCGCACCCGCTCGGAGAGCGCCCCCCGGTAGAGCAGGGTCTCCACCAGCATCCGGTCCACCTCCGACTGGTAGCGGACCACCCACGGCAGGACCGGCCAGCCGACCAGGACGCAGACCAGCGTCAGGGTGAAGCTGAGGATGCCCCAGGGCAGCATCAGCACGTAGTAGAGGGCCGAGCGCCAGGAGAGCGCGTCGGTCAGCTGGGCGATCGCGAAGCCGGTGATTCCCGGGCGGCGGCGCTGCACCGGCTCCGGCTCGTGCACCCCGGAGTTGTACAGGGACCGGGCCCGGCGGCGGGCGAACCCGCCCATGGCCCGGCAGCCGGCCAGCCCGGCGGCGAGCAGCGGCAGGCCGATCACGGTGACCGACAGCCCCAGGCCCACGGAGAGCGTCACGATCGTGAAGACGAACCCCGCGATGCCGATCGGCAGGTTCAACAGCAACTGCCCGACCTGCCGCCACATCCGCGCGCCGTACAGCGGGGCGCGCTCCGCCGGCACGTCCCGCTCCTTCGTGCCGTCCGCGGCTCGGCGGTGCAATGGCTTCATCTCGGTCTACCGTCCCTCTCGGTCGAGCTGGTGATCCAAGCTTCGCCGGTCCGGGTCGCACGATGCCATGGGGGTGATACGTCTTCCCGGGCGGGGGTTATCCCCACCCCGTCCGAGGTGGGGCGGCGATACCGGGCGTCCACCGGATGTCCACCGGCCGTCTTGCGGATCGGGCAGGGTACGGGGTACCTGTGCGGTGCACTTAGACTCACGCTCTGGCGATGGTTATGAGCGTGTAAAGAGACGTCGTAGAACTGCCCTGCGGGCGGTTTCCACGGCCGATGTGGAGGCGAGGGCATGGAGGGGCAGCAGGCGGCTGTCGCCGCGGCCGACCCGGCGGCCGGCAGCGGCTACTTCGACGCGTACGCCGCGATGGGCCTGCTCGCCGTCGTCGGCGTGCTCTTCGTCGTCGTGGCGTTCACCGCGAACCGCCTGCTGCGGCCGGTGGTGTACTCGCCCGAGAAACTCCTCGCCTACGAGTGCGGCGTGGACCCGGTGGGGGAGGACTGGGCGCACACCCAGGTCCGCTACTACGTCTACGCCTTCCTGTACGTGATCTTCGCGGTCGACGCGATCTACCTGTTCCCGTGGGCGACCGTCTTCGCCTCCGCCGGCTACGGCGCCGGGACGCTGATCGAGATGTTCGTCTTCATCGGCTTCCTCGCGGTCGGGCTGCTCTACGCCTGGAAGAAGGGCGTTCTGGAATGGACGTGACGCACACCCACCCGCACGGGCACGGCGCCCCGGACGGTCCGGTTCCGCTGGGCGTGCCCGACCCGTCGCGCCCCGGCGCCGCCGCCGAGCGGCGCAGCATCGGCCCGCTGGCCCGGCTCGCGCCGGACCCGGTCAAGGTCGTCCTCAACTGGGGGCGGCGCTACAGCCTCTGGTGCTTCAACTTCGGCCTGGCCTGCTGCGCGATCGAGTTCATCGCCGCGTCGATGGCCAAGCACGACTTCATCCGGATGGGCGTCATCCCCTTCGCGCCGGGCCCCCGGCAGGCCGATCTGATGATCGTCTCGGGGACGGTGACCGACAAGATGGCGCCCGCGGTCAAGCGCCTCTACGAGCAGATGCCCGAGCCGAAGTACGTCATCTCCTTCGGCGCCTGCTCCAACTCCGGCGGCCCCTACTGGGACTCCTACTCCGTCACCAAGGGGGTCGACCAGATCATCCCGGTCGACGTCTACGTGCCCGGCTGCCCGCCCCGTCCGGAGGCGCTGCTCCAGGGCATCCTCAAACTGCAGGAGAAGATCGCCGCCGAGTCGCTGCCCGGCCGCTACACCGCACCCGCCGCGGCGCTCCGCCGCCCGCTGGTGGCCGGGCCCGGTTCCGCCGAGGGAGGGGCCTCATGACCACGGCCGAGCAGTACGCGGCGTCGGTCGGGGAGTGGGCGACCGGCGCCGAAGCGTACGGGCTGATCACCGTCGACGTCCCCGCCGAGCACTGGATCGAGGCGCTCACCGCCGCCCGTGACACGCTGGGCCTGGGCTTCTTCGACTGGCTGAGCGCCGTCGACGAGCTGGCCGAGGGCTTCTCCGTGATCGTCCACCTCGCCTCCGTCGACGCCCCGGGCGTCCGCCACCTGGCGCTGCGCACCCGGGTGCCGCGCGAGAAGGCCGCCCTGCCGACCGCCGTGTCCGTGTACGCCGGTGCCGCCTGGCACGAGCGCGAGACGCACGAGATGTTCGGCATCGACTTCCCCGGACACCCCTACCTCGCCACCCTGCTGCTGCCGGACGGCTTCGAGGGGCACCCGCTGCGCAAGGAGTTCGTGCTCGCGGCCCGGGTCGCCAAGGCCTGGCCGGGCGCCAAGGAGCCGGGCGAGTCCGACCACGGCGACGGGCCGGCGCGGCGCAAGATGCAGCCGGCCGGTGTGCCGGACCCGAACGAGTGGGGTCCCCTCAAGGGCACCCTTCCGCCGGTCGCGGAGCGGCCCGCGCGTGCCGCGCGGGCGGCGGGCGCGGCCCGGACCCCGCGTGCTGCCGGGGCTGCCGGGGCTGCGGCTCGTGCCGCGGGTGCGTCCGCCGAGGGCGCCGCGGCCGTGCGGGCGGACCGGCCGCGGCGGACCAGGACGGTCGACGACGGTTCGGTCAGCCAGGCCACGGAAGCAGTGACGGAAGCGGTGGCGGAACCAGCGACGGACGCGGCGACGGACGCGGCCGGGGCGGCTGCGCCGCCGGTGCGGGCGGACCGGCCGCGCCGGGTCCGGTCGGTCTCCGACGGCTCGGTGAGCCAGGCGGCCGGCGCGGGACCGGAGGCCGACGCGACGCGGGCCCCCGAGGCCGCTGCCGCGCCCGCTCCGGAGGCACCCGCCCCGGAGGCCCCGGCTTCCGCGACCGGTGCTCCCGAAGCTCCGGCCACCGGAGCTCCGGCTCCCGGAAGTGCCGCTCCTGCGGTTGCCGATGAGGAGCGGCCCGGACGCCCGGCGCCCGCGCGGACCAGGTCCGCCGACGCGCCGTGGCACAACCCGGTGCCGGCCCACGACGACTCCCCGAAGGCCCCCGACGCGGACAGGTCCGCGGAGCCCGAGGCGCCCACGAAGCCGGAGCCCGGAGCACCGGCCGCGGCGGGCGACCCGAGCGGCGACCCGAGCGACGGCCCGAGCGGGAAGAGCGACGACGGCGGGACACCGGCCGAACCGGCCGGCCAGGACGGAGACAGCGCGTGAACCTGCTCGACACGGCGCTGCGCTGCGTCGCCACGCTGGTCGTCTTCCTCACCTTCCCCCTGCTCATCGGCCAGACCGAGCACAAGGTGATGGCGCACATGCAGGGCCGCCTCGGCCCGATGTACGCCGGCGGCTTCCACGGCTGGGCGCAGCTGGTCGCGGACGGGGTCAAGTTCGCGCAGAAGGAGGACATCGTCCCGGCCGGCGCGGACCGGCGGATCTTCCAGCTGGCGCCCGCCGTCTCCTTGCTGCCGTACCTCTTCGTGCTGCTCGCGATCCCGGTCGGCCCGGACGGCTTCGTCGGCCAGGCGGTCGACGCCGGACTGTTCTTCGTCCTCGCCGTCATGGGCGTCGGCGTGATCGGCAAGCTGATGGCGGGCTGGGCCTCGGCCAACAAGTTCTCGCTGCTCGGCGGCCTGCGGACGGCCGCGCAGCTGATGTCGTACGAGCTGCCGATGGTGCTCGCGGCGGCGTCCGTCGCGATGGCCGCCGGGACGCTGTCGCTGCCCGGGATCATGGACGCCTGGGAGTGGTACTGGATCCCGTGGCAGATCATCGGCGCGTTCGTCTTCTTCGTGGCCGGTCTGGCCGAGCTGCAGCGCCCGCCGTTCGACATGCCGATCGCCGACTCGGAGATCATCTTCGGCGCGTACACCGAGTACACCGGCCTGCGCTTCGCGCTGTTCCTGCTCTCCGAGTACGTGGGCATCCTGGTCGTCTCCGCGCTCACCGCGGTGCTCTTCCTGGGCGGCTGGCACGGACCGCTGCCGGACCAGCTCGGCTGGCTGTGGACGATCCTGAAGACCTTCGCGCTCGCCTTCGTGGTGATCTGGCTGCGGGTCACCTACCCCCGGTTGCGCGAGGACCAGCTGATGCGCCTCGCGTGGACCGTGCTGATCCCGCTCGCCCTCGTCCAGCTCGCCCTCACCGGCGTCATCAAGGTGGCGATCTCATGAGCTTCCCCGGCGCCGGCCTGGCCAAGGGCCTGGCCGTCACCCTGCGGACGATGACGAAGAAGACCGTCACCGCGCAGTACCCCGAGGTGCAGCCCGACCTCCCGCCGCGTTCGCGCGGCGTGATCGCGCTGCTGGAGGAGAACTGCACGGTCTGCATGCTCTGCGCCCGCGAGTGCCCGGACTGGTGCATCTACATCGACTCCCACAAGGAGACGCTGCCGGCCGCCGACCCGAACGCCCGTGCCCGCACCCGCAACGTGCTGGACCGGTTCGCCATCGACTTCTCGCTCTGCATGTACTGCGGGATCTGCATCGAGGTGTGCCCGTTCGACGCGCTGTTCTGGTCGCCCGAGTTCGAGTACGCGGAGACGGACATCCTGGAGCTCACCCACGAGCGGGACCGGCTCCGGGAGTGGATGTGGACCGTACCGGTGCCGCCCGCGCTGGACCCGGCGGCCGAGGAGCCCAAGGAGATCGCCACCGCGCGGAAGGCCGCGGACAAGCTGGCCGCCGCCGCTGCCGCGGCACTCGAACAGGGGGGTGACGCGCAGTGAGCGCCGCGACCCTGCTCGCCGCGACCGGGTCGCTGGACCCGGCCGCGCGTTCCTTCCTCTCCCCGACCGGGGTGGAGATCGTCTTCCTGCTGGTCGGCATCGCGGTGCTCGGTTCGGCCGTCGTCGCCGTCACCACCAAGCAGCTGGTGCACGCCGCGCTCTGGCTGGTGGCCGCGCTCGGCGGGCTGGCGGTGGAGTTCCTGCTGCTCACCGCCGAGTTCATCGCCTGGGTCCAGGTCCTGATCTACCTCGGTTCGGTGGTCGTGCTGGTGCTGTTCGGGCTGATGCTCACCAAGGCGCCGATCGGGCGCTCGCCGGACGCCGACTCGGGCAACCGCTGGGTCGCCCTGGTGGTGGCGCTGGCCTCGGGCGGCACCCTGGTGACGCTGGTCGTGGACGCCTTCCGGACGTCCTGGATCGACCTCGGCGCGGGCGGTGGCTCCGCGGCGGTGACGGGCGCGAGCCTGTTCCGGACGTGGGTGCTGCCGTTCGAGGCGCTCTCGGTGCTGCTGCTGGCCGCGCTGGTCGGCGCGATCGTGCTGTCGCGCGGCGGCGGACGCCGGGTGCCGGTGCCCCGGGCCGGGCGGATCCGGGCCGGCAAGCCGGTGGGTTCCAACGGGACGGTCGCCGCGACCGCGCCGAAGGCCGCCCCCGCGGTTCCGGCCGTCGAGGCCGCCGAGGTTGCCGAGGTTGCCGAGGCCGCCACGGCTGCCCCGGCCGTCGAGGGCGCCGCCTCCGCTCCCGCTTCCCCTCCGGCCTCCGCTCCGACCACCCCCGAGCAGGAGGGCTGATGCACCTCGCCTACCCCGCCGTCCTCGCCGCGCTGCTGTTCAGCGTCGGCGTGTACGGCGTGCTCGCCCGGCGCAACGTCATCCTGGTGCTGATGTCCGTCGAGCTGATGCTCAACGCCGTCAACCTCAACCTGGTCGCCTTCGACGTCTGGCTGCGCGACTCGTTGCACGCCGGCCAGGCGCTGACCCTGTTCACCATCACCATCGCCGCCGCCGAGATCGGACTCGGGCTCGCCGTCGTCCTGCTGCTGTTCAGGGCCCGGGGCACCGCGGACATCGACAAGGTCACCACGCTGGGCGACCCGGCGGAGTCCACCGTCGACATCGAGGAGGCGCCGGTCGGAGCCGAGGCGCTGAAGGGCCGGGCCGCCGCATGAACCTCGCCCTGCCCGCCCTCGTCCCCGCCCTGCCCGCGCTCGGCGCGGCCGCCACCCTGGCCGTCGGCAAGCGCGTCCCCGGTCTGGCCAGGCCGCTGGCGATCGTGCCGGTGGCCGTCTCGGCCGTGCTCGCCCTGGTCGTCGCGATCCAGCTCGGCAGCGGTCAGTCGCTGGACGTCGCCACCCGCCTCACCCCGACCGGCGGCCCGGACATCGCGCTCGCCTTCCACCTGGACGGCTACAGCTCGCTGATCTCCGTGCTGGTCGGCCTGGTCGCCACCTGCGTGCAGGTCTACTCGACCGCCTACCTCAAGGACGACCCCCGCTACCCCTCGTACGCGGCGCTGGTCTCGCTCTTCACGGCGGCGATGTTCCTGGTCGTGTACTCCGGCGACCTGATCGTGCTGCTGGTCGGCTGGGAGATCATGGGCATCTGCTCGTACTTCCTGATCGGCCACCACTGGGAGACCCAGGACGCCCGCTCGGCCTCGCTCAAGGCCTTCCTGGTCACCAAGCTCGGCGACGTCCCGTTCCTGTTCGGCATCTTCCTGCTCGGCGCCGACGCCGGGAGCTTCCGGATCGAGGACGTGCTGCGGGCCGCCGCCGACGGACAGCTCGGCCACCCCACGCTGACCGCGCTGCTGCTGCTCGCCGGTGTGGCCGGGAAGAGCGCGCAGTTCCCGCTGCACACCTGGCTCCCGGACGCGATGGCCGGCCCGACCCCGGTCTCCGCGCTGATCCACGCCGCCACCATGGTCGCCGCGGGCATCTACCTGGTCGCCCGGCTGCTGCCGGTCTTCCTGCTCTCCGGCGCGGCGCTGGTCGTGCTGGCGGTGATGGCGGCCGTGACGATGATCGGCTCGGCGCTCTGCGCGCTCGCCCAGGACGACCTCAAGCGGGTGCTCGCCTACTCGACCGTCGGCCAGCTCGGCTACATGGCCGGCGCGCTGGCCAGCGGCGACCGCGAGGCGTCCGTCTTCCACCTGGTCAGCCACGGCGCCTTCAAGGCGCTGCTCTTCCTCGCCGCCGGTGTGGTGATCCATGCCGCGCACACCAACTCGATCTCCGTGATGTCCCGGATGCCCGGGCTGCGCAAGCGCGTCCCGGACGCCTACTGGACGATGGGCATCGCCCTGGTCGCCCTGGTCGGTCTGCCGCCGTTCTCCGGCTTCTTCAGCAAGGAGGCGGTGCTGACCGCCGCCGAGCACGCCGCCAACGGCGAGGCGCTGACCAACGGCGTCGGCCCGGCCTCGGCCGTGCCGCAGGCGGCCGGGTGGATCGTGCTGATCTCGGCCGGGCTCACCGCGCTGCTCACGGCGGCGTACGCGACCCGGATGTTCCTGGTCGCGTTCCACAGCCCGGCCACCGCCGGGGCGCCGGCCACGGCCGTCGCCGCCGTCGCCGCCGGTGCCGGGGTCTCGGCGCCGACCGCCACGGGGTCCTCCGACCACGAGGCCGGTGCGCCGTACTCGCCCGAGGTGGACGAGGCCGACCCGGCCACCGCCGAGCCGCCCGCGATGCGCTGGCCGCTGTGGGTGCTGGCCGTCCCGACCGTGGGCTTCGGCGTCGCCGGCCTGCGCTCGGACTGGCTGCCCGCACTGCTCGACGGCGGTTCGCTGCGGCCCTCGGCGGTCACCGCCGTCACCGGCACCGGCCTCGCCGTGGTCGGCATCCTGCTGGCGTACGGGGCCTGGCGCTCCGCCGCGGCCCGGCTCGGCGCCGGGCGGCCCGCCCCCGCGGCGGCGGGCCGGGTACCCGAGCAGGCCGGATCCCCGGCCGCCGAGGTGATCGCCGCCGATCCCGGACGCGCCCTGCTCGGTCCGCTGTTCGACCCGGCCCGGCACGGCTTCGGCGTCGACCGGCTCTACGGAGCGCTGTTCGTCCGCCCGGTGGCCGCCGCCGCACGGCTGGTCCGCTTCCTCGACCGCGAGGTCGTGGAGACCTACGTACGCGGCAGCGGGGTCGGTGCCAACCTGCTCGGCCGGGCCGTCCGGCTCGCGCAGACCGGCAACGCGCAGACGTACCTCAGCGCGCTGCTGGCCGGCGTCGTCCTGCTGGTCGTCCTGGTGGCGGTGTAGCCGGATGAACCAGCCGATCCGTCCCACCCCGTCGACCGCAGCCCGTAGGAGCCCCCGATGAACGCGGTCCTCATCGCCCTCCTGGCCCTGCCGGTGCTCGGGGCCGCGCTCACCCTGGCGCCGGTGTTCGGCACCGACGCGGCCGCCGCCGACCGGCGCGCGCTGCGCTTCGGCACCGTGCTGACCGGCGTCGTCCTGCTGCTCACCGTCGTCCTGGCGGCCGGTTTCGACCACGACGAGCCCGCCCGGATGCAGGCCACCACCGACGTGGCCTGGATCCCGGCCATCGGCGTGCGGTTCCACCTCGGTGTGGACGGCGTCTCGCTCCCGCTGATCGTCCTGACCTCGCTGCTCACCTTCCTCTGTGCGCTGTACTCGGAGCGGCGGCTGCCGTCCGGGGAGGGCGTGCCGTCGGCCCGCTCCTTCGTCGGGCTGTTCCTCCTCCTCGAAGTGGGCATGCTCGCCACCTTCGCGGTGCTGGACCTCCTGCTCTTCTTCGTGGCCTTCGAGATCGTGCTGATCCCGATGTACTTCCTGATCGCCCGCTGGGGCACCGGGGCCAAGGTGCCGGCCGCCAACCGGTTCATCCTGTACACGCTGCTCGGGTCGGCCGTGATGCTGCTCGGCTTCCTGCTGGTCGGCGGCAAGGCCGGAACCTTCGACATGCAGGCGCTGGCCGCCGCCCACGGCTCGGGCCTGAGCCACTCCACCCAGGTGATCGCCGCCCTGGCGATCATGGTCGGGCTCGCGGTCAAGGCCCCTGCCTGGCCGCTGCACAGCTGGCTCCCGGACGCGCACACGGCGGCCCCGACGGTCGGTTCCGTGCTGCTCGCCGGCGTGCTGCTGAAGATGGGGACGTACGGCCTGGTCCGCGTCCTCCTCCCGGTCGTCCCCGACGGCACGGCGACCCTCGCCCCCTACCTGGGCGCCTTCGCCGCCGTCGGCATCGTCTACGGCTCGCTGGCCTGCCTCGCGCTGGCGCGGCCCGGCGCCAAGGGCGACCTCAAGCGCCTGATCGCCTACTCCTCCGTCGGCCACATGGGCTTCGTCCTGCTGGGCATCGCCTCCCTCACTCCGGTGGGCGTCAACGGCGCGCTGTTCGCCAACATCGCCCACGGTCTGATCACCGGTCTGCTCTTCTTCCTGGTGGGCGCGATCAAGGACCGTTACGGCACGGCGGACCTCGACACCCTGGCCGGTACCACCGGCGCCGCCCTGTACGGACGGGCACCGCGGATCGGCGCGCTGCTCGCCTTCGCGGCCGTCGCCAGCCTCGGCCTGCCCGGGCTGGCCGGCTTCTGGGGCGAGCTGCTCGCGATGTTCGGCGCGTTCGACCCGGCCGAGGGCCTCTCGCGTCCCGCGTTCGTCACCTACATGGTCCTGGCCGGCCTCGGCACCCTCCTCACCGCCGCGTACCTGCTGATCGTGGTCAGGCGGGTCTGCATGGGCGATCCGAAGCAGCCCGCACCGGTGGCCGAACTCGCCGACCTGCGCCCGTACGAGGCCGTCAGCTGGACGCCGCTGGTCGCCCTCACCCTGCTGGCCGGTCTCTGGCCCGCTCTCCTGCTCGGTCTCTCCGAGCCCGCCGTCAAGCACCTCCTCGGGGGTGGCTGACCATGCTCGGCACCCAGCTGAGCGCCCAGCTCCTCGGCGCGCAGCTCAGCACGCAGCTCGGCACGGGCAGACAGCTCGGCGCCGCGACCGGCACCGCACTCGGACCTCACTCCACGGGGCAGCCCACTGTGACCTCCCTCGCCGTAGCCAACCCGGGCAGCCTGATCCAGTCCGTGGACTGGGTGGCGATCGCGCCCCCGCTGATCGCCGCGTTGGCCGCCCTCGCGGTGCTGGTCACCGACCTCTTCCTGCCCGAGCGCCACAAGCGGCTGCTCGGCCGGCTCACGGCCGGCGGACTCGCCCTGGCGCTCATCGCGCTCCTCCCGCTCGTCGGAGGCTCACCCCGAGCCACCTTCTGTGCGCAGAACGTAACAGGGGTCACTGACAACGCGGGCTGCTCGTACGTCGCCGACCACTTCGCCCTGGTCTTCCAGCTGCTCGCGCTCGGCGGCGCGCTGATCGCCGCCCTGCTCTCCGCGCACACCGTGGAGGACGAGAAGCTGCCCGGCGGCGAGTACTGGTTCCTGCTGCTCTCCAGCGCCGCCGGCGCCGCCCTGCTGCCCGCCTCCCGCGACCTCGCCACCCTGGTGATCGCCCTGGAGGTGGCCTCGCTGCCGGCCTTCGCACTGGTCGCGCTCCGCCGGGACGGCCGGGGGGCCGAGGCCGCGCTCAAGTTCTTCCTCTCCTCCGTCACCGCGACCGCCGTGATGCTGCTCGGCGTCGGCTTCGTCTACGCCGCGAGCGGCAGCCTGCACCTGGGCGCCGTCGCCACCGGCCTGGAGCACGCCCCCGCGCAGCTGAAGCCGCTGGCCCAGGCCGGCGCGGTGCTCACGCTGGCCGGCTTCGCCTTCAAGGTCGCCGCCGTCCCGTTCCACTTCTGGGTGCCCGACACCTACACCGGCGCCCCGCTCCCGGTGGCCGGCTACCTCTCGGTGGTCGGCAAGGCGGCCGGCCTCGCCGGGCTCGCCCTGGTCACCACGATCGCCTTCCGCCCGTACGCGCACACCTGGGGCCTGGTGCTGGGGGTGCTGGCGGCCGTCACCATGACCGTCGGCAACGTGGGCGCGCTGCGCCAGCGGTTCGACACCCGGTTCAGCGCGGTGCGGCTGCTCGCCTGGTCCTCGGTGGGCCAGGCCGGGTACCTGCTGGTGCCGCTGGCCGCCGCCGGCTACGCGCCCACCACGACCGACCCGCTGGGCGCCACCGCCGCGTACGCGCTGATCTACGGCGTGGTCAACCTCGGTGCCTTCGGCGTGGTGGCGGCGGTCGGCCGCCGGGCCGGGACCAGCGTCGACGACTTCCGCGGCCTGTTCGCCCGCAGGCGCTGGACGGCGCTGGCGCTGGCCTTCTTCCTGCTCTGCCTGGCCGGGCTGCCGCCGGGCGTCATCGGCCTCTTCGGCAAGGTGGTGGTGTTCCGCGCCGCCGTCGACGCCGGGCTGGGCTGGCTGGCCGCGGTGATGGCCGTCAACGTCGTCGTCGCCCTGTACTACTACCTGCTCTGGACGGCGCGGCTGTTCGCCCCGGCGGAGGCCGCCGGGGAGGCGCCGGCCGCCTCCGAGCGGAGGCTTCCGGTCACCCTGACGGCCACCCTGGGGCTCACCGCCTCGGCGGCGGTGGTGCTGTCGGTGGCTCCGCAACTGGTGCTCCAGGTGGTCGGCGGCTCGCTGTTCTGAGGCGGGCGGGGAAGCCCCGGTACGTCTGAGCTGGTCCTCCGGTCGGGTGTCGCGCTGGTCACAAGGGAACAAGGCCCCGGGCCCCACCCGTTGACCGGGCAAGAGGGACGAGGCAGAAAGGGCTTCCCCACGCACCATTGGAGGGCCAGCCGTGCACCGCCGGCACAATGGACTGAGGACCGCCGCCCTGCTCGGCGGCCTCTCGGCGCTGATCCTCGTGATCGGCAGCTTCTTCGGCCGGACGGGCCTCGTGGTCGCCCTGGTGGTCGCCCTCGGCACCAACGCCTACGCGTACTGGAACAGTGACAAGCTCGCCCTGCGGGCCATGCGGGCCCGCCCGGTGAGCGAGATCGAGGCACCGCGGCTCTACCGGATCGTCCGGGAGCTCTCCACCTCGGCCCGCCAGCCGATGCCCCGGCTGTACATCTCGCCGACCCCGGCCCCGAACGCGTTCGCGACGGGCCGCAACCCGCGCAACGCGGCGGTCTGCTGCACCGACGGCATCCTGCACCTGCTCGACGAGCGCGAGCTGCGCGGCGTCCTCGGCCACGAGCTGAGCCACGTCTACAACCGCGACATCCTGATCTCCTCGGTGGCCGGGGCGCTCGCCTCGGTGGTGATGTTCCTGGTCAACTTCGCCTGGCTGATCCCGTTCGGCCGCGGTGACGACGACGACGGGCCCGGCCTGTTCGGGATGCTCGCGATCATGATCCTGGGACCGCTGGCCGCCTCGCTGATCCAGCTGGCCGTCAGCCGCTCCCGGGAGTACCAGGCCGACGCCGACGGCGCCCGGATCACCGGCGACCCGCTCGCCCTGGCCGGTGCGCTGCGGAAGCTGGACGCCGGGACCCGGCAGCTGCCGCTGCCCCCCGAGCCGCAGATCAAGACCGCCAGCCACATGATGATCGCCAGCCCGTTCCGGCCGGGCGAGGCCGGGACGAAGCTGTTCTCCACCCACCCGCCGATGGCCGAGCGGATCGCCCGCCTGGAGCGGATGGCAGGCCGCCGGGACTGACCTCGCGCGGGCCCGGAGGGTCCCCGCCGCGGCGGGGACCCTCCGGGCTCAGCCGGTCGTCTCCTCGTACGCCCGCCGGAGGCGCCGGACGCCCTCCGCCACCATGGCGGGGCTGTCCGCGGCCGCGTAGCTGAGCCGCAGGTGCGGGGCCGGGGGCTCGGCGGGGTGGTACGGGCGGCCCGGGGTGACCAGCACGCCGGCCCGCAGGGCCGCCGCGGTGAGCACCGTCTCGTCGGTGCCGTCGGGGAGCCGCAGCCAGAGGTGGTAGCCGCCGAACCGGTGCGCGCCCAGCAGCCCGGGCAGCTCGTGGCGCAGCGCCGCCACCGCGGCCCGCCGACGGTCCCGCAGTTCGGCGCCGAGCGTGCGCAGATGGCGGGCCCAGCCGGGGTCGGCCACCAGTTCCAGGGCCGCCTCCTGGAGCGGCCTGGGCACGAAGAAGCTGTCCACCACCTGGGTGGCGCGCAGCCGTTGCAGCGCCGGGCCGCGCGCGGTGAGCGCGCCGATCCGCAGGTTGGGCGAGGTGGCCTTGGTGAGCGAACTCAGGTGGACCACGATGCCGTCCGGGTCGTCGGCGGCCAGCGGGCGCGGCAGCGCCGGCGCGTCGGCGTGGACCAGGCGGCGGGCGAAGTCGTCCTCGATCACGAAGGCGCCGGCCGTCCGGGCGATCCGCAGCACCTCGGCGCGGCGATCGGGGGAGAGCACCGCGCCGGTCGGGTTCTGGAACAGCGGCTGGCAGAAGAACACCCGGGCCCGGGTGGCGTCGAAGGCGGCCGCGAGCAGGTCGGGGCGCACGCCGTCCCCGTCCACCGGGACGGGGACCGGCCGCAGCCCGGCGGCCCTGGCCACGGCGAGGGCGCCCGGGTAGGTCGGAGACTCGACCAGCACGGGGGCGCCCGGGGAGGCGAGCGAGCGCAGGGCGATGGTGAGAGCGCTCTGGCCGCCGGCCGTGATCAGCACGTCGCCCGCGCCGAGCGGGCCGCCGCTGCCGCCGATGTCCCGGGCGAACCAGGCGCGCAGCTCGGTCAGCCCGTCCACCGGCGGGCGGTCCCAGGCGCCGGGCCGGCGTCCGGCCCGGGCCAGCGCGGCGGCGAGCAGGCGCTCGGGCTGGAGCGAGGCGTTCGGGTAGCCGCCGTTGAGGTCGAGCACGTCGGGCCGGGGGACGTTCAGCATGGCGAACATCGGTCCGGCGCCGACGTCGCGCGGGCCGGCCTCGGCGCTCAGCGCGACCTCCTGCCAGGAGAGGTCGCCCGGGCGGGCGGGCGGCGGGGCGTGCGGGTGAGCGCCGTCGGACGCAGCGGACGCCGCGGTCGGCGCGGTCGCGGAGGTCCGGAAGACGCCGGCGCCGGGCCGGGAGACGACCAGGCCCTCCGCGGCCAGCACGGCGACCGCCCGGGAGACCGTTCCCGGGCTGACCTGGTGCCGCTCCGTCAGGACCCGGCTCGACGGCAGCTTCCGTCCTTCCGGGTAGCGCTCCACTTCCCGGCGCAGTCTGTCGGCGAGTTCGACCACACTGCTACGCTCGTTCATGAAGACACAAGATAGCGCTACGCATCGTGCGGCGGTAGCAGCGAAGCCCGCGACGAGCCACCCGGTCGGCCCCACCGGCCCCGGTCCCGGAAGCGCGGCACCCGCCGTCGGCGTCACCGGCACCGCCCTGGCGGCCCTCGGTGTCCTCTCCTTCTCTTTCAGCTTCCCCGCCACCTCCTGGGCGCTGACCGGCTTCGGCCCGTGGACGGCCACCGGGCTGCGCGGCCTGCTGGCGGGCCTGCTCGCCGCACTCTGCCTCGCCGCCGCCCGCGTCCCGGTGCCCGAACGGCGGCACTGGCCCGGCCTGCTGGTGGTCTCGGCCGGCTGCGTGCTCGGCTTCCCGCTGCTCACCACGCTCGCGCTGCAGAGCTCCTCGACCGCGCACTCCGCGGTCGTCATCGGCGTGCTGCCGCTGGCCACCGCGTCGGTCGCCGCGCTGAGGGCGCGCCGGGCGTCGGGCCGGTCCGGTGGCACCGGCGCGGCGAGCCGTCCGTCCCGGACCTTCTGGTGCGCGGCGCTGGCCGGCGCCGCGGCGGTGCTGGGCTTCACGCTGGTGCAGAGCCACGGGCGGCCGAGCGTCGCGGACCTCTACCTGTTCGCGGCCCTGCTGGTCTGCGCGGCCGGGTACGCGGAGGGCGGCCGGATCTCCCGGGAGATCCCGGGCTGGCAGGTGATCGGCTGGGCGGTCGTCGTGGCGCTGCCGGTCACCGGGCTCATCACGGCGGGAGCGCTGGCCGTCGAGCCGGTCGGGTTCGGGGCGAAGGCGGTGGCCGGGCTCGCGTACACGGCGGCGGTCTCCCAGTTCGGCGGGTTCGTCCTCTGGTACCGGGGAATGGCGGAGATCGGCGTGCCGAAGGCCAGCCAGCTGCAGCTGGCGCAGCCGCTGCTGACGCTGGTCTGGTCGGTGCTGCTGCTGGGCGAGGAGCTGCCGGCGGCCGCGCCCGTCACGGCCGTGGCGGTGCTGCTCTGCATCGCGGTCACCCAGCGGTCCCGGACGTGAGACCGGGGCGTGAGGCCGGGGCGCCCGGGCCCGTGGTCGTCCCGGGCCCGGGCGACGGGGATCAGGAGGCGGTGCGCTCGGGCCGGTAGACGCAGAGGGCCCAGATGATGAAGACGTCCAGCGCGATCACGGTGATCGACCAGAACGGGTAGTACGGCATCGCCAGGAAGCTGTCGGCGGCGCTCACCGCGGTGAGGAAGACGCCGGTGTACCGGGCCCAGGCGGCGCCCTTGAGGACGAACGCGCCGACCACCGCGACCAGCGCGCCGACGACGATGTGGATCCAGCCCCAGCCCGTGAGGTCGAACCGGAAGACGTACCGGGCGGAGCTCAGGAAGACCTCGTCCTCGTGGACCGCCATGATGCCCCGCAGCACCTCCATGATGCCGTTCAGGAGCATCAGGACACCGGCGAAGACGACGAGGCCGGGCGCCCAGTCGCTGAACCGGGTGGCCGAGGCCGGTGGCGGCGGCGCGCCGGTGCCGGAGCGCCAGGGCGGCGGCTGATCGGGAGGGGTCGACGTGCTGCTCATGGGTTCCTCCAGGGCCGGACGCCGGGGCCGGACAGGCGTTCGGAGAGGCGTCCGGATCTCGACCGTCCACCTCCGGCCGGTGCCGGGCAACCGGACACGCCTGTTCGGGTGACCCGTGCCGCACCGGCCCGCACCGCCCGGCACCGCCCTGCACCGTCGTACCCGGCCGGCGGTGGAACGCCTGCGAACCACCGCACCGGCGGCAGGTCTGACCGGCGCGGACACCGGCGGCGACCGGGCTCCCTTTACCTGCTCGTTAGGATGACCGGCATGGCAGAGGACACCAACACCCCGACGGCCGGGGACCCGCGGGCCCGGCGGCGCGGCCAGGGCGAGCTGGAGGCGCAGGTGCTGGCCGTGCTCCAGCAGGCGCCGGGCCCGGCCACGGCCGGATGGGTGCAGGAACGCCTCGACGGCGACCTCGCGTACACCACCGTGATGACCATCCTCTCCCGGCTGCACGCCAAGAGCGCCGTCTCCCGGACCCGGTCCGGCCGCTCCTACCTCTGGCAGGCCGCCTCCGACGCGGCCGGCCTCGCGGCCCTCCGGATGCGCCGGGTCCTCGACGGCGAGGCCGACCGGGACGCCGTGCTCGCCAGCTTCGTGACCGCACTGCTCCCGCACGACGAGGAACTGCTGCGCACGCTGCTCGACAGCGCCTCCGCGCCCGATCTGCCGACGACGGGCCCGGCGGCGCCCGGCCCGTCGGCGACCGACCGCGAGAGCTGAGCCCGGGAACCGACCGTGGGCGTCTTCGTCTTCCTCCCGCTCGTCCTGCCGCTGACGGCGCTGCCGATCGCGCGCCTCACCGAGCAGCACCTCCACCCGCGCGGCGCGGCCCGCCTGCTGACCGGGATCAGCATCGTGATGGCGCTGTGCAGCGCGCTCTGCCTCGGCCTGATCGGGGTCGTCGGCACCGCGCAGATCCCCGGCAACCCGCTGCCCGACAGCTGGTCCGACCCGGAGGTCCGGGCGGCCCTGCCGTACCACGAGACGGTCGGCACGGCGGCGCTCCTCGTCCTCGCGGTGGTGTTCGTGGCCCTGGTCCGGACGGTCGCCCGCCACCTGCGGATCCGCGCCCGTGCCCGGCGCGCGCTCGGCCGCGCGCTGCCCGGCGCCTCCGACGTCGCGCTGCTCCCCGACTCCGCCCCGTACGCCTACGCGCTGCCCGGCTCCCTCCGTTCGCCCGGACGCGTGGTGGTCTCCACGGGCATGCTCGCCGGTCTCGCCGACGACGAGCGCGCCGCCCTGCTCGCCCACGAACGCGCCCACCTCGCCCACCGGCACCACCGCCACCTGCTGGCCACCCAGCTGGCCGGCTGCGTCAACCCCTTCCTGCGCCCGCTCCAGCGCGCCGTGGCCTACAGCGCCGAACGCTGGGCCGACGAGGAGTCCGCCCAGGCCGTCGGCGACCGGCGGATCACCGCCCGCGCCGTGGCCCGCGCCGCCCTCGCCTCCCACCGGGCGCCCGCCTACGCGGCCTTCCCCGCCTTCGCCGCGCCCGGTCCCGGCCCGGTGCCCCGCCGCGTCGCCGCCCTGCTCGGCCCCGTCCCGAGCTCCCGCAACTGGCCGCCCGCCCGCACCCCCGCCGGGCTCGCCGCCCTCGTGGCGGCCCTCGGCACCGCCGCCTCGGCGGTGTCCGCGCTCAACGCGGCGGTGGCCCTGCTCCTCGTCCTGAAGGCCGTCACCCCGCTGTAGCGGCTCCGCCCCGCCCGGTGCGGAGGGTGACGAGTCGACGGACCGACGGGTCACGGATGGCTTCCACCGGTAGCGGTTCGTGTGCGCACGTGCCGGAATGGTGACAGCCGGTGTTCACCACCGGGCCGAAATCCAACGCCTCGAAAGGGCTCTTCCATGCGCACCATGCACCGCATCCTCGCCGCCACCGCCGTCGTCCTCCCGCTCGCCGTCTGCGGCGCCACCGTCGCCTCCGCGGACGCCGCGGGCGACGCCGTGCC
Source organism: Kitasatospora sp. NPDC127035 (assembly GCF_042726075.1). Classification (NCBI taxonomy): domain Bacteria; kingdom Bacillati; phylum Actinomycetota; class Actinomycetes; order Kitasatosporales; family Streptomycetaceae; genus Kitasatospora; species Kitasatospora sp. NPDC127035. Next base: position 97,262 of record NZ_JBHXDN010000014.1, on the reverse strand, counting down.
CGTCGCCCACTTCGACAAGGGCTCCTTCGCGGTCGGCCCGGACGGCAGTGCCCTGCACCTGACCAGCGTCCACTTCGGCCCCGACGGCGCCAGCTACTTCGACGGCATCCTGGTCATCGGCCAGCACGGCGTCGCGGGCACCTTCACCGACACCGGCATCGGCCTCGGCGACTGACGGCCCCCGCCCCTGCTCCGCGCCGCCCGGCCAGCCCGGGCGGCGCGGAGTGCTTTCCGTGGCGGCGTAGACACCGGTCACAGCGGGCATGGCTGGTCATAGGGGTCGACCGTCGACCGTGAGAGGGTGCCAACCATGAAGGTGATCGGCTTCGTCCTGAACGTCCTCTGGTTGATCTTCTGCGGCATCTGGATGGCGATCGGCTACGTGATCGCGGGAATCATCTGCTGCGTGCTGATCATCACCATCCCGTTCGGCATCGCCGCGTTCCGGCTGGCGGGGTTCGTCCTCTGGCCGTTCGGGCGCAAGGCGGTGGAGCGGCCGGACGCGGGGGCGCCGTCCTTCGTGGGCAACGTGATCTGGCTGGTGTTCGCCGGGTGGTGGCTGGCGCTGGCGCACCTGATCACCAGCATCCCGCTGTTCATCTCGATCATCGGCATTCCGTTCGGGTGGGCGAACCTCAAGCTGATCCCCGTCTCGCTGATGCCGCTCGGCCGCGAGATCGTCCCGAGCGACGAGCCGTGGGGCGCGCGGTAGCCGGAGCACCGACGCACGTCACCGGGCCGGCGAGGGCGACACCCTCGCCGGCCCGGTCGTACGAGGTCAGGCGGCGGCGAGGCCGGCGAGGGCGGTGCGGGCCGCGCTGAGGGAGGTCGCGGCGAGGGGGCGGTAGGGGGTGAGGGCGGGGACGTCGTCGGCGCGGGTGAGTTCGGCGTGGACGAAGCTCAGGTGTTCGGCGGGGACGCCGAGGTTGTCGAAGTACGCCCGCAGGTAAGGGGTCTGGAAGTCGAAGGCCTCGCGCGGGGTGCCCGGGCCGTAGGCGCCGCCGCGGGCGGTGACGACGACGACCCGGGTGGCGGCGAGCAGGCTGCGGCCGGTGACGGGGTCGCTGAAGGCGCCGGGGAAGGTGACCCGGTCGATCCAGGCCTTGAGCGCGGCGGGAACCGTGAAGTTGTACATCGGGACGCCGAGCAGGAGGGTGCCGGCCGCCCGGAGCTCGGTGATCAGGGGAAGGGTGAGGGACCACTCGTCCCGTTCGCCGGGGGAGGCGGCGACGGCCCGGACGTCGGCGAGCGGGACCGTGCCGCGGCGTTCGACGCGGACGCCGAGGGCGGCGTAGGCGGCTCCGATCGGCGGGACCGGATCGGCGGCGAGGTCGCGGTGACGGTAGCCGGCGGTGCCGTGGCGGGCCTGCCAGGCGCGGGCGAAGCGGGCGGTCAGCCGGCGGCTGACGGACTCGCCGGGCGGACTCGCGCTGCAGTCCAGGTGGAGCAGGGTGGCGGGGACGGCGGGGGTGGCGGTCATCGGGAGGCTCCTTGTCACCTCGGTGGAGCGGGGATCGTCAACCCTGTGACGGGGCCGCGCGAGGAAAGGTGACCGATGGACGGGCGCGAGGAACTGGCGGTGCGGTTCGAGGCAGAGCGGGGGCGGTTGCGGTCGGTCGCGCAGCGGATGCTCGGCTCGACGGGGGAGGCCGAGGAGGCCGTGCAGGAGGCCTGGCTGCGGTTGGAGCGGGCGGACGCGGCGGCGGTGGCGAACCTCCCGGGGTGGCTGACCACGGTCGTCTCGCGGATCTGCCTGGACGTGCTGCGGGCGCGGGCGGGGGCCGGGAGGCGGGAGGCGCACGTCGAGGAACCGGTGGTGGAAGGACCGGAGGCGGAGGCGGAGCTGGTCGAGGAGGTGGGCCGGGCGATGCTCGTGGTGCTGGACCGGCTGGGGCCGGCCGAGCGCGTCGCGTTCGTGCTGCACGACGGGTTCGCGGTGCCGTTCGAGCAGATCGGGCCGGTCGTCGGGCGGACGCCGGTGGCGGCGAAGAAACTGGCCAGCCGGGCCCGGCAGCGGGTCCGGGGGACGGCGGGGGCGGAGCCGGCGCCGCCCGCCGGGCACCGCGCGGTGGTGGAGGCGTTCCTCGCCGCCGCGCGCGGCGGCGACCTGGACGCGCTGCTCGCGGTCCTGGCGCCGGACGTGGTGCGCCGGGCCGACCCGGCGGCCCTGCCCGCCGGGCGTCCGGCGGTGGCGCGCGGCGCGCTCGCCGTGGCCCGGGAGACCCGGGTGATCGGGCAGCGGGCGCGGTTCGGCGTGCCGGTGCTGGTGGACGGCGGGATCGGGGTGGCGATCGCGCCGGGCGGGCGCCTGTGGCTGGTCCTGCTGATGACGGTCGCGGACGGGCGGGTGGCGGGCTTCGAGGTGGTCGCGGACCGGGCGCGGCTCGCCGGGACGGAGATCACGCTGTTGCCCTGACCGCCGCCGCTCGGCAGTCACCGCCGACCGCAGCCGACCGCAGCCGCTGCCGGCCCGGTGCCGTCAGCGGGGGACGTCGGCGAGCCGGACGATCATCTTGCCGGTGTTGGCGCCCCGGAGCATGCCGAGGAAGGCCTCGACGACCCGGTCGAAACCCTCGACGACCGTCTCGTCGGGCACGACGGCGCCGGAGCGCAGGTGCGGGACGAGGAAGTCGTACAGCTCGGGGCGGGCGTCGAGGTGGTCGCGGACCAGGAAGCCCTCCAGCCGCAGGCTCTTTCCGACCACGTCGAACAGGTTGCGCGGGGCGGGCGGCGGCGACTGGAGGCGGTTGTACTGGGCGACCGCCCCGCACCAGGCGATCCGGCCGTGGTCGCGGAGGGCGGCGATGGCGGCTTCGAGGTGGTCGCCGCCGACGTTGTCGAGGTACACGTGCAGGCCGTCGGGGGCGGCCTCGCGGAGGCGGTCGGCGATCGGGGCGTCGTGGTAGTCGAAGGCGGCGTCGAATCCGAGGTCCTCGGTGAGGTGCCGCACCTTGGCGGCCGAGCCGGCGCTGCCGACGATCCGGCCGGCGCCGAGGAGGCGGGCGATCCGGCCGGCCGCCGTACCGACCCCGCCGGCCGCCGCCGAGACGAAGACCGTCTCGCCCGGCTGCAGCCGGGCGACCCGGGTCAGGCCGACCCAGGCGGAGAGGCCGGTGCCGCCGAGGATGCCCAGGTGGGCGCTGAGCGGGACGCCCGCGAAGTCCGGGAGGACCGTCGTCTCGGCGGCGGTGACCACCGAGAGGGTGCGCCAGGCCCGGCGGTGGTGCACGAGGGCGCCGACGGGGAGGGCCGGCGTCCGGGACTCGACCACCCGGCCGAGGGCGCGGCCCTCCAGCGGGGCGTGCAGCTCCCAGCTCCCGGTCGCGTCCATCTCCTCGCGCATGTACGGGTCGACGGACTGGTAGACGTTCTCGACCAGGGCCTCGCCGTCGGCGAGGGGCCGGACGGTCTCGTCGAGGAAGGCGAAGTTCTCGGCGCCGGGGGCGCCGGTGGGGCGGGAGACGAGGTGGACGACGTGGGCGACGGGGCGGGGCATGGTGGGCTCCGGGATCGTTGGGGCGGTGATGATCACCGTAGGGAGGCGGGGCGGAGCCGGGCAGGGGGCAGCGGTGATGGGTGGGTCGGTTCCATGAGCGGAATCGATGGAAGGCGGGTGGGGAGGTAGGTTCGGCGGTGTCGACGGGTGGCCCGGACGAGCGCCGGGGCTGACTGCCGGGGCTGACTGCCAGGACCGAGGGTCGGGGCCGAGGGTCAGGACCGAGGGTCGGGGCCGACCGACCGGGCTGAGTGGCAGGAGTGAGTGGCATGGGTGAGCCGGGTCCGGACCTCGCCCCGCACGAGTTGCGGGTCCTGGTCGCGGTGGAGGAGGCGCAGGGGTTCACGGCGGCTGCCGCGCGCCTGGGTACGAGCCAGTCCGCCGTCTCGCACGCCGTGCGCACCTGCGAGCGGAAGCTCGGCGCGGTGCTCTTCGACCGCGGGCGCCACGGCGCACGCCCGACCGAGGCGGGCGTGCGGGCCGTCGCGTACGCCCGGAGGGTTCTGCGGCTGCTCGCGGCGATGGGTCCCGAGGTGCGGGCCGCGGGGGCGGGGGACCACGCCGGGGCGGTCACCGGGCCGCTGCGGATCGCCGCCTTCCGCAGCGTCGCCGCGCACCTGCTGCCGCCCGTTCTGGCCCGGCTCGCCGCCCGCCACCCGGGGCTCACACCGCAGGTCCGGATCGTCCGTGAGATCGGGCGCGGCACGGCCGGCGAGGTCGCGGACGGCCGTGCCGACCTCGGGCTCGCCACCCTGGACGCGAGCGTGCCGCCACCGGTGCCCGGGCTGCTCTCCGTCCGGCTCTTCGAGGAGGAGTACGCGCTGGTGCACCCGGTGGGCCACCCGGCACCGCACGGGCTGCCGCTGGTCGACTGGGACGAGAACTGCGGCTCGTACACCCGGGACTGGTGGGACCGGCAGGACTGGATCCCGCCCGCGACCATCGACGTCGAGGACGACACGGTGGCCGTCTCGCTCGTGTCGCAGGGGTTGGGGATGGCGATCATGCCCCGGACCGCCCTGCTCGGCGCCCCGGCCGGGCTGGCACTCACCGACCTCGGGCCGCGTCCGCCGAGCCGCCACGTCGGATACGTGACGACGCCGGAGCTGGCGGGCACGGCGGCGGTGCGGGCGCTGATCCGGGAGCTGCGCGGCCTCACCCTGCCGGCGGGCCTGGTCGCGGTGTGAGGACGGCGGCCCGGCCCGGGCCGCCGACGACCGGGGGCGGGGGCGGGGCCGTCCCCCGACCGGCCGGACCGGCGGCTCAACGGGCAGTGGCTCAGTGGCTCAGCGGGCGGCGGCGGTGACCGGGCGGGAACGCAGGGCCCAGGCGGTGGCCGGGGCGGCGCAGAGTGCCGCGAGCAGGACGGCGCCGGCGGCGACGAGGCCGACCGGCCGCCAGGGCAGGACCCACGGTGACGGCGTGCCGAGCAGGGCCGCCGCGCCGTGCATGGTGCCGAGCTGGACGGCGGTCACCGCGCAGCCGAGGACCGCGCCGACCGCCACCACCAGCACCGACTCGGCGGTCACCAGCCGCACCACCTGGGCCCGGCCGGCACCCGCCAGGCGGAGCAGGGCGAGTTCGCGACGGCGGTCGGCGGTGGCCGTCAGGATCGTGTTGGCGAGGGCGATGCCCGTGTAGACGAGGGCCAGACCGAGCACCAGCACCGTACGCAGCCAGGCCGTCCGGGCCTTGGCGGGCGCGGTGGCGGCGAGCCAGTCCTCGCGGCTGAACACCGTCGCGCCGGACGCCCGCGCGGCGGTCCGTACCTGTTCGGCGGCACGTACCCGCTCGGCGTCGGCGAGGTGGTCCAGGCGCACCTCGATCCGGTCGGTGCGGGCGCCGGGCGCGTTGGCGGCGGTGACGTACAGCCCGTTGTCGCCGAGGCCGTCGCGCAGCACGGCGGCCACCCGCAGGGTCGCCCGGCTGCCGTCGGCCCGGACCACCGGGACCGGCTCGCCGATCGTCGTGCGCCCCCATTCCGCCGGCAGGACGAGAGAGCCGTCGTCGAGGTCGGCCGGAGAACCGGCCAGCAGGGGCAGCCGGGCGAGGGCGGCGAGCCCGGCCGGGTCGGCCACCCGCGCCTCGGAGCGGACCACCACGCCGTCCGGCTCCACCAGCGAGAGGCGGGTCGGACCGGTGGGGGACAGGGTCACGCCGGGGACGGCACGCAGGGCGTCCGCCGTCGCGTCGGGTGCGCCGCCGTCGGCGGGGACGACGACCAGGTCGGCGGCGGTACGGGCGCGGGCCTCGGCGGAGCGGGCGGCGCTCACGGTGTCCAGCGCACCCGCCAGCGAACCGGTCAGCGCCACCGACACCAGCACCGGCGCGGCCACCGCGCCGGTCCGGCGGAGCGCGGCGGCGGCGTTGGCGCGGACCAGCCGCCCGGCGTACCCGGTGAACCGGGCCGGGGCGAGCCGGCCGAGGGCGCGGACCAGGGGAGGGGCGAACAGCGGGGAGAGCAGGCCGCACGCGGAGATCAGCCACATCGGCTGCGTGGTGTAGGTCTTGCGGTGCAGCAGGTCGACGGGGTCGGTGGCGAGCGCGGCGGCGGTGAGGACGGCCGCGGTCAGCAGCAGGCCGAGCCCCGTGACGAGGCGCCCGACGGTCAGCACACCGGCGTCGAGGTCGGCCGTGCGCAGGGCGTCCAGCGGGCCGACCCGGCCGGCCCGGCGGGCGGCCACCGCGACACCGCACAGGGCGACCAGCAGGCCGGTCCAGAACGCGGTGAACAGGGGCCAGCCGGTCGGGCCGAGGGCGAAACCGGGCGGGGCCATCCCCACGCCGGCCAGCCTGCGGAGCAGCACCGGCGCCCCGAGCCGGCCGAGCGCGCAGCCGGCTGCGGAGGCGACCGCGCCGAGCAGCAGCGCCTCGGCCAGCACGGTACGGCGGACCTGGGCGGGGGTGGCACCGGCCAGCCGGAGCAGACCCAGCTCCCGGCGCCGCTGGGCGACGGCGTAGGAGAACGTGGACGCGACGACGAACGCCGAGACGAACGCGCTCACCCCGCCGGCGGTGCCGAGGGCGGCGACCAGCGAGACCAGCTCCTCGCCGCCCGGGCCGCCGGGGGTGCCGAGCGCGGCGGCGAGGCCGAGCAGCATGACGGCGGTCATCGCGACGCCGAGGGCGAGGGCGAGGAAGGCTCCGAGGAGGGAGATCCAGCGTGCCTTCAGGGACTTGAGCGCGATCCGCAGCATTCTCATGGGGTCCAGCGAACCGCCGCGGGGTGGTGCGGGGCAGCAGGCCGGGGGCCACTCCGGGAGGTAGGGCGGGCCCTACCCGTAGGGGGAGCGGGGGGTGGCCGCACCGGACGTCGGGCCCGCCGACTTCCTGTGCGGGGCCGGAGCGAGCGGGGCGGGGCCGGAGCGAGCGAACGGTAGGCCTGGCCCTACCGACGGCCCGCCGCCCGGGTGCCTAGGGTGGGCCGCTGGTGCAGCCGGACCGGACCGGCGCGGGGCAGGGGGAGTCGGCGCGGTGGACGGGGTGGCGGACGGGCCGGTGGGTGGGCCGGTGGACGGGCGGCCGGCGGGCGTGTGGGGGCAGGTGGCGCGGCCCGGGTTCCTCCGGTCGTCGGCGCCTTGGCGGGCGGCGGCGTACCTGCTGACGACCGGGCTGACGGGGCTGCTGCTCTGCGGCGGGCTCCTGGTGGCCGGGGTGGCCGCCGGAGTGCTGGCGGTGCTGCTGGTCGGGTTGCCGCTGCTCGCCGCGCTGGCGTTGGTCGGGCTGCCGGTCGCGGCCTGGGAACGGCGGTTGGTCCGGCTGGTGGCGGACGCGCCGGTGCCGGATCCGCACCTCGTCCCCGACCGCCCGGGCCTGGCGGCCTGGCTGCGGCTGCGCTACCGCGAGCGGGCGACCTGGCGCGAACTGGGCTTCGCCCTGCTCGCCGCGTGCGTGCTCTGGCCGATCGACCTGACCGTGGCCGGCTTCGCCCTCGCCGTCCCCGGGTACCTGCTGGCCGCACTGCCGATGCTCCTGCTGGACGGCGAGCAGGTGAACGTCCTCAAGCTGTGGCAGGTCCACTCCCCGGTGGTGGCGGGCCTGTTCGGGCTGGCCGGCCTGCTGCTGGCGCCCCTGCTCGGCTATCCGCTGGCGGCGGTGGCCGCAGCCCGCGCGGCGCTGGTGCGACTGGTGCTCGCACCGGGCGGGCAGGACCGTCGGATCGGTGAACTGGTTCGCTCCCGGGCCCGGTTGGTGGACGCCTTCGAGGCGGAGCGGCGCCGGATCGAGCGCGATCTGCACGACGGCGCCCAGCAGCGGTTGGCGGCCCTGCGGATGACGCTCGGCCTGGCCCGGCTGGACGCGCCGCCGGACGGTCCGCTGGCCGCGAGGCTCGCCGAGGCGCACCGGGAGGCGGGAGAAGTGCTCTCCGAGCTCAGGGAGTTGATCAACGGGATCCACCCGCAGGTGCTCACCGACCGGGGTCTGCCGGACGCCTGCGCGGACGCCGGCGACCGCTCGCCGATCCCGGTCACCACCCGCTTCGCGCTGCCCGGGCGGCTGCCGGCGCCGGTCGAGTCGGCCGGTTACTTCGCCGTCGCCGAGGCGCTCGCCAACGTCGCCAAGCACAGCGGCGCGAGCGCGGTGACCGTCGACGGACGGTACGCCGGCGGCCGGTTGACCATCGAGGTGGCGGACGACGGCCGCGGCGGCGCCGACCCGTCGGGCGGCAGCGGGCTGACCGGGCTGGCCGACCGGGTCGCGGTCGTGGACGGCACACTGACGGTGAGCAGTCCGCCCGGCGGACCGACCCTGGTGCGGGTGGAGATCCCCTGCACCCCGGCCCCGTCCGCGGCGCCGGCCGACGGAGGAGCAGGACGATGAACGAGCAGGCAACCGGCGCGCTGAGGATCGTGGTCGCCGAGGACGGGGTGCTGCTGCGCGAGGGGCTGGTCGGCCTGCTGGCCCGGTTCGGGCACGAGGTGGTGGCCGCGGTCGGCGACGCCGAGGCGCTGCGGACCGCGGTCGGCGCGCATGCGCCGGACCTCGTCGTCACCGACGTCCGGATGCCGCCGGGCCAGACCGACGAGGGACTGCGGGCGGCGGTCGCCCTGCGCGAACGCCGCCCGGGACTGCCCGTCCTCGTCCTCAGCCAGTACGTGCAGCACTCGTACGCGGCGGAGCTGCTCGACTCCGGGGACGGCTCGGGCGTCGGCTACCTGCTGAAGGACCGGATCGGCCAGATCGAGGAGTTCGTCGCCGCGGTCGCCACGGTGGCGGCGGGCGGCACGGTGGTCGACCCGGAGGTGGTCCGGCAGCTGCTGCGCCGCCGCCGGGACCCGTTGGAGCGGCTCACCCCGCGCGAGCGGGAGGTGCTGGCGCTGATGGCGGAGGGCCGGTCGAACGCGGCGATCTGCCGGGAGCTGGTGGTGTCGGACGCGGCGGTGGGCAAGCACATCGGCAACATCCTGATGAAGCTGGACCTGCCGCCCGCGGAGGAGTCGCACCGCCGGGTGCTGGCGGTGCTGCGGTTCCTCCGGGGGTGACGGGCCCACCGGGAGGGCGGCCGGGGAGGGCGCCCCGTCCGGTCAGGCTCCCTCCGGGCGGGGGCCCGTCCGGTCAGGCCCCGTCCGGGCGGGGGCCCGGGTCCGGGGCGGGCGAGACGGCCTCGCGCAGCTTCGCGAACTCCGCCGCCAGCGCGTCCAGGGTGTAGTGGGCGTTGAGGCCGCTGGGGTTGGGCAGCACCCAGACCTCGGTCCCGCCGATCGACTCCTCCTGCCGTCCGATCGTCACGGTCCGCCGCCCGAACGCCGTCCGGTACGCGCCGATGCCGAGCACCGCCAGGGCCCGCGGCTCCAGCCGCAGCACCCGGGCGGTGAGCGCGGCGCCGCCCTCGCGCAGCTCCTCGGCGGTGAGCTCGTCCGCCTTGGCGGTGGCGCGCGGGGCGACGTTGGTGATGCCCAGCCCGAGGTCGAGCAGCCGGCGCTGCTCGTCCGGGCTGAACTGGTGCGGGGTGAAGCCCGAGCGGTGCAGCGCGGGCCAGAAGCGGTTCCCCGGACGGGCGAAGTGATGGCCGGTGGCGCCCGACCAGAGACCGGGGTTGATGCCGCAGAACAGCACCCGAAGGCCGTCGGCGGAGACGTCCTCGATGGTGGTGTCACGGGCGGCGGACAGCTGTTCCGCGGTCGGCTTCGTCGGGCGCGCGGGCTTCTCCACGTCGGGCGTCTCGGTCATTCGTCCAGTCTGCCGGTGGTGGCCGGTGCCCCGGCCGCCGGGGCGCCCGCCACCTCTGCCGACGTCCGGGCGGGTGCCGCCGACCCGGCCCCGGCGGTCGCCGGGACCGCCGCGCGGGTCGCCGCCAGGGACCGGGCCCGCCGCCGTGTCCGCAGCCACTGCACGCCGTACACCACCGCCGCCGCGTACGCCCAGCCGACGAAGACGTCCACGATGAAGTGCTCCGCGCCGTACACCAGGGTGAAGGTCATCGCGAGCGGGTACGCGACCAGCAGCATGCGCAGCCGACGGCCGGCCGTCGGCCAGAAGAAGAAGAGCAGCATCGCCGGGTACGCCGAGTGCAGCGAGGGCATCGCGGCGACGTCGTTGGCGAACCGGCTGCCGTTCTCGAAGATCGACCCGGCCCGGGGGAGCCCGCTCTCCGTCAGCACGTCCGACACCACCCGGGTCAGCGCCGGGAGGTGGCCCTCCTGGGAGGCGAGCCACGGGGGGACGGCCGGGTAGAGGATGTACGTCGCGAAGCCGGCGAAGGTCAGCGCGAGGTAGCAGGTGAGCAGGTGCCGGAACCGGTCGTGGCGACGGCGCCAGAGGACCGCGAGCACCACGAAGACCAGGAAGAAGTGCGACATGTAGACGGCGACCGCCGCGTAGTCGTACCAGTGCGGCGAGCCGGGTGTGTACAGCCCGTGCTGGAGCCGGACGGTCAGGGTCTCACCCAGGCCGATCAGTTCGTCGGCCCGCTGCTGCGGCCACAGGTACGGGCCCCACGGGGTGTGCGCGCCGTAGCCCCGCAGCAGCGAGTACGTCCAGACGACGGCCATCACCGGCACCCAGTCGCGCAGCACGAGCAGGAAGCCGCGCGGGCCGTGGCCGCTGTGCACGGCGGCGGCCAGCAGCGCGCCGATCAGCCAGAGGAACACCACGTCGTTGGAGTACGGCAGCCCGTAGGCGCGGACGTACCAGAGGAGGGCGAGCAGGTAGAGCGGCCACGCCAGCAGCCGGATCCGGGACAGGGCACCGGAGCGGGCGCCGTTCCGGGTGCCGGTCGCCGGGCGTAGCCGCCCGGCGCTCGCGGGAGGGGACGGCGGCGCCGGTCGCAGCATTCTGGTCATGCCGGTCGAAGCTAGCAAGGCATTCTTGGAGAACTCTCGGTGCGAACGGCCGTCCTTTCAGGTAGACCTCAGAAATGCCCCGTGCGGCGGAACGGCGGGCCCGCGGAGCGGGGTCCCGGTCGTTCGGGTGTTCGTGCACCCGGCCCTTCTGGCGCACGGGTGTTCGGTGGCGGGGGTGCGAGGGCGGTCCGGGGTCGGGGCGGTCGGGAGCCCCGGGGCTTCGGAGGTTCGAGGCCCCGGAGGTTCAGGACACGATGCCCAGCTCGTGCGGGGTGTTGTTGAACCGCCGCCCGGCCTGCTCGGTGACCGTCACGATGTCCTCGATCCGCACCCCGAACCGGCCCGGCAGGTAGACGCCCGGCTCGATCGAGAAGCACATGCCGGGGACGAGCGGCTGCTCCTCGCCCTCGACCAGGTACGGCGGCTCGTGCGTGGTGATCCCGATGCCGTGGCCGGTGCGGTGGATGAAGTACTCGCCGTACCCGGCCTCGGTGATGACCCGTCGGGCGATCCGGTCGATCTCCTGGCAGCTCACCCCGGGCCGGACCGCCTCGAACGCCGTCTGCTGCGCCTCCCGGACGACGTCGTGGACCTTCCGCACCTCGGCCGGGACGTCGGTGCCGAGATGCACGGTCCGGGTGGTGTCGGAGCCGTAGCCGTCCTTGAGACCGCCGAAGTCCAGCACGACGGTGTCACCGGACTCGATGACCCGGTCACCGGCCTCGTGGTGCGGGTCGGCGCCGTTCGGGCCGGAGCCGACCACGGTGAAGTCGACCTGGCTGTGCCCGTACTGGATGAGCAGCGCGCTGAGGTCGGCGGCCACGTCGGTCTCCCGGCGCCCGGCGAACTCGACCTCCAGGATGCCCCGGTAGGCGGCGTCGGCGGCGCCGCCGGCCGCGGCGAGGCGCTCCAGCTCGTCCGGGCCCTTGACGGCGCGCAGCATCGGCAGGGTCTCGGTGAGCGAGGTCCAGCCGGTGCCGGGCAGGGCGGCCTGGAGGCCGAGCAGGTGCATGGCCCAGGCGTTGTCGGAGATGCCGTACCGGCCCGCCCGGTCGAGCAGCGGGGCGGCGGTGGCGTACGGGTCCTGGCCGTCCGTCCAGTCGAGCAGCCGGACGGCGGGGGCGCCGGCCGCCTTCTCGGCGTCGGGGCGTTCCAGCACGGGGACGATCAGGGCGGGCTCGTGCCCGGCGCCGAGGACGAGGGCGGTCAGGCGTTCGGTGATCGCGGTGGGCTGGTACCCGGTCAGGTAGACGAGGTCGGGGCCGGGGGCGACGACCAGGCCGGCCAGCCCGGCGGCGGTGGCGGCCGAGGCCGCCCGGTCGAGGCGGGCTCGGTAGTCCTCGGTGGTGAAGGGTCGGGGCATGCGAGGTCTCCTGGTGGGGGCGAGCGCTCCGGGGCGGTCGGAGCCCGGGCGGTCGATGTCCGGGGGTGCGATGTCCGGGGGCCGATGTCCGGGGGGTGCGGTGTCCGGCCGGGGCTCGACCGCCCGGGCCGGCGTCAACTCCGTTACGGCCTGGGCGAGTCGGCGTAGTGCTTGAGGAACAGCGCCTCCACGTGCGCCATGTGCTCGATCTCGCCGGGGTCGACGCTCTCGTTGGGCGCGTGGATCAGGCAGCGCGGCTCCTCGACGCCCATCAGGATGATCTCCGACTCCGGGAAGGTCCTGGCGAACACGTTGCAGAGCGGGATCGAGCCGCCCTGGCCGAGGAAGGAGAGCGGTCGTCCGTAGACCTCCTGCGCGGCCTTGTCGAGCGCCGCGTACGCGGGCCCGCCGGTGGCGGCCCGGAACGGCGAACCGGTGCTCTCCGGGGCCACCTCGACGTGCACGCCCCAGGGCGCGGCGGCCTTCAGGTGCGCGACGAGGGCCTCCTGCGCGGCCTGCGGGTCCGTACCGGGCGGGACGCGGAGGCTGACCCGAGCCCGGGCGGTCGCCGGGACGGCGGCGGCGGAGCCGACCACGGGCGGGCAGTCGATGCCGAGCACGGTGACGGCCGGGCGGGCCCAGAGCCGGTCGGCGACGCTGCCGGAACCGGTCAGCCGGACGCCGTCCAGGACTCCCGCGTCGGTGCGGAACTGCTGCTCGTCGTAGCCGACGCCGCTCCAGCCACCGGTGCTGTCCAGGCCGTCGATCCGCGTGCCGCCCTCGGCGTCGCGCAGCGTGTCGAGGACGCGGATCAGCGCGGCCAGCGCGTCCGGGGCCGGACCGCCGAACATGCCGGAGTGCACGTCGCCCTTGAGCGTGGCGACCGTGACCACCACGTTGGTGAGGCCGCGCAGCGAGGTGGTGGCGGTGGGCACGCCGACCGACGCGTTGCCGGTGTCGCAGACCAGCAGGGCGTCGGCGTGCAACTCGCCCGCGTGCGGCGGCACGTAGGCCTCCAGGCCGCCGGTGCCCTGCTCCTCGGACCCCTCGACGACCAGCTTGATGCCGACCGGGAGGTCGTCGCCGAGCGCCCGCAGCGCGGTGAGGTGCATGACGATGTTGCCCTTGCAGTCGGCGGTGCCGCGCCCGTACCAGCGGCCCTCGCGCTCGGTCAGCTCGAACGGCGGGGAGGTCCAGGCGGCGTCGTCGAGCGGGGGCTGGACGTCGTAGTGGCTGTAGAGCAGGACGGTCGGTGCGCCGGGCGGGGGCGGACGGTGGCCGACCACGGCGTGGCTCCCGTCCGGGGTCTCCTCCAGGTGGACGTCGCGCAGTCCGGCTTCACCGAAGGCGGCGGCGACCCACTCGGCGGCCTGGCGGCACTTCTCCGGCGGGTACTGGCGGGGGTCGGCGACGGAGGGGATGGCGACCAGTTCGGCCAGGTCGGCCTTGGCGCGGGGCATCAGGGCGGCGATCCGGCCGGCGAGTTCGTCGGTCATGGGTTCGGCTCCTTCCGGGGCAGGTGGGGCGGCCGGCTGTCGGGTCCGGCCGGCTGTCGGGTCCGGTCGGGTGCCGGCGGGTCGGTTGCCGGTTGCCGGCGGCTCAGGTGCGCGGCTCAGGTGCCGGCGGGTCGGTGGCCGGCGCTGTCGGGCGTCAGTTGCGCACGGTGTCGTGGAGCTTGAGGTCGTCGATCTTGTCCTTGATGGCGGAGAGCTTGTCCGGGCAGTAGACCGAGAGCACGATCGTCTCGGCGAGGATCACCTCGCGGTCGGAGAGCACCGGACGCTGGCCGGGGCCGCCCGCGCCGTTGGACATGCCGTGCTTCCACTGCGCCTGCGTCAGCGAGTCGGCCGGGTCCTGGCAGACGGCGCCGCCGTCCTCGCCGAGGGTGTGCACGATCTGGCTCTGGGAGGGCACCGGGTAGCCGGCCGCGCCGAGTGCCTCGGAGAGCTGTTGGGCCTTGCGGTTGGCCTCGTTGGTGGAACGCAGCTGGGAGTAGGTCAGGAGGCCGGTGACCAGCATGGCGACCAGGAGGACGATCGCGCCGATGTAGATCCAGCGGTGCTGGGAGGCCATCAGGCTGCGGGTCATGACGCACCTCCGGGGGTACCGCCGGTACCGGGTCCGTCTGGTCCGCCGTGGGGTCCGGTGCCGGGTCCGCCCGGCCCGCCGTCGGGTCCGGTGCCGGGTCCGTCGGGTCCGCGGGGGTCGTCGTGGGTGCTGCCGGGGCCGACGTGGTCCGCCGGTCCGCCGTCGTGGGGCCGGTTGCCGGCCGACCTCTCGGCGGTCGACCGTTCGGCGGAGGACCTCTCGGCGGCCTCCACCTCGGCGAGTTCCGCCTGCGCGTCGGGCGAGCGCCACTCGGGCTTGCGCAGCCGCAGGAACAGGTACGGGATCACCAGCCCGAGCAGGGCCAGACCGCCGCCGACGATCACCACGTACGACCAGACCGAGCCGCTGCCGAACTGCGAGGAGGGGACGAAACCGATCGCCATCGCGGCGGCCGAGGCGATCAGGCCCGTCACCGCGATCGGCACCAGCGCCGGCGCGCGGTAGCCGCGCGGGTGGTCGGGCTGGGTGCGGCGCAGCCGGATCGCGGCGGTGAACATCAGCAGGTAGACGATCAGGTACACCTGCGTGGTGATCACCGAGAAGATCCAGTAGGCACTGGAGACGTTCGGGATCAGCGCGTACGCGAGGGCGATGACGGTGGTGACCACACCCTGGGTGACCAGCAGGTTCTGCTGGACCCCCTCCCCGTTGAGCCGCTGCAGGAACGGCGGCAGGTAGCCCTCCTGCCGGGAGATCATCAGCAGGCCCTTGGACGGTCCGGCCAGCCAGGTGAGCATGCCGCCGAGCGAGGCGGAGACCAGCGCCACCGCGATCACCGGGGTGAGCCAGCCGATGTGGAAGTACTGGAAGAACGAGTCGAAGGCCTGCATCACGCCCGCGGTCAGGCTGAGCTCGCTGGACGGCACCACCCAGCTGATCGCCAGCGCCGGCAGGATGAAGATCGCCAGCACCATCCCGGAGGAGGTGAACATCGCCCGCGGGAACTCCTTGGCCGGGTCGCGGAGCGAGGAGACGTGCACCGCGTTCATCTCCATGCCGGAGTAGCTGAGGAAGTTGTTGACGATCAGCACCAGGCTGGCCAGACCGGTCCACTGCGGGAACAGGTGCGCGGCGTTCATCGGCGCGGCGGAGGGGTTGCCCTGGCCGAGGAAGACCAGACCGAGCACCACCAGCAGCACGCCGGGGATCAGCGTGCCGATCACCAGGCCCATCGAGGAGAGGCCGGCCACGGCCTTGGTGCCGCGCGATGAGACCCAGACGCCGGTCCAGTACAGCACCATGATCACGATCGCGGTGTACAGGCCGTTGCTGGCGAGCGCCGGGTTGACCACGTAGGCGATGGTCGACGCCACGTACGCGAGCAGGGACGGGTAGTAGAAGATCGTCATCGCGAACTGGCACCAGACGGCCAGGAAGCCGAGCGGCTTCGACAGGCCCTCCGACACCCAGCGGTAGACACCGCCCTCCCAGCCGGACGCCAGCTCGGCGGAGACCAGCGCGGTCGGGAGCAGGAAGACGACCGCCGGGAGGAGGTAGAGGAAGACGCACGCGAGGCCGTAGACCGCCATCGTCGGGGCGGAGCGGAGGCTGGCCACCGAGCTGGTCGTCATCAGGGCGAGCGTCAGCCAGGACATCCGGGGCGCGCTCGCGAGCCTGGTCGCGACCGCGCCGGTGCGCTGCCGGGTGGCCGGGCCGGTGCCGGCGCCTCCGGGACCCGCTCCGCCCGGTCCCGTTCCTCCCGGCCCGCCCGTACCGGGACTGCCACGACCGGACGAGGGCACGTCCATGGAACTCATCAGTCCTCCTCGGGGCCCGGCGGGTCTGGTTCGGCGGGCCTGGTCCAGCAGCCCGCCCCGGGGATGGCCCCGGGGCGGGCCGTACCCGGCCAGTTCACCCGGTTGCCGGTGACGCCGCATGCGGCGTGCACCCGCACGGGTGATCGACTCTCAGGGGTGGGCGGAGGAGTGCGGCCGGCCCGCCGTCCGGTTTTCGGGTCGGCGGACCGGTGGGGCGGTGTACCGGTGGCCGGTGTACCGGTGGTCGGGCGAGGCGGTGGACCGGCGGGCGGGGCGGGGGTCGCCGGGACCGGCACCCTGGCCACCGCGAGCAGTAGCACGCCGGGGCCCGCCAGCCGGTGCAGCCGGCCCACCAGGAACGCGCCGGCCAGTGCCCCGACGGCCTACCCGGCCGGCGCCGGCCCGATCCCGCCGCTCGACGTACCCTGCCCGCGCGGGATCACCATCACCGGGGCGGCAACATCGGGGTGGCCGCCACGTCGAGGACCAGGACGACGGCGAGGGCGGAGGAAGGCGTTGGCGGCGAGGAAGCGGAAGCCGGCGAGGGCACCGCCGTCCTTCTCCGGGGAGTCCTGCGCCGGGGGGCTCGCGTCCGCCGCTCCCGGGCGGTTCGGGAACCGGACCAGCAGGGCCGAGGCCAGCGCGAGCAGCGAGGCGAGCGCCGTCCCGATGTACGGTGCGCCCCGGCCGGGCCCGAACAGTGCCCCCGCCGGCGGCGGCCCGACCGGCCCCGCGCCGCTCATCCGCGCCTCGTCCTGCGCCGGCGCCTGCCTCAGTTGCTAGGGCGGGACGACCGAGCGCACCGCGAGCAGCCGGACCGGACCGCTGTACGCGACGGTCGCGCCGATCACGACGGCCACCGGACAGGGTGTGGACGAGGGTCGGCCGGTCCAGGGCCATCGCCGGCGGGACGCTCGCGGAGGCGAGCAGCCGGGTGCCGTCGGCGGCGATCAGGATCCGCCGGCGGTCGTACCGGTCGGCGACCGCGCCGCCGTGGACCCGAGGACGACGGCGGTGCCGATCCGGAGAGGGCGACTTCTCCACCCCGCAGGAGGGCTCGGTCGGCCTCCCCGGGCTGTTCTCGCACGTCACGCTGCGGCTCAGCCCCGAGCGGCTGGTCCGGCTCCGGGCCCAACTCAAGCACGTGTTCGCCGAGTTGCACGCCGAAGGGCAGAGCGCGTCGGCGGATGCGGTGGAGGTGGCCGTCTTCGCCCTGCTGTACGGGGTCCGGCCGGACGCAGCCGTCCCGGCCGGGACGGCCGATCCGCCGGAGGCCGCCGGTCCCCCGCCGGCCGGCTCTCGAAGCGGTACCCGGCCGGGCACGGAATCGTAAACGCCGGGCGCACTGTCAGTGCCATGGTTCAGGATGACTGAATGTCATACGAACTTCAGGCGCTGATCGGCTCGGCGGAGCTGGTCGCAGTGGCGGCCGCCGAGGTTCCGGCGGCCCGCCCCCGACCGCTGGCCCAGGGGTTGGCGATGATCCCGGCGACACCAGCCTTCCTGGCCTCGCTGCGACTCGGCGGGCAGGAGTCGGCGACCACCGGAGCCGTCGGCTTCGCCTGGTTCCCGGACGGCCTCGAACGCAGGCTCGCCGCCTGGTCCAAGGCCGGCCCGATCGCCTGCGTCGAGGCGAACTTCTTCGGCGGCACCGGCACCCAGCGCGCCGCCGTCTGGGCCGACGGCCGGCTCGACCTCGGCCCGCTCGCCGGTGGCGAGTTCGAACCCACGCCGCCCGAGGGCAGTCCGATCTCCCGCGTCCTGCGCAGGCTCGGGGCCCGGGTGGAGGACGCCGCCCACCGCGACGAGTTCGACGCCGTCGGCCTCGGCGAGCACCGCAGCACGGCCTCCTGGGCGTCGGCCCGCTGACCCGTCACCCCGGGGAGCGGTCGGCGCCGACCGCCTGACGGCGTGTCGCCGCCGGTCGCCGCGTGTCGTGCACCGTTCGGCGTACACGCGGTGGCTGGGCCAACTGGCCTGCCCCACGGTGTGAATCAGGCATTTCGCCTGATTCGTACCGAGAGGAAAGCATCACCCATGCGTGCCACCTGGATGGCCACCGCGCTGACCGCAGCCCTTGTGCTGGCTCCGGTCGCCACGGCGACCTCCGCCACCGCCGCCGGCAACGGAGCCGCGGTCGCCCCCGCCCACGTCAGCACCTTCGCGGTCCCCGTCGACCTCCCCCTGCCCGTCCCGGCCGCCCCCGCGGTGCCCGGTGCGGAGGCCCTCCCGTCCCTGCCGGATCTCTCGACGCTGTTCGCCCTGCCGGCCATCCCGGCGGCCCCGGCGGCCCCGGTCGCTCCTGCCGTCCCGGCCGCTCCCGCGGTCCCCGATCCGACGGCCGCCCTCGGTGGAGTCCTCCAGTTGGTCGACGGCCTGCTCTCGACCGTCGCTCCGCTGCTCGGGGCGCCCGACCTCGGGCCCCTCCAGCAACTCCTCGCCTCGCTGGAGGCGACTGTTCAGGCCCTGATCGGCCAACTGCCCGCACCCCCACCGGTGACGGCCCCCGTCCCGCCCCCGACCGTCGACCCCCCGGCGACCCCGACCGTCCCGCCGGCGGACCAACTGGCCTTCCTCAAGGCCCAGGCGCAGGCCCAGGTCCAGGCCCTCCTCCAGGCCCGCCCCCTGCCCGGTGTCGCCGCTCCCCACTGACGGCGCCCGCCCGCACGACGGCGGCCCCGGGGGGGGGGGGCGGGCGGGCCCCCGGGGGGGGGGGTGGGGGCGGCGGGCGGGGGTGCGGGGGCTTCCGCGGGGGGGTCGGAAACCGGGGCAGCCGGGGGGCCGGCAGCCGGGGTGGCCGGGGCGTCCGACC
>NZ_JBHXDN010000014.1:0-78432 GCF_042726075.1 Kitasatospora sp. NPDC127035 | reverse complement strand
GCCCCGGGCCGCCCCCCCCCCCCTGCCCCCCCCCCGCCCCGTTGCCCCGGCCCCCCACGCCGGGCCCCCGCCCGCACGCGGGCGCCCCGGGCCGCGCGCGCCCCCCGGCCCCCGGGGCCGCCCCGTCGCCGGTCCGCCGCCCCTCGGGGGTCAGCGGTAGTTCACGTACTGGACCGCGAAGTCCAGGTCCTTGCCCTTGAGCAGGGCCTGGACGGTCTGCAGGTCGTCGCGGCTCTTCGAGCTCACCCGGAGCTCGTCACCCTGCACCTGGGCCTTCACGCCCTTGGGGCCCTCGTCCCGGATGATCTTCGCGATCTTCTTGGCATCGTCCTGGGAGATGCCCTCCTTCACGTCCGCGAAGATCTTGTACTCCTTGCCGGACAGCTGAGGTTCCTTGGTGTCCAACGCCTTCAGCGACAGACCGCGCTTGATGAACTTGCTCTGCAGCACGTCCAGGATCGCCTTGACGCGCTCCTCGCCGTTCGCCTTCATCTCGATCGTCTCGCCGGAGCGGCTGATCTCGGCGCCGACGTTCTTGAAGTCGAAGCGGGTGGCGATCTCGCGGGAGGTCTGGTTGATCGCGTTGTCGACCTCCTGCCACTCGACCTTCGAGACGATGTCGAAACTGGAGTCGGCCATGGGTGTTGGTCTCCTTGATGCTCTGCCTGCACTGACACGGCGTGCCCCACCGGGCGTCCGCCGCCCCAGCCTATCCAGCCCACCCCCGCCCTCGCCCCCGACCGCCACGCCGCACCACGTGATCACCCGCCGCCCAACCGGGTGGCGAAGCACCCCCTTCCATCGGGTAAGGTTTACCCAGTCGAACGGGGCAAGCCCCGGGCGGCAAAACATCCTGGCTGGTTGCCCGAGCGGCCAAAGGGAGCAGACTGTAAATCTGCCGCGCAAGCTACGCAGGTTCGAACCCTGCACCAGCCACAGGATAGAGAAGGGCCCGTGAACTGCGGAAACGCAGTTCACGGGCCCTTCTGTCATGGTCGAACAGTGATATTGATGTCTGGTTGTTTTGGGCGGTTTGTCTCACCTGGTTCCGCCCGGATCCCGGCGTTGACCAGTGCTTCCGGACCAGGCGCGGACCAAGGTCAGCCGGGTCGGCGCTGGAGGCGTTCGGTGATCAGCCGGTTGGCGTGGTCCTCGTCACCGTGGATGCACTTCGCGTAGACGCGGAGGAGGACGGCGATGCTGTGCCCAGCGCGGCGGGCGCACTCTGCGGGCGCCACCCCGGAGGCCAGCCACAGCGAGATCCCGGCGTGCCGCCCGTCGTACGGCCGCTTCGCGAGCGGGGTGGCCTGCTCCTCCGGACTCAGCACCTCGGCCCGGGCCGCAGCCCAGACGACTCCGTAGCCGCTCTCCTGCACCATGCCGTCGCGGAACGTCCGGAACAGCTGGTCATCCGGGCCGCGCGCTCGATCTCGCTCTCGCCAGTGACCCCGGCAAACACTGCTCGTCCACGCCGAGCGCCAGCTCAGCGAACTCGTCGTGGTTCGCGGCCGTCTGGCCCGTGATGATCAGCATCATGGGCCAACCTCTTCTCTGGGTGTGGGCCCGTGAGGGGTCGCCACGCTCCGGCCAAGTAAGGCGCGGCGGCCCCGTTCTCGCAGGCCCGGCCAACGTTGATCAACAGCACTGGCCGCCCCAATCACCCGGGACGGCCAGCAGGTCTGCGCCCTTACAGGCGGGCGCGGCCTTTTTGATCTAGGTCTCCGATCTGACAAGGCGCCGGGATGCCTCGGCCCGATCTGTCCTGGCCCCTTCGCCCTGGGCACGGCGGAAGGCCGGCCATCCACAGGCGCATTCGTGCAGGTCAGAGCAGCCCAAAGAAGGCCCCTCTGTGTCACCCCTGTCTCACTCGATGCGGCACTCGCAACATAGAGAACCCGCTTAGGCAGGTCAAAAGAGTTGGGTTTCTCATGCCTGTTGGGCACCTGTCCTAGCATTGGCCCATGGCCTTGGACCTGGACGACTCGCGCCCCCCGTATCAGCAGGTCGGCAGCTCTCTGCGGGCCTCGATCCTCACCAAGAAGCCGGGCTTCGAGACCGGCGACAAGCTCCCCTCAGGCCCCGAGCTGGCGAAGCACTTCGGCGTGGCGCGCGGCACAGTGGACAAAGCACTCGACCTGCTCCGCACCGAGGGACTGATCGTCACCCGGCAGGGGAGCGGCTCCTTCGTGCGGGAGCGGACGTCCCGGCCGGTCGGGCTACGGCCTCACCTCGAAGCCTCCTTCGAGCAGCAGCAGGTGACCCTCGACTTTGCGGGGTTCTCCAGCGAGACGCTGCACAACGCGCTGCAGGAGCCGCTCGACAAGGTCCGCTCCGGCCGGCTGGCCCCGGAGTCCATCACGGTCCGCCTGCTGCTGCCGGACACCACGGCGCCCATGGCCGTCCCGGTGCTCGTTGACGGGCTCCAGGACGAAGCCGCCCTCCGGCAGCATGCACGCAACATCGCCCTGGCGAACGCCGGCGGGATCGCGCACTCGGTGGAGATGCTGGCCGAGCTGGGCCTGGTCCAGAAGGCCAGCGTTCAGGTCAAGGTCCACCGGGCGTCCAGCCTGTTCAAGCTGTACATCCTGAACCGGCAGGAGGCGTTCTTCGGCTTCTACCCGCTCCGCGAGCGCACCGTGGCGATCGACGACACTGACCACACCTTCTACGACGTGACCGGAAAGGACACCACCCTGTTCCACCGCGCCGCAGGCCCGGATGACGCCTCGCTCGGATCGCAGTACGTCCAGCAGGCCCAGATGTGGTTCGACAGCGTGTGGAGCACGATCGCGTACGAGCGGCAGTCATGACCGCCGCCCCTCAGCAACTCGCCGACGTGCTGCGGCCGGTGAAAAACGTGCTGCTCGACTTCGACGGCCCGGTGTGCTCGGTCTTCGCTGGCCTCCCTGTCCCGGAGGTCGCGCGTCGCCTCCGCGAGGACCTGTCTGCCGCTGGCGAGGAGGTTCCGGCTGGGGCGGAGGAGGAGACTGACCCGCTCGCCCTGCTCCGGCTGATCTCGGACGCCCGACCCGATCTCACAGAGAGTATGGACGCCGCCCTGGTCGCGCTGGAGACCGAAGCGGTCCGGGTCGCCCGCCCGACCCCGGGCGGAGAATCGGTTCTGCGAGCTGCTGTCCGCTCCGGTCGGCTGGTCTCGATCGTCAGCAACAACTCGGGCGCGGCCATCGAGACGTACCTCTCCGAGCACGGCCTCAGCGACTACGGGGCCGGCGTCTTCGGGCGCGCCCCTGGCGATCCCTCGTCCATGAAGCCGAACCCGCGGCTCCTGCTCGAAGCGATGCAGGCTGCGGGCACCAGGCCGGACTACTGCATTTTCATCGGTGACGCGGCCCGCGACGTCGAGGCCGGTGAGGCCGCTGGAGTTCCGACGATCGGGTACGCCAACAAGCCGGGGAAGGATGCCAAGCTGACCGCCGCCGGCGCCGCGGTGATCGCGGACTCGATGGGGCTCATCGCTGCTGCCCTCGCCTGACCGGGTACCACATTTGGGAGTCGGCGACGCGTTCCACGAAGCTTTCGAGAGCTGGGTGGACAACGATCAGCCATCGGTTCGCTTACGGCATTCTGGCTGATCATCAAGCTTGTCGGAGCGAAGGATGCCTTCCGGGAGCCACCCGCACTGACAGGTAGATGGGTACCATGAATAAGGCATCCAAACCCTGGTACCGTTGAAAGGGCTGTTAGCGCCTAGGCGCTAATTCTGATGCATGAAGGAGGGCCCGCCTCGCCTGGTGCGGGAACACCAGAAGTCCCGAGACGGACCCTCTGTACCTACGGTGTGACTCCACGGTCGCACTAGCGATGGCCTGGCCGTTGACGCGGCTGGGCCATCGTGCTAAGCAGCTAGCTCAGGAGATCCTGGAGCAGCTGCCAGATGTCGTACGCCGTCTTCACTGCACGCCAGACGGCGAGCAGTTGACGCACCCCATCCCTGCGGAGCCTTCCCGCGTTCTTCGGCTCCGCATCCGGGACCTCGTCGGCCGGCTGTTGCTGATCGAGCGCGGTCATGCTCCACCCCTTCCCACTGTCCCCTGACCGCGCCTTGCGGTCAGGGTCGCGACGTCCGCCCGAGCGGGCGCCGTGACTCCGACCACACCTTGCGGTCGAGTCTGCTGACGGACGCTCACGCGCGCGCCAGGGAAGGGGTTTCGTGCTCACCCAGAGTAGATGCATGACAGGGCGTCGGACGAATCCGCGCGAGGGGTGCGGCATCGCCCGATCCGCCATTTCGATGGCCGCATCGACGATCCGCCCCAAGACGCAAACGATCCCGTTTCTCGTGGGCGCAAGATCAAAGGAGAAACCTCAGAAAATCCTTCGAAAGGTTCGATGTGGTATTGATTCTCGCGCCGGTTTCAAGTTCCTGACTGCCAGTTGCCATGGAATCAACGACCTCCCATAAACAACCTCCGGAATGCAAGTTGTATATAGAGGGTGTAGCCAGTTTCCTGTGTGGCCTCGGTCTTTTGCGCGACGGGTGGCGTCAGTAGGTTCTGGGTGGTGATTACTCAGATCGCCATGCCCATGGGCGGAGCGGGTGGAGCATCGACGACTGATGGCCACGCGGTGGGATGAGTGGAAGCTCGACACCTACGTGCAGTACGCGACCTGCGTGAAGGAGATCGCGGCGCTGGCCAAGCGGGCCGTCGATGCCGAGGCGGGGTCGACGGCGCGGGCGGAGTTCCTGGCTGCGATGGACCAGGCGGAGATCAAGCGGTCGGCGCTCCTTGAGACGCTCGTCCTGCTCGCGAGTCTGGCTGCGGTGGAGGCGGCGAAGGTGGTCAACGCCGCGTTGTGGGAGTCGGAGATCGCTGCCCGTGAGCACACCGGGGTGCCCAATGGTCCCGCCCTGGTCGAGTTGCTCAACGCCTACCACTCGCAGGCTCGACCTCGACCTCGACCTCGACCTCGGCAACCCGGCTGGCGGAGTGTGATCAGGAACACAGAAGGGCTGGGTCCGGGCAGCGGAGATGCTGCCCGGACCCGGCCCTTCAGGTGGTCGCTGAGGTGGGTCGACAGGGGGCCGTCGAGACCATGATCCGGACCAGTGGCGGACCAGGTCTGACCTGTGATCAAGAGTCTGCAGGTCAGAACGTGCCCGGTCAGCGGTCTGTAGATCTGCCGCGCAAGCTACGCAGGTTCGAACCCTGCACCAGCCACAGGATTGAGAACGGCCCGTGATCAGCGGAAACGCTGATCACGGGCCGTTCTTCGTTTTCCGCGATCAGGAGGGCCCGGGGGAAGGGGCCGGCCGGAGCGTCAGGAGCAGGGTGGCGGCTGCGGGGGTGTCGGGGGCGGTGTGGGTGGGGGTGGGGTGGGCCGGGGGGAGTGGTGGGGGTGGGGTGGGGGTGATCCAGACGGAGCGCAGGCCGGTGGCGTGGGCGCCCCGGAGGTCGGTGGCGGGGTTGTTGCCGACCATCCAGTCGGCGGTGGTCAGGGTGCGGCCGAGGCGGGTGGCGGCGAGGTGGAAGATCGCGGGGGCGGGCTTGCGGGCGCCGGCCTCCTCGGAGACGCAGACGGCGTCGACGGCGGGCAGCAGGCCGGTGCGGGCGAGTTTGGCGCGCTGGATGTCGGTGGAGCCGTTGGTGACGACGGCGATGGTCCAGCCCGCGTCGCGGAGGGCGGCGAGGGCTTCGGGGACGCCGGGGATCAGGTGGGTGCGGGCGGCCTCCTGGGCGACGTGTTCCTCCCAGAGGGTCGCGCCGGAGCGCGGCAGGCCGAAGTGGTCGGCGATCCGGGCGAAGCCGGCCGGGGACCGGTCGGCGCGGAGGAGTGCGAAGACGGTGGGGGCGGCTTCGGCGGGGAGGCCGTGGGCGGCGCAGAAGCCGGGTGTCCAGGCGTCGGCGCCGCCGTCGCGTTCGACCAGGGTGTGGTCGAGGTCGATCAGGAGGAGAGGACGGCGGGGGCGGAGCCCGTCGCGAGATGGCGACGTGAAGTGATTTTTCATGTGCGGAGGGTAGTGGTCGGCGTCGGTGCCACTATTGCGAATGGCTTGCAATTACCTCGACCAGGCAGCAAAGTGGTGGGGCAGGGGTGGGGTCGGGCCGTTCAGCCTCCCCGCTGAGAAGCCCCGGTCATGCGGAAGCGCGCCGGGAGTCCTCCGTAAGAGCTGATCGTCTTCCCAACCGGCGCCCGCCGGGACAGCGGTCCGCCCACCCCGCCTCTCGTCCCCACCGCGTCAAAGGCGTGTCAAGGCTGCGCGCCGGAGCGTCAGGAACGCGTAGGGGGCGGCGGCGGACGGGTGCGCGGCCCGCAGGATCGGATCATCCGATCGACTGCGGAGGTCCCGCCCGATGTCCAGCCCCGTCACTCCGGCCGTCGCCGTCGTGCCCGAGCAGCCCGAGCCGTCCGGACGGTCCGGGCGGTCCGGACCGCCAGGAACGGATGCCGCCGGCGCGGACGCCGACCGTCACCGGCTCACCGCCCTCGGCGGCCTGGCCGCACTGTCGTTGGACGCGATGGCCTCCGTGGCGTACGGGCCCGAGTCGATCGTGCTGGTGCTGGCCGCGGCGGGGGCGTATGGGCTGGGGTTCACGCTTCCGGTGACGGCGGCGATCGCGGTGCTGCTGGCGGTGCTGGTGGCTTCGTACCGGCAGGTGATCGCGGCGTTCCCGGACGGCGGCGGTTCGTACGCCGTGGCCAAGGCGCACCTGGGGCGGCGGACGGCGCTGAACGCCGCGGCCTCGCTGGTGATCGACTACGTGCTGAACGTGGCGGTGTCGGTGACGGCGGGCGTGGCGGCGCTGACCTCCGCCGTACCGGGCCTGTACGGGGACCGGGTCTGGCTCTGCCTGGGCGTGCTGGCGCTGGTGACGGCGGTGAACCTGCGCGGGATCGCCGAGTCGGCCCGCTGGTTCATGGCGCCGACCGCCGTGTTCGTGCTCTCGATCCTGACGATCGTCGTGGTGGGCCTGTTCCGTGACGCCCCGGTGAGCACGGCGGCGGCCGAGGGGCACGCCTCGGTGCTGGCCGGCAACGCGACCGCCGTCGGGGCGCTGCTGCTGCTCAAGGCCTTCGCGGCCGGCTGCTCGGCGTTGACCGGCGTGGAGGCGGTGGCGAACGCCGTGCCGTCCTTCCGCACGCCCGGCGTGAAGCGGGCCCAGCACACCGAGGTCGCACTGGGTGCGCTGCTCGGCGTGATGCTGATCGGACTGGCCGTGCTGATCGGCCGCTTCCACCTCCAGCCGGTGGAGGGCGTCACCGTCCTCGCCCAGCTCGCCGACGCCTCGCTCGGCCACGGTGCCGGCTTCTACCTGGTCCAGTTCGCCACGGTGGTCCTGCTCGGCCTGGCCGCCAACACCTCCTTCGGCGGGCTGCCGGTCCTGCTCCACCTGCTGGCCCGCGACAACCACCTGCCGCACGTCTTCGCCCTGCGCGCCGACCGCCAGGTGCACCGGCACGGCGTGCTGTTCCTCGCGGCCGTCTCCGCGGTGCTGCTGGTCGGTTCGGGCGGCGACGTCAACAGCCTGGTGCCGCTCTTCGCGATCGGCGTGTTCGTCGGCTTCACGATCTGCCAGGTCGGCATGGTCCGCCACTGGGTGCTGGAGCGGCCGGCCCGCTGGCGGGCGAAGGCCGCGCTGAACGGCTTCGGCGCCCTGCTCACCGCCGTGGCGGCGCTGGTCGTCACCGGCACCAAGTTCACCGAGGGCGCCTGGGGCATCTGCCTGGCCCTGCCGCTGCTCGTCCTGCTCTTCGAGGCGGTCCACCGCAGCTACGCACGGATCGGCGAGCGACTGGAACTCGGCCGGATCCCCGGCCCGCTCACCCCGCAGCGCAGCCTCGTCCTCGTGTCCGTCACCGCCATCACCCGCCTCACCCGCGACGGCCTCTCCGCCGCACTCTCACTCGGCGACGAGGTCCTCGCCGTCACCGTCGTCCACGACCCGGCCGAGGCCGAAGCCCTGCGCCGGGACTGGGAACTGTGGCAGCCCGGCGTACCGCTGGTGGACATCCCGGACGGCCACCGCCGCCTCGGCCCGCCGATCGCCGAGTTCGTGAACCGCCTGGCCGCCGAACGCGCCTACGACCGGCTGACCGTCCTGATCCCCGAGGTCGAACCGGCCCGTCCCTGGCAGCGCGCCCTGCAGAACCGGCGCGGCGCGGTCATCGACCGGGCGCTGCGCCGGCACACCGACGCGGTGGTCTGCCGGCTCCGGATGCGGATGTGAGGGCCCGCCGTGTGGCGGTGAATTGCGGAGATGGTGGGTATTTGTCCGAGCTGATCGTCATATCTTGACGATGTCTTAACGGCCCCCCACCGTGCTCCCCGCATGCCCTCCGAACGCCCCCGCGCCACCTGGCGTGCCGCGCCCGCAGCGGCCCCGACCTGCGGGAACGTCCCCGCCGATCGGAGATGCCGGGCGTTCCGGACACTCCTCGGAGGCCCGTTCCGCGCCGGCCGGACGCGCTTACGCTCGCCCATGTGTTCAACGTGCCCCAGGCGCTCAAGCGCCTAGTGATCGGCAGAGCCATGCGCAGCGAGGAGCTGGGCGAGACGCTGCTCCCCAAGCGGCTGGCGCTGCCGATCTTCGCTTCCGACCCGCTCTCCTCGGTCGCCTACGCGACCCAGGAGATCCTGCTGGTGCTCACCGTCGGTGGCGCCGCCTTCCTCTCGCTGACCCCGTGGGTCGCGGCCGGTGTGGTCGCCCTGATGGCGGTCGTGGTGATGTCGTACCGCCAGGTCGTGCACGCCTACCCGAGCGGCGGCGGCTCGTACGAGGTGGTCTCCCGGAACCTGGGCGCCAACTCGGGCCTGGTGGTGGCCGCCTCGCTGCTGGTCGACTACGTGATGACGGTCGCCGTGTCGGTGGCCTCCGGCGTGGACAACATCATCTCGGCGCTGCCCTCGCTCGCCGACCACCGGGTCGAGCTGGCGGTCGGCTTCGTCGTGCTGCTGATGGCGGGGAACCTGCGCGGAGTGCGGGAGTCGGGCAAGGCCTTCGCCGCGCCGACGTACCTGTTCATCGGCGGCATCCTGCTGATGGTGGTCACCGGGCTGGTCCGGGCCGTGCTCGGCGACGCACCGGTGGCGGCCAGCGCCTCGTACGGGATCGTGCCGGAGGACGGCAAGGACACCCTGGCCGGACTGGGACTGCTGCTGCTGGGACTGCGGGCGTTCGCCTCCGGCTGCACGGCGCTGACCGGGGTCGAGGCGATCTCCAACGGCGTGCCGGCGTTCCGGGCACCGAAGTCGAGGAACGCCGCCGCCACGATGGCCGTGATGGGCACCACGGCCGTGGTCATGTTCGTCGGCATCACGGCGCTGGCGCTGGTGTCCGACGTCCACATCGCCGACGACGCCTGCCACCTCACCGGGTTCCCCGGCGACTGCACGACCGCGCCCCAGCAGACCGTGATCGCCCAGCTGGCGGCGGCGGTCTTCGGCGGCGACGGGAGCGTCCTCTTCTACGCGATCCAGGCGGTCACCGCGCTGGTGCTGATCCTGGCGGCCAACACCGCGTTCAACGGCTTCCCCCTGCTGGCCTCGATCCTGGCCGAGCACCGCTACCTGCCCCGGCAGATGCACACCCGCGGTGACCGGCTGGCCTTCTCCAACGGCATCATCGCGCTCGCGGTGGTGGCCGGCGGGCTGCTCTGGCTGTACGACGCGGACGTCACCAGCCTGATCCACCTCTACATCCTGGGGGTCTTCACCTCCTTCACGCTGTCGCAGATCGGCATGGTGCGGCACTGGAACCGCACCCTGGAGACCGGGACCGACCCGGCGGTCCGGGGCGGCGCCCTGCGGTCCCGGGTGATCAACTCCTTCGGTGCGGTCACCACCGCGCTGGTGCTGGTCGTCGTGCTGCTGACCAAGTTCACCCAGGGCGCCTGGCTGGCCGTGGTCGCGGCGGCGGTGCTCTGGGTGATGATGCGCGGCATCCGGCGGCACTACGACAGCGTCGCCGAGGAGCTGGCGGTGGACGACCCGGACGCCGAGTCGGTGCGGCCCTCCAAGGTGCACGGCATCGTGCTGGTGTCCAAGGTGCACAAGCCGACCCTGCGGGCGCTCGGCTACGCCGAGGCGTTCCGGCCGGACTCGCTGGAGGCGCTCACCGTCGCCGTGGAGCCGGACGCCACCGGCGAACTGGAGCGGCAGTGGCGGGAGCTGGCCGTGGCGGTGCCGCTGAAGGTGCTGGACTCGCCGTACCGGGAGATCACCCGGCCGGTCGTCCAGTACGTGCGGGAGTACCGCCGGACCGGCCCGCGCGAGGCGGTGGCGGTGTTCATCCCCGAGTACGTGGTCGGGCACTGGTGGGAGCACCTGCTGCACAACCAGTCGGCGCTCTGGCTGAAGAGCAGGCTGCTCTTCACCCCGGGGGTGATGGTGATCAGCGTGCCGTGGCAGCTGACCTCGGCCGGCCGGGCCGACCACCCGTCCCGCCGGGCGCCGGGTGCGGTCCGGCGCGGCGAGCCGGCGGTGCGGTCGGAACGGGAGAAGCTGCCGGCGCCCGAGCACGCCTGACGCACGCGGGCAGGGGTGCGGCAGGAGCGCAGGAGCGCGGGACTACGGGAGCACAGGAGTACGGGAGTCACCCCACGGGCCCCGGACGGCATCGGCCGTCCGGGGCCCGTGGGGTGACCCGGCACAGCGGCCCCGGCCGTGACCCCGGCCGTGACCGGCCGTGACCCCGGACGTGACCGGCCGTGACCCCGGACGTGACCGGCTGCGACCCCGGACGCACGGAGCCCCGGCCCCGCCGCCCCCGGGCCCGTATGGAGCCCGTCAACAATCGAACGTACGCCGTATGGAGGGCGTCAAGAACGCCGTTGACGCACCGTGAGGGCGGTTGGCTGGCGTAGCCGGCCCGCCGCCGGTGCCGCGCCCCGCCCCTTCTACGCAGGCCGCGGCCACCTCCGAACCACTGTGGTGGAGCCCATGTCCGATCTCATCTACGTCGGTGTCACGGTCGCCGTGTTCGCCGTCATCGCCCTGATCGCGCGGGGGGTGGAGAAGCTGTGAGCGCCGAGAACGTCGCAGGTCTCATCGTGGCCGTCGCCCTCGTCGGCTACCTCGTCGTGGCGCTGATCTACCCGGAGAAGTTCTGACATGAGCTCCACTCTCGCGGGCTGGCTGCAGGTCCTCGCCCTGGTGGGCGCACTGGCCCTGTGCTACCGGCCCCTGGGCGACTACATCGCCCGGATCCTCACCACCTCCCGGCACCTCAGAGCCGAGCGCGGCCTGTACAAGGTGATCGGCGTGGCCCCGGACGCCGACCAGCGCTGGTCGGTGTACCTGCGCTCGGTGCTGGCCTTCTCGGCCGTCTCGGTCCTCTTCCTCTACGGCCTGATCCGCCTCCAGGGCCACCTCCTGCTGAACCTCGGCGTCGAGCAGATGCCGGGCCACCAGGCGTGGAACACCGCGATCTCGTTCGTCGCCAACACCAACTGGCAGTCCTACAGCGGCGAGGCCGCGATGGGGCACGTGGCCCAGATGGCGGGTCTGGCGGTGCAGAACTTCGTCTCCGCGGCCGTCGGCATCGCCGTCGTCGCCACCCTGATCCGGGGCTTCACCCGCAACCGGACGGACCGGGTCGGCAACTTCTGGGTCGACCTGACCCGGATCAGCCTGCGCCTGCTGCTGCCGGTCGCGGTCGTCTTCGCCCTGGTGCTGGCGGCGACCGGGGTGGTGCAGAACTTCCACGGCTTCCACGAGGTGGCCGCGCTGGTCGGCGATCCGCAGTCGGTCCCGGGCGGGCCGGTGGCCTCGCAGGAGGTCATCAAGCTGCTGGGCACCAACGGCGGCGGCTTCTTCAACGCCAACTCGGCGCACCCGTTCGAGAACCCGACGGGTCTGAGCAACTTCCTGGAGATCTTCCTGATCCTCCTGATCCCGTTCGCGTTGCCGCGGGCCTTCGGCCGGATGGTCGGGGACCACCGGCAGGGCTACGCGATCGTCGCGGTGATGGGTCTGTTCTGGGCGGCGTCGGTGGCGCTGATCACCTTCTCCGAGTCGCAGCACGCCGGTTCGGCGATGCAGGCGGCCGGCGGGGCTCTGGAGGGCAAGGAGCAGCGGTTCGGTATCGCGGCGTCCGGTCTGTTCGCGGCGTCGACGACGCTGACCTCGACCGGTGCGGTGAACTCGTTCCACGACTCGTACTCGGCGTTCGGCGGCGGGTTGACGATGTTCAACATGATGCTGGGCGAGATCGCGCCCGGCGGTGTGGGCTCGGGCCTGTACGGGATGCTGGTGCTGGCGATCGTCGCGGTGTTCGTGGCCGGTCTCATGGTCGGGCGCACCCCGGAGTACCTGGGCAAGAAGCTCGGCGGGCGGGAGATGAAGTTCGCCTCCCTGTACATCCTGACCACGCCGACGCTCGTGCTGGTCGGTACGGGTGTGGCGATGGCGCTGCCGGGTCAGCGGGCCGGGATGCTCAACTCGGGTGCCCACGGCTTCTCCGAGGTGCTGTACGCGTTCACCTCGGGCGCGAACAACAACGGCTCGGCGTTCGCCGGCATCACGGTCAACACCGACTGGTACGACACCGCGATCGGCCTGGCCATGGTGTTCGGCCGGTTCCTGCCGATGGTCTTCGTCCTGGCCCTGGCCGGCGCGCTCGCACAGCAGCAGCCGGTCCCCGCCACCCCGGGCACCCTGCCCACCCACAAGCCGCTGTTCGTGGGCCTGCTGTCGGGCGTCGTCCTGATCGTCGTCGGCCTCACCTACTTCCCGGCCCTGGCTCTCGGGCCGATCGCGGAAGGTCTCTCCTGATGTCCTCCACCCTGACCGAGAAGCCGGCCCCCCGGCCGGAGGCGCCCGCCGAGGCGCCGCACAGAGCGGCCGGCGGCCTGCTCGACCCGAAGGTGCTCCTCGCCGCCCTGCCGGACGCGGTGAAGAAGCTCGACCCGCGCGTGATGGTCAAGAACCCCGTCATGTTCGTGGTCGAGGTCGGCTCCGTCGTCACCACGGTCTGCGCGATAGCCGACCCGTCGGTGTTCGCCTGGTCGATCACCGTCTGGCTCTGGCTGACCACGGTCTTCGCCAACCTGGCCGAGGCCGTCGCCGAGGGCCGTGGCAAGGCGCAGGCGGACACCCTGCGCCGGACCAGGACCGACACCGTGGCCCGGCGGCTCACCGGCTGGCCCGCGGGCCGGGGCGAGGAGGAGGTCCCCGGTGCGTCGCTGCGCCTGGGCGACCACGTCGTGGTCGAGGCCGGCCAGATCATCCCCGGTGACGGGGACGTCGTCGAGGGCGTCGCGAGCGTCGACGAGTCGGCGATCACGGGCGAGTCCGCGCCGGTGATCCGCGAGTCGGGCGGAGACCGCTCCGCCGTGACCGGCGGCACCAGGGTGCTCTCCGACCGGATCGTGGTGAAGATCTCCTCCGAACCCGGAAAGACCTTCATCGACCGGATGATCGCCCTGGTCGAGGGCGCCGCCCGGCAGAAGACGCCGAACGAGATCGCGCTCAACATCCTGCTGGCCTCGCTGACCATCGTGTTCCTGGTCGCGGTCGTCACCCTGCAGCCGATGGCCACCTACGCGGGCGCCCCGCAGTCGATGATCGTGCTGGTCGCCCTGATCGTGGCGCTCATCCCGACCACCATCGGCGCGCTGCTCTCCGCGATCGGCATCGCCGGCATGGACCGGCTGGTCCAGCGCAACGTGCTGGCGATGTCCGGCCGCGCGGTCGAGGCCGCCGGCGACGTCAACACCCTGCTGCTCGACAAGACCGGCACCATCACCCTCGGCAACCGCCAGGCCGCCGAGTTCCTCCCGGCCGCCGGCGTCACGGTCGAGGAGCTGGCCGACGCGGCGCAGCTCTCCTCGCTGGCCGACGAGACCCCCGAGGGCCGCTCGATCGTCGTCCTCGCCAAGACGCGGTACGGCCTGCGCGCCCGCGCCCAGGGCGAGTTGGCGCACGCCACCTGGGTGCCGTTCACCGCCCAGACCCGGATGTCCGGCGTCGACCTCGACGAGCCCGACGGTCCGCACCGGGTCCGCAAGGGTGCGGCGGGATCGGTCACCACCTGGGTCACCGAGAACGGCGGCACCGTCGGCCGTGACGTCGCCGAGCTGGTCGACGGCATCTCGGCCGCCGGCGGGACCCCGCTGCTGGTCGCCTCCAAGGCCGGCCCCGCGGCCCCGAAGGCCCTCGGCGTGATCCACCTCAAGGACGTGGTCAAGGAGGGCATGCGGGAGCGCTTCGACGAGCTGCGCCGGATGGGCATCAGGACGGTCATGATCACGGGCGACAACCCGCTGACCGCCCGGGCGATCGCGGAGGAGGCGGGCGTGGACGACTTCCTCGCCGAGGCCACCCCCGAGGACAAGATGGCGCTGATCAAGAAGGAGCAGGCCGGCGGCAAGCTGGTCGCGATGACCGGCGACGGCACCAACGACGCCCCGGCCCTCGCCCAGGCCGACGTCGGTGTCGCGATGAACACCGGGACCATGGCGGCCAAGGAGGCCGGCAACATGGTCGACCTCGACTCCAACCCCACCAAACTGATCGAGATCGTCGAGATCGGCAAGCAGCTCCTGATCACCCGCGGCGCGCTCACGACCTTCTCGATCGCCAACGACGTCGCGAAGTACTTCGCGATCATCCCGGCCATGTTCGCGTCGGTGTACCCGGGCCTCGACAAGCTCAACATCATGGGCCTGCACAGCCCGCAGTCCGCGATCACCTCGGCGATCGTCTTCAACGCCCTGGTCATCGTCGGCCTCATCCCGCTCGCCCTGCGCGGGGTGAAGTACCGCCCCTCCGACGCCAGTTCGCTCCTGCGTCGCAACATCGGGGTCTACGGCCTCGGCGGGCTCGTCGTCCCCTTCGCCGGGATCAAACTGATCGACCTGGTCGTCCAGTTCGTCCCCGGCCTGAGCTGAGAGAGGAGAACCCCCGTGTCCAAGCCCCTGCCCACCACCGTGCGCACGCACCTCACCGCCCTGCGGATGCTGCTGGTGTTGACGGTGATCCTCGGTATCGCCTACCCGCTGCTGGTCACCGGCATCGCCCAGGCCGCCTTCCCCGACAAGGCCGACGGCTCGATCGTCAGGGTCGACGGCAAGGAGGTCGGCTCCGGCCTGCTGGCGCAGAGCTACGACCTGCCCAAGCAGAACCCGGACGACCCGGACGAGGTCGCGCTGCCGGACCCGAGGTGGTTCCAGCCCCGGCCCTCCGCCGGCGGCCACGACCCGAAGAGCTCCGGCGCCTCCAACCTGGGCCCCACCAGCGAGGACCTCACCGCGACGGTCGAGGAGCGCCGCAGGGCCGTCGCCGCGTTCGACGGCGTCGACCCGGCGAGCGTCCCGGTGGACGCCGTCACCGCCTCCGGATCCGGCCTCGACCCGCACATCTCGGTCGCCTACGCCGAGCAGCAGGTCGACCGGGTCGCCAAGGCCCGTGGCAACGTCTCGCCCGAGCAGCTGAAGAAGCTGGTCGAGAAGTACACCGAGGGCCGCTCGCTGGGCTTCCTCGGGGAGCCGGGCGTGAACGTGGTCCGACTCAACGCCGCGCTGGCGCAGCAGAAGTGAGCGCGGAGGGCGTGCGGACGCAACGCGCGCCGGCCGACCGGCCGGACCTGTGAGACTGGCCGACCCGGGCCGGGGCACTGCCCCGCGCCCGGGTCGGCCGCCGTCCGTCCCGGCCCCCGGAACCGCCCCGTTCCGGGGACCGCCCCCGGCCACCCTCGCCCCTCGCCCCTCGCCCCTGACCTCCGCCCCCGCCCCCGCCCCAGAAGCCGCCTCGTGCGCAGAAGACGAAAGAGCAGCGCCCATGGTCCGCGACCTCGCTCCCGGCACCGGCCACCGCCGAGGCCGGCTGAGGGTCTACCTCGGCTCCGCCCCCGGTGTCGGCAAGACCTACCGGATGCTGGACGAGGCGCGGCGCAGACAGGACCGCGGCGCGGACGTGGTGGTCGGCTACATCGAGTGCCACGGCCGCCGGCACACCGAGTCCATGCTCGCCGGTCTGGAGGTCCTCCCGCGGGTCCACCGCTCCTACCGGGAAGGCGACTTCGAGGAGATGGACCTCGACGGCGTGCTCGCCCGCGGGCCCGCCGTCGTCCTGGTCGACGAGCTGGCCCACACCAACGTCCCCGGCGGCCGGCACACCAAGCGCTGGCAGGACGTCGAGGAGCTGCTGGACGCCGGGATCGACGTCATCACCACCGTCAACGTCCAGCACCTGGAGTCGTTGAACGACGTCGTCCAGAAGATCACCGGCATCCCGCAGCGCGAGACCGTCCCGGACGAGGTGGTCCGCCGGGCCGACCAGATCGAGCTCGTCGACATGGCCCCGCAGGCACTGCGCCGGCGGATGGCCCACGGCAACGTCTACAAGGCGGAGAAGGTGGACGCCGCGCTCTCCCACTACTTCCGGGTCGGGAACCTCACCGCCCTGCGCGAACTCGCCCTGCTCTGGGTGGCCGGGCGGGTCGACGAGGGCCTGCGCGACTACCGGGCCAGCCACGACATCGACCGCGTCTGGGAGGCCCGCGAGCGCGTCGTGGTCGCCCTCACCGGCGGCCCCGAGGGCGAGACGCTGGTCCGCCGCGCCGCCCGGATCGCCGACCGCACCGCCGGCGGCGACCTGCTCGCCGTCCACGTCACCCGCAGCGACGGCCTGGCGGGGGCCTCGTCGGGGGAACTCGCGCAACAGCGGCAGCTCGTCGAGAACCTCGGCGGCAGCTACCACGTGGTGGTGGGCGACGACATCCCCACCGCGCTGCTCGCCTTCGCCCGGGCCCACGACGCCACCCAGCTCGTCCTCGGCACCAGCCGGCGCGGCCGGACCACCCGCTTCCTGACCGGCCCGGGAATCGGCGAGACCACCGTGGACGCCTCCGAGGACATCGACGTCCACATGGTCACCCACGAGTTCACCGGCCGCGGCCGGCTGCCGTCGCTCGGCCGCCGCCACTCCAGGCGCCGCACCGTCACCGGCTTCCTCGCCGGGCTGGTGGTGCCCTGGCTGATCACCGCCGGACTCTCGCAGTCCCACGACACCGTCAACCTCACCACCGACGCGCTGATCTTCCAGCTCGGCGTGGTCGTGGTCGCCCTGCTCGGCGGGGCGACCTCCGCGCTGGTGGCCTCGGTGGTCGCCTCGCTGCTGCTCAACTACTTCTTCATCCCGCCCGTCCACGCCTTTACCATCGGCGAGACCAACAACATCATCGCCCTCACCGTCTTCGCCGCCGTCGCGCTGACCGTCTCCACGGTGGTCGACCACGCCGGCCGGCTCACCGCCCGGGCCGCCCGGGCCACCGCCGAGGCCGAGACGCTCTCCACCCTCGCCGGCAGCGTGCTGCGCGGAGCCGACGCCCTGCCCGCCCTGCTGGAGAAGTCCCGCACCGCCTTCGGCATGCACGCCGTCGCCCTGCTGGAGCGCACCGGCGGCGAGGTGCTGGCCGCCTGCGACGGCGGGGGCGAGCCCGAACCCGGACAGCCGGCCGAGGCCACCGAGGTCCCGGTCGGCGCCGACGCCGTCCTCGTCCTCACCGGACGCCGGCTGCCCGCCGCCGACCAGCGCGTCCTCACCGCCTTCGCCGCGCACGTCGCCGCCGCGCTGGAACGCGACCGGCTCGCGGTGGTCGCCGCCGAGGTCGAACCCATCAAGGCCGCCGACCGGATGCGCACCGCCCTGCTCGCCGCGGTCAGCCACGACCTGCGCACCCCGCTGGCCGCCGCGCTCGCCTCGGTCGGCTCGCTGCGCAGCCCGGACGTCGAGTTCTCGCCCGAGGACCGGGCCGAACTGCTGGCCACCGCCGACGAATCCCTGGTCAAGCTCACCCGGCTGGTCGACAACCTGCTCGACATGAGCCGCCTCCAGGCCGGCGCGCTCACCCTGCACCTCGCCGAGACCCACGTCGACGAGATCCTGCCGCGCGCCCTCGACTCGCTGCCCGACCCGTACGCGCCCGTCCAGCCGCTGGACCTGGAGAACGTGCCGCCGGTCCTGGCCGACCCGCCGCTGCTGGAACGCGTCCTCGCCAACGTGATCGCCAACGCGCTGCGCCACAACGCGCCCGGCGCGCCGGTCCTGGTGGCCGCCAGCCACCACCGGGGCCGGGTCGAGGTCCGGGTGATCGACCGCGGCCCCGGCATCGCCCCCGAGGATCGCGACCGGGTCTTCCTGCCGTTCCAGCGCCTCGGCGACACCGACAACACCACCGGCGTCGGCCTGGGCCTCGCGCTCTCCCGCGGCCTCGCCGAGGCCATGGGCGGCAGCCTGGAGGTCGAGGACACCCCCGGCGGCGGCACCACCATGCTGCTCACCCTGCCCGCCGCGGGGCCGTACGGGCCCGACGGGGGCCGTCCGGACGAGACCGGGCCCGGCACGGGGGAGCGGCACCCGGGAGGGGTCCCCGCATGAGCGAGATCCTGGTCGTCGACGACGAGCCCGCCCTGCTGCGGACCCTGCGGATCAACCTGAGCGCCCGGCAGTACGCCGTGCGGACCGCCGCCACCGGCGGTGAGGCGCTGGACCGCGCCGCGCACACCGCCCCGGACGCCGTCCTGCTCGACCTCGGCCTGCCCGACCTGGACGGCATGGAGGTCATCCGGGGCCTGCGCAGCCGCAGCGCGGTGCCGATCATCGTGCTGTCCGGCCGCTCGGGCGGCGCCGACAAGGTGAACGCGCTGGACGCCGGCGCCGACGACTACCTCACCAAGCCGTTCCTGATGGAGGAGCTGCTGGCCCGGCTGCGGGCGGTGCTGCGCCGCCCGTGGGCCGGCCCGCCCGCGCCCGTGCCGGTGCTGGTCGGCGACCACACGGTGGACCTCGCCGCCACCACCGTCACCGGTCCGGACGGTCCGGTCCGGCTCACCCCGACCGAGTGGCGGATCCTGGCCTTGCTGCTGGCCAGCCCGGGCCGGCTGGTGCCGGGCCGGCGCATCCTGCGCGAGGTCTGGGGGCCGGACCGGGAGCTGCGCGGCAACTACCTGCGGGTCTACCTGGCGGGGCTGCGACGCAAGCTGGAACGCGATCCGGCGCGCCCGCGCCACCTGATCACCGAACCCGGGATCGGCTACCGGTACGAGCCCTGAGGCCCGCGCGGTGCGCGGGCGGCGTCAACGAGCCGTCAGGAGCGGACCTCCGGGCGTCAGGAGGGCGTCAGGAGGGGGCGGTGGGGGCGGTTCGCGGGCGTAGCGTCAGCGGTGAGGAAGCGGCCCCGCTCCATGTGGGGGATGCCTGGGGCCGCTTCGCCGCCTCGGCGGCCAGGGTGGGGGAAGGGGCGCGCGGTCGACACTGCGCGCCCCTGCCGCCTGTTCGGAGCAGGGCGACCGCCCCTGCCCGGGCGCCCGCGCTGCGGCCGGTCACCCCCCGCCCGCGCTGCCCGACTGCCGGGGCAGCGCCAGCGCCACCGTGTCGGCGAACTCCCGCACCGCGCTGGTCCGGCTGACCACGCGTCCGCTGTGCACCACCAGCCGGCTGTGCCCGCCGGCCAGCGCCCCCGCCAGGCTGTCGCCGCGGACCGCCAGCAGCTCGGCCGGGAAGCCGGCGTCCACCCGCACCGGAGGCAGCCCGAGCGCCGCCCGCGCCTGGTTGGACACGGTGTCGTACGCCGCGTCGGGGCTCAGCACCCCGCCCGCCGCCAACAGGTACGCGGCCTCCAGCGGATCGGCCCGACCGACCGGGTTGGCGCCGTCCCGCAGCGAGCCGCTGCCCGCCACCAGTGGCACCCGCGCCTCCACCAGCTCGCGCAGCACCGAGTGCCGCAGCCCGACCGCCGGGCCCTCCAGACCGGAGCAGCCGCCGTTCTGCGGCAGGCAGACCACCCGGACCCCGCTGCTGGCCAGCACCGCCGAGGCGCCCGGCGCCAGCGACCCGCACGGCCCCAGCACCACCCGCGGCCGCAGCGGTCCGAGCGCCCCGGCCAGCCGGGCCAGCTGTCCCGGGTCGGCGGCCGTGGTGTGCAGGTCCACCGGGCAGTCCGCCTCCCGGGCGGCCTCCAGCAGCACCTGGACGAAGCCCGCCGGGTCCGGGTCCAGTTCGGGGCAGCCGCCGGCCGCGGTGGCCCCCAGCTTGAGCGCGTCCCGCAGCTGGGCCCGGCCGTCCGCACCGGCCCGGCCGGTGAGCAGCCGGGGCATGGCGACGGCCTGCAGATCGGCGAGGCCGCGCAGCGCCTGGCGGGCGGTGAGCACCGCCTCCAGCCGGCGCAGCCCGTGCACGTCGCCGATCCGGACGTGGGTGCGCTGGGCGGTGGCGCCGTAGCCGAGCGAGGTGAGCGCGGCCTCGGTGACCCGCCGGGTGAGGTCGGAGGGCGTCTCCGGCGGAGGGGCGGGCAGCGCGGCGGAGAAGGCGACGTCGTAGTGGGCGTGCACCTCGGCGGGGGCCGGCAGCAGCAGGTAGCCGCGGAGGTCGATCCGGGCGCCGGTGGTGACGGTGGGGGCGCCGGGCAGGGCCGGCAGCGGGCCGAGACCGCCGGAGGTGCCGACGGCCTGGATCCGGTCGCCGCTGATCCGGACGTCCACCACCCGGCCGTCGGCCAGCCGTGCGTCGGTGAGGAGCAGGACGGGGCCGTGCCCGAGCGGGTTGGCCGCCGGGCCGGGTCCGGGCTGCGGCCCGTCGGCGGCTGCGCTGTCCATCGCCCGGCTCCCTCTTCGTGCCGGCCCGGCCCGCTGTCCACGGCCCCGTCCCGGTTCCGATCAATGAGCGACGAGCCTACGGCGGGCAGGGGCGGGGCGCAGGGAGGCGGGCAATAGTCGTATCGGGTCGGGCCGCTGCCCGACCGGGCCGGTCGAACGCGCTGCCTTCGATCGCTCGCCAGTGCAGGCCGTCCACCTGCGGACTTCGCGGCGGGATACGGATTTCACCTCTGGGCGCGGAACGTGTAATCTCTTCCTCGTTCGCCCCTATAGCTCAGTCGGTAGAGCGTCTCCATGGTAAGGAGAAGGTCTGCGGTTCGATTCCGCATGGGGGCTCTGGTGAGAGAGGACCGGCTTCGGCCGTGTTCAGGATCACCGTGGCGGTGTAGCTCAGTTGGTAGAGCAAGCGGCTCATAATCGCTGTGTCACCGGTTCAAGTCCGGTCACCGCTACTCCGCGTAGTCGGTCGGGAGATCGCACTCCCGGTCGGCTACTCTTGTCTTTGTTCTCATTCATTGTTGTACAAGGAAGGCACTCCCGTGGCTGCCACCGATGTCCGCCCGAAGATCACGCTGGCCTGCGTGGAGTGCAAGGAGCGGAACTACATCACCAAGAAGAACCGGCGTAACGACCCGGACCGTCTTGAGATGAAGAAGCACTGCCCCCGCTGCAACTCGCACACCGCGCACCGCGAGACCCGTTGACCCTGTTGCAGGGCACCGGGCCTGTGTGAACCAGGTCTACGACTCCGGGCCGCAATCCTCATTGGGTTGCGGTCCGGAGTTTTTTTGTCATCCAACGCGCTTCCGAGGAGTTGCCCGTGGCACTCGACCCCTCCTTCATCGGGCGGACGTACCCGCCCACCGAGCCGTACGAGGTCGGCCGGGAGAAGATCCGCGAGTTCGCCGCCGCCGTGGGCGACGCCAACCCGGCGTACACCGACCAGGAGGCGGCCAAGGCGTTCGGTCACCCGGACGTGATCGCCCCGCCGACCTTCCCGTTCATGCTCACCTTCCGGGCCGCCGCCCAGGTGGTCCAGGACCCCGAGCTGGGCCTGGACTACAGCCGGGTCGTGCACGGGGACCAGAAGTTCGTCTACACCCGCCCGGTCCGGGCCGGTGACCGGCTGACCGTCGAGGTCGCCATCGACAACATCAAGTCACTGGCGGGCAACGACGTCCTCACCGTGCGTGGCGAGGTGTCGGACGAGACCGGCGAGCACGTGGTGACGTCGGTCATGACGCTGGTGGCCCGGGCCGCCGACGAGAAGACGGGGGAGTGAGCCCGATGGCGATCAGCTACGACGAGGTCGAGGCCGGCACCGAGCTGCCCGCGCAGTCCTTCCCGGTGACCCGCGCCACACTGGTGCAGTACGCCGGAGCCTCGGGCGACTTCAACCCGATCCACTGGAACGAGAAGTTCGCCCTGGAGGTCGGCCTGCCCGACGTCATCGCGCACGGCATGTTCACCATGGCCGAGGCGATCCGGGTGGTCACCGACTGGGTCGGCGACCCGGCCGCGGTGGTCGAGTACGGCGTCCGCTTCACCCGTCCGGTGCCGGTGCCCAACGACGGGGTCGGCTCCGTGATCGAGGTCACCGGCAAGGTGGCCAAGCTGCTGGACGACCGCAGGGTCCAGGTCGACCTGGTGGCGACCTACGGCGGCCAGAAGGTGCTGGGCATGTCCCGGGCCGTCGTCCGGCTGGCCTGATCCTCCGGCCGGCCCGACCCTCCGGCCCGAACGGGCGGGGTGCGTACGGGGGCCCCGTACGCTGGGGGGCGTGCTGGAAGAACTCGACGCCCCCCTCGCCCCGCTGACCACCCTCCGGCTCGGCGGCCCGGCCCGCCGCCTGGTGACCGCGCACACCGACGACGAGGTGGTCTCGGCCGTCCGCGCGGCCGACGCGGAGGGCGAGCCGCTGCTGGTCCTCGGCGGCGGCTCCAACCTGGTGATCGGCGACGCCGGCTTCGCCGGCACGGTGCTGCGGATCGCCACCACCGGCTTCGCGCTGGACGGCACCGCACTGGAGCTGGCCGCCGGTGAGGTCTGGGCCGACGCGGTGGCCCGGACGGTCGACCACGGGCTGGCCGGCGTCGAGTTCCTGGCCGGCATCCCCGGCTCGGCCGGGGCCACCCCGGTGCAGAACGTCGGGGCCTACGGCCAGGAGGTGGCCCAGACGATCACCGAGGTGGTCGCGTACGACCGCCGGTCCGGCGAGGTGCTCGCCCTCACCGGCGCCGAGTGCGGCTTCTCCTACCGGCACAGCCGCTTCAAGGCCGAGCCCGACCGCTACGTGGTGCTGCGGGTCCGCTTCGCGCTGGAGGACGCCGGCGGGCGGTCCACCCCCGTCCGCTACGCCGAGGTCGCCAAGCACTTCGGGGTGGCCCAGGACGAGCGGGTCGGACTGCGCGAGGCGTACGAGGCGGTGCTGGGCCTGCGCTCCGGCAAGGGCATGGTGCTGGACCCGGCGGACCACGACACCTGGTCGGCGGGCTCCTTCTTCACCAACCCGGTGCTGGACCCCGAGCAGTACGCCGTGTTCCTGGCACTGGCCGCCGAGCGCGAGCTGACCGCCCCCGCCTACCCGGCGCCGGACGGCCGCACCAAGACCTCGGCGGCCTGGCTGATCGACAGGGCCGGGTTCGGCAAGGGCTACGGCAGCGGCCCGGCGACCCTCTCCACCAAACACACCCTGGCGCTCACCAACCGGGGGGCCGCCACCACCGAGGACCTGCTGGTGCTGGCCCGGGAGATCCGGGACGGCGTGCGCGCCGCCTTCGGGGTGGAGCTGGTGAACGAGCCGGTGATGGTCGGCGTCACCCTCTGAGGCCCCTCCCCGGGGGATCGCGGGGTGAATCCCGGAGAGGCTCCGGGGCGACTCCCGAGGAGCTCCGGGATGACTCCCCGGGACGACTCCCCGGGCTGACTCAGCCCGCCAGCCAGGCGTCGACGTCCGCGAGCAGTTCCTTCCGCACGCTCTCCGGCGCGCACGAACCGCGCACCGACTGGCGCGCCAGTTCGGCCAGTTCGGCGTCGGAGAAGCCCAGGACGTCGCGGGCCAGGCCGTACTGGTCGGCCAGCCGGCTGCCGAACAGCAGCGGGTCGTCGGCGCCGAGCGCCAGCGGCACCCCGGCGTCGAACAGCCGTCGCAGCGGGACGTCCTCGGGCCGCTCGTAGACGCCGAGCGAGACGTTGGAGGACGGGCAGACCTCGCAGGTGACCTGGCGGTCCGCCAGCCGTTGCATCAGCCGGTCGTCCTCGGCGGCCCGGACCCCGTGGCCGATCCGGCCGGCGCCCAGGTCGTCCAGGCAGTCGCGGACCGACTCCGGTCCGGCGAGTTCGCCGCCGTGCGGGGCCGCGAGCAGCCCGCCCTTGCGGGCGATGTCGAAGGCCCGGTCGAAGTCGCGGGCCAGGCCGCGCCGCTCGTCGTTGGAGAGGCCGAAGCCGACCACGCCCCGGTCGGCGTACCGGACGGCGAGCCGGGCCAGGGTCCGGGCGTCCATCGGGGACTTCATCCGGTTGGCCGCGACCAGGACCCGGATACCGACCCCGGTGGCCGCGGCGGCCTGCTCGACGGCGTCCAGGATCAGCTCCAGGGCGGGGATCAGCCCGCCGAGCCGGGGCGCGTACGAGGTCGGGTCGACCTGGATCTCCAGCCAGCGCGAGCCGTCCCGCCGCTCGTCCTCGGCGGTCTCCCGGACCAGGCGGCGGATGTCGTCCTCGTCACGGAGCACCGAGCGGGCGGTGTCGTAGAGGCGCTGGAAGCGGAACCAGCCGCGTTCGTCGGTGGCCCGCAGGCTCGGCGGCTGGTCGGAGCTGAGCGCCTCCGGCAGCCGGACGCCGTGCCTGTCGGCCAGTTCCAGCAGGGTGGCCGGGCGCATCGAGCCGGTGAAGTGCAGGTGCAGGTGGGCCTTGGGCAGGTCCCTGACGTCTCGCGGGTTCAGCAGGCGTTCCATTCACGAATCCTGCCGTACGGAGGGCCCGGACGGGAACCGCCCCCTTCACATCCCCCGAAGGGGTGAAAAGGGGGCGGGCCGGGAGCCGGTGCCGTCAGTCGTGGGCCTCGGCGAGCAGCTTCTGGATCCGGCCGACGCCCTCGGCCAGGTCGGCGTCGCCCAGCGCGTAGGAGAGGCGCAGGTAGCCCGGGGTGCCGAAGGCCTCGCCGGGGACGACCGCGACCTCGGCCTCGTCGAGGATCAGGGCGGCCAGCTCGCCGGAGGTCTGCGGGCGCTTGCCGCGGATCTCCTTGCCCAGCAGGCCCTTGACGGACGGGTAGACGTAGAAGGCGCCCTCGGGCTCGGGGCAGACCACGCCGTCGATCTCGTTGAGCAGCCGCACGATGGTCCGGCGGCGGCGGTCGAAGGCGGTGCGCATCTCGTGCACGGCCGAGAGGTCGCCGGAGACGGCGGCGAGCGCGGCCCGCTGGGCGACGTTGGAGACGTTCGAGGTGGCGTGCGACTGCAGGTTGGTCGCGGCCTTGACGACGTCCTTGGGGCCGATCACCCAGCCCACCCGCCAGCCGGTCATGGCGTAGGTCTTGGCGACACCGTTGACCACGACGGTCTTGTCGGCGAGCTCCGGCAGCAGGGC
Organism: Kitasatospora sp. NPDC127035; assembly: GCF_042726075.1. Lineage (NCBI taxonomy): Bacteria > Bacillati > Actinomycetota > Actinomycetes > Kitasatosporales > Streptomycetaceae > Kitasatospora > Kitasatospora sp. NPDC127035. The sequence continues at coordinate 53,286 of NZ_JBHXDN010000014.1, read as the reverse complement.
CGGCAGCGAGGTGAACTCCGCGTCGCCGTAGACCAGGTGCTCGTAGATCTCGTCGGTGAGCACCCAGAGGCCGTGCTCCAGCGCCCAGCGGCCGATCGCCTCGGCCTCGGCCCGGGTGTACACCGCGCCGGTCGGGTTGGACGGGGAGACGAAGAGCACCACCTTGGTGTTCTCGGTGCGCGCGGCCTCCAGCTGCTCGACCGAGACCTTGTAGCCGGTGGTCTCGTCGGTCACGACCTCCACCGGCACGCCGCCGGCCAGCTGGATCGACTCCGGGTAGGTGGTCCAGTACGGGGCCGGGACGATGACCTCGTCGCCCGGGTCGAGGATCGCCGCGAACGCCTCGTAGATCGCCTGCTTGCCGCCGTTGGTGACCAGCACCTGGGAGGCGTCCACCTGGTAGCCCGAGTCACGGAGCGTCTTGGCGGCGATCGCCTCCTTCAGCTCCGGCAGTCCGCCGGCCGGGGTGTAGCGGTGGTTCTTCGGGTCACGGCAGGCCTCGACGGCCGTCTCGACGATGTAGTCCGGGGTCGGGAAGTCCGGCTCGCCGGCGCCGAAGCCGATGACCGGACGGCCGGCCGCCTTCAGGGCCTTGGCCTTGGCGTCGACGGCGAGCGTGGCGGACTCGGCGATCGCGCCGATCCGGGCGGAGACGCGCCGGTCGGCGGGGCGGACGGAACTGTCGGGCTGCGGGGTGGAAGCGCTCATGCCTGCATGGTCGCAGACGGCACACGGCCCGGGCATGGCGGTTTCACGATATGTACGGGGCCGTCCACATGGCGGCCCGGAAAGAAGAGGTTCGACCAAACACCCCCCGACCACGTACACTCACTGCTCGACGGACACCGAGCCGACCGGAACGCTCGCCACCTGTACCTGGGGCGGCGGGAGATGCGGTAGGTTGGTGGTCGCTACTGGAGCCGAAAAGCTCCGTAGGGCAATAGCTCAATTGGTAGAGCACCGGTCTCCAAAACCGGCGGTTGGGGGTTCAAGTCCCTCTTGCCCTGCTGCTTGATCCGTACTCAGCCCGTTCGCTCCAAAGAGCGAGCGGGCTTGATGCGGAGAGGGCACCGAACAGCACCGCTTTAGCCGGCCGCTCGTGCCCTACCCGGGTACGCAGGTGATGCTCGGCAGGACCCGGATTCAGGTGAGGACGAGTGACGGAGACCACGGGCTCCACCGCAACGCCTGAGAGCGGCAACCCCGAGGGGGCCGACGGCGCTGCCGAGACCACGCCTGCGGAGGGCGAGTCCCGCCGCAAGCGCTCTGGCGAGAAGAAGTCGGGCAAGCGCGGCAAGAAGGGCCCCTTCGCCCGGCTCGCGCTGTTCTACCGGCAGATCATCGCCGAGCTGCGCAAGGTCGTCTGGCCGACCCGCAGCCAGCTGGTGAACTACACCACGGTCGTGGTCGTGTTCGTCGTGATCGTGATGGCGTTCGTCTCCGGTCTCGACTACGGCTTCTCCAAGCTGGCCCTCTGGATCTTCGGCTGACGGAACCGCCACACCTTTGAAACAGCTTCCCGACCCGGGCCGGTCCTCGGCCCGGGTCGAGCTGTCTGCGTCGGAGGTACGGGGCCGCTACCGTTGACTCGGTACTGTTGAAGTCTCCGAGGCGAACTTCCGGCGCCCGCGAGAGCGGACCGGCACCGGGAACGCCACGGAGCGCGCCACCTTCACCATCTCCAGGAAAGAAGCAGCCACCGTGTCTGACTCCCCCCTGTACGACGCCGACGAGACCGTCCGCGAGGCGGATGTCGCCGCCGAGCTGGACGCGGCCGAGCTGGCTGACGACGTCGAGGCCGCCGAGCAGATCGTGGACGCCGCGGACGGCGACGAGGACGAGGCCGAGGCGCACGACGAGGTCGAGGCCGGCGAGCCGGCCGAGGAGGCCGCGCTGCACGAGGAGTCCGACGAGGAGCTCGCCGAGGAGACCGAGGCCGCAGCCGAGGCCGGGACCGAGGACGAGACCGAGGCCGAGGACGAGGCCGAGGAGGCCGTCGAGGTCGACCCGGTCGCCAAGTTCCGCGAGGACCTGCGGTTCATGCCGGGCGAGTGGTACGTGATCCACACCTACGCCGGCTACGAGAACCGGGTGAAGCAGAACCTGGAGCAGCGCGCCGTCTCGCTCAACGTCGAGGAGTACATCTTCCAGGCCGAGGTGCCGCAGGAGGAGGTCGTCCAGATCAAGAACGGCGACCGCAAGACCATCCGCCAGAACAAGCTCCCCGGCTACGTCCTGGTGCGCATGGACCTCACCCCGGAGTCCTGGGGCGTCGTGCGCAACACCCCCGGCGTCACCGGCTTCGTCGGCAACGCCTACGACCCGTACCCGCTGACGCTGGACGAGGTCGTCAAGATGCTCGCCCCGGACGTCGAGCGCCAGGCGGCCAAGGAGGCCGGCAAGCCCTCCCCGGTCAAGCCCAGCGAGATCCAGGTCCTCGACTTCGAGGTCGGCGACTCGGTCACCGTCACCGACGGTCCGTTCGCCACCCTGCAGGCGACCATCAACGAGATCAACCCCGACTCGAAGAAGGTCAAGGGTCTGGTGGAGATCTTCGGCCGGGAGACCCCGGTCGAGCTCTCCTTCGACCAGATCCAGAAGAACTAGTCCCAACCGTCCGCGGATTCGGGGCAGGGCCGACGGCCCTGCCCCGAATCCGTTTTGGTCCAGCGACGCCGAGGCGTTAGCCTGGTCCGATGTGTGTGCTGGCGACTGGGTGTCGCCCCGGTTCCGCACACACCAGCAATCACCTCTCGGAAGGACCCGGAGAGACATGCCTCCCAAGAAGAAGAAGGTCACGGGGCTTATCAAGCTCCAGATCAACGCCGGTGCGGCCAACCCGGCGCCGCCGGTCGGCCCCGCGCTGGGCCAGCACGGCGTCAACATCATGGAGTTCTGCAAGGCCTACAACGCTGCGACCGAGTCGCAGCGCGGCATGATCGTGCCGGTGGAGATCACGGTCTACGACGACCGTTCCTTCACCTTCATCACGAAGACGCCGCCGGCCGCGCGCCTCATCCTGAAGGCTGCGGGTGTCGACAAGGGCTCTGCCGAGCCGCACAAGACCAAGGTCGCCAAGCTCACGGCCGCCCAGGTCCGCGAGATCGCCACGGTCAAGCTCCCCGACCTGAACGCCAACGACCTGGACGCCGCGTCGAAGATCATCGCCGGCACCGCCCGGTCGATGGGCATCACGGTCGAGGGCTGATCACCCTTCTCGTCCATGTGGTAGGGCCTGCGCGGCCCGCACATACCACGACTCCATTCCCCATTCAGGAGCAGCAGTGAAGCGCAGCAAGGCTCTGAAGGCCGCGGACGCTCAGGTCGACCGCGACCGCCTTTACGCCCCCCTCGAGGCCATCCGCCTCGCCAAGGCGACCAGCACCACCAAGTTCGACGGCACCGTCGAGGTCGCCATGCGTCTGGGCGTCGACCCGCGCAAGGCGGACCAGATGGTCCGCAGCACCGTGATCCTCCCGCACGGCACCGGTAAGACCGCTCGGGTCCTGGTCTTCGCGACCGGCGAGCGTGCCGAGGCCGCGCGTGCTGCGGGCGCCGACATCGTCGGTTCCGACGAGCTCATCGACGAGGTCGCCAAGGGCCGCCTCGACTTCGACGCCGTCGTCGCCACCCCGGACCTCATGGGCAAGGTCGGCCGCCTCGGCCGCGTGCTCGGTCCCCGTGGCCTGATGCCGAACCCGAAGACCGGCACCGTGACCCCGGACGTGGCCAAGGCCGTGAACGAGATCAAGGGCGGCAAGATCGAGTTCCGCGTCGACAAGCACTCGAACCTGCACTTCATCATCGGTAAGGTCTCCTTCACCGACGAGCAGCTGGTCGAGAACTACGCCGCCGCGCTGGACGAGGTGCTCCGCGCCAAGCCGTCCGCCGCCAAGGGCCGGTACATCAAGAAGACCGCGCTCTCCACCACGATCGGCCCCGGCATCCTCGTGGACCCGAACCGCACCCGGAACCTCCTCGTCGAGGAGGACCCGGCCGCGCTCTGATCGCAGCCGTAGTCCGTACGGCGGGCCCGCACCCCTTCGCCGGGGGTGCGGGCCCGCCGTCGTTTCCCGATCGAGATCCCGCCAGTGGGGAACTGTTGCGCGGTCCGTCGTACGCTCGGCCGGACCGATCACGCGCCCCGACCGGGGCCGCATCCCAGCCCGACCGCCGGAGTGTGCCGTGCCGTCCGCCCCCCGCCCCGCCGTCAAGGGCGCGGCCCTCCTCCTGCTCGCCGCCGGTCTCACCGCGTGCAGTGTGCTGGCCGTCTCCGGGGAACGCACTCCGGACAGCGGCCGACCCACCGTCCGGCCGCCCCGGGAGGTGCTGCTGTCGGCCGCCCAGCGGCTGGACGACGTCGGCGGCGCGCGGGTCCAGCTGGTCGAGGAGGGACCGGCCGGGCGGCGGAGCGCGAGCGGGACGGTCTCCTGGGGCGCCCACGACGCGGCCGACCTGACCGTGACCGACGAGCTGGGCACCGGCCGGCTGAGCGGCCGGGACGGCGTCCTGGACCTCGGGTACCCGGGCGCGGCGCCGAAGCGCGCCGAGCGGGCCGACGCCGAGTCGCTGGACTCCCGCGCGAGCGCCGCCGGCCGGGGCGGCTGGGCCGGCGGGTGGATGACCGGCCTGGTCTCCAACCCCGGCGGGCAGATGCACTCGATGGCGCTGGCGGGCAAGCTCAGCTCCCTCGGCGGCGAACAGCTGAACGGCGGGACCGTCGCCCACTACCGGGGCACCGCGTCGGTCGAGGACTTCTTCGCCGCCGACGAGGGGCTGGGCCCCGAGCGGCTGGCCGCGGTGGTCGGGTACCACCGGCAGCGCGGGGTCACCGGCGTCGGCTACGACTTCTGGGTGGCTCCGGGGGACCGGCTGCTCCGGGTGCGGTCCACCTTCCAGGGCACCGCCGGGGCGGTGGTGACCACGACGGAGGTCGCCGAGCCGGTCGAGCCGGGCGCGGAGTCGGGCTCCGCCGAGCCGGGGGCGGGGCCGTCGGCCGTGCAGCCGTCGGGTCCGGAACCGGTTCCGGGGCCTGCTCCGGGCTCCGCTCCGGCGGCCGTCCCGGTCGGCTGACGCCGCGTCGCAGGGGGGCGCCGCCGGGCGCGCGGGCGCCGGGTGGCAAGGTGGCGGGGAGAGGGCGGCCAGGGAGCGCGGCCGCCGGGGCGGGAACGGTACGAAGGGGAGACGGGGATGGCGGTGCGGCAGCGGCTGGCGGCGGCGGTGGCCGTCGCGGTGCTGGCGGGCGGCCTGACCGGTTGCAGCGGGTCCGGCGGCCCGGCGCCGGGTCCGTCCGCTTCCGGCGCCGCGACCCCGACCCCGAGCAGTGCCTCGCCGACCTGGCCGGCCAAGCCGACCGACCGCTCGCCGCACGGCGTGCTGCTCTCCGCCCAGCTGGCCATGCAGACCGCCCGCCGGGCCAAGGTGAGCTACCGCCTGGGGGCGGACGCCGGCTCGGGCCCGCTGTTCTGGCAGCCGAAGACCGCGCTCCAGGTCAAGCGGTCCACCCCGGCCGAGGCCGAGCAGCTGATCGTCGTGGACACCGTCGCCTACCAGGGCGGGGACGCGGCCACCGCGGCCCGGCAGGGCGGGCGGCACTGGGAGCGGTTCGCCGTGGCGCCCGGCCCGGACGGGCACCGGGAGGTCCCGTACGCGGGGCTGATCGACCTGCTCAACCCGGTGGTGGCGCTGGCCGCCGCGACCGCCGACGGCGTCACCGTGCAGTACGTCGGCGAGGAGAAGTTCGAGGACTCCACGGTCGAGCACTACCGGGCCGTCACCGACGCCGCGCGCTACGCGGCGGCCCAGACCCAGCTCGGCCAGGCCCGCCGGGACGGCCTCCGGGCCGCGCTGGCGCCCGGTGGCTCGGCCTCGCTCACCCTGGACCTCTGGCTGAACGACAAGGACCAGCTGGTCCGGCTGCAGCGGACCGGCGCCGGGGAGAGCGGCCGGGTGGACGACTCGGTGCTCTACACCGATCCGGGCGGGGCGCTCTCGGTGCAGGCGCCGGCGGAGGCGGACACGGTGGACGTGGGCATCCGGAGCATCTCGCCGTTGAGCCGTTGAGCCGTTGAGCCGTTGAGCCGTTGAGCCGTTGAGCCGTTGAGCCGAAGGGCCTTGGGCCGAGGGCTTTCGCGCCGCGGGACCGCCGGCCCCGGGCCGGCCTGCGGCTTCGGGCAGATGGGCGATTTGCCCCGGGCGGCGGCGTCCCGCTACTGTGGCGGAAGCCAAAGACCGCTGGTTGTCGCCGTGGGCCCGCGAGGGACCGCGCGACCGAAGGATCTGCGCTTCACGCGCAGGCAGCCCGCGCAGGATTGTTTGGAGCTTGGACTTCCGGCCCGTGCGCCTCGTGCACACGTCCGTCGAGGTCGTACTGAGCCCCGTGCGCCTGCGCACCGGGGCTCTTCTGCATTTTCCGCAGGGGGATCCCTTCCGTCCAGTGGTCCACGGCTGAATGGTCGACTTTCGCGGTCGGCCGGACTTCGACATCACGGAAGGAGGCGTAAGCCTATGGCTAGGCCCGACAAGGCTGCTGCCGTCGCCGAGATCACGGAGCTTTTCCGTGGCTCGAACGCGGCGGTGCTGACCGAGTACCGCGGTCTCACGGTGAAGCAGGTTAAGACCCTGCGTCGCTCGCTGGGCGAGAACGCCCAGTACGCCGTGGTGAAGAACACGCTGACCAAGATCGCGGCCAACGAGGTCGGGATCACGGAGCTCGACGACCTGTTCGCCGGTCCGACGGCTGTCGCCTTCGTCACCGGTGACCCGGTGGAGTCGGCGAAGGCTCTGCGTGACTTCGCCAAGGACAACCCCGCTCTCGTCATCAAGGGCGGTGTCCTTGACGGTAAGGCGCTGACCGCCGACGAGATCAAGAAGCTCGCGGACCTCGAGTCCCGCGAGGTGCTGCTCGCCAAGCTGGCGGGTGCCCTGAAGGCCAAGCAGTCCCAGGCTGCCGCGCTCTTCCAGGCCCTGCCGTCGAAGCTCGTCCGCACGGTGGACGCGCTGCGCGACAAGGTCGAGCAGGGCGGTGCCGGTACGCCGGCTCCCGCCGCCGAGGACGAGGCCGCCGAGTAGTTCGGCAGGCTCACGCCTCGCTGCGGGCCCGTACGCCCGCCAACCCGTACATCCGGCACCACCTGCCGATTTAGTGGAAGGACGCCAATCATGGCGAAGCTGTCCCAGGACGAGCTGCTCGCGCAGTTCGAGAACCTGACCCTCATCGAGCTGGCCGAGTTCGTCAAGGCGTTCGAGGCGAAGTTCGACGTCACCGCCGCCGCCCCGGTCGCCGTCGGCATCGCCGGCCCGGCCGTCCCGGCCGAGGTCGTCGAGGAGCAGGACGAGTTCGACGTCATCCTCGAGGGTGCCGGCGACAAGAAGATCCAGGTCATCAAGGAGGTGCGCACCCTGACCTCCCTCGGCCTGAAGGAGGCCAAGGACCTCGTTGACACCGCTGGTGCCAAGGTCCTGGAGAAGGTTGCCAAGGACGTTGCCGAGAAGGCCAAGGCCGCCCTTGAGGGTGCCGGCGCCAAGGTCACCGTCAAGTGATCTCGCGCCCCCTCCTCTGAGGGGGCCTGAGGCCGGGCCGATCACCCTTACGGGTGGTCGGCCCGGCCTTTTCGCGTTCCCGGCCCAGGACGGGCCCACAGGCCCGCGGAGGGCCGGCCGGACGGGTCGTACACCGGAGTGGCCGAACGTCCACTCGGCACTGTCGGTGCGGGCGGGTATGGTGATCGCTGTCATCGCCTGACGCTCCCACCACGGCTTCTGTAACGCCGGGGGGCCCACGGCCGATGGACGGGTCGAGGTCCGCAGCCGGAGGCGGGCCCTTGACGAACCGGACGGGTCGCGCGATTCTCAAGGCGCGAGTCCGACCCGGTTGGTCCGCCGCTGGATGCATAACCAGTGGCTCCGGCGGGAAGTGACTCCACGTGAGTCCTGGGCCCGGCAAGTCCGGGCCGATGCAGTACCCGTCGGGCGTTCGCGTCCGACGGCAACCGGGAGGAGTCTCCGATTCGGTCTCCGAATCAGAGCTGGACAGCAGTGTCGCCATTGGCTACACTGTCCCTTTGCGCTGCCTGTTAGCTGCTCCGTGACTCGTCGCCCGGAGTATGCGTTGCCCTGAAGGGGTCTGGCATCGCCTCCGCAAAGCGGCTCTGACCTGGGATTCACTCCCGGGCGGAGGCCGGCGGCGAGGAGGCGGGACCAAGCCCAGCCAGGCCCGGCTGGTACGCGCGTAGTGAGCTCCGAGCCCTCGGAAGGACCCCCCTCTTGGCCGCGCCGCGCAACGCCTCGAACAATTCCGCCGCATCCACCGCCCCGCTCCGCGTCTCGTTCGCGAAGATCAAGGAGCCCCTCGAGGTACCTAACCTCCTCGCCCTGCAGACCGAGAGCTTTGACTGGCTGCTCGGCAATGCGGCCTGGAAGTCCCGGGTCGAGGCGGCGTTGGAGAGTGGTCAGGACGTCCCCACGAAGTCCGGTCTGGAGGAGATCTTCGAGGAGATCTCCCCGATCGAGGACTTCAGCGGGTCGATGTCGCTGACCTTCCGCGACCACCGTTTCGAGCCGCCCAAGAACTCGATTGACGAGTGCAAGGACCGCGACTTCACGTTCGCGGCCCCGCTCTTCGTCACGGCCGAGTTCACCAACAACGAGACCGGTGAGATCAAGTCTCAGACGGTCTTCATGGGCGACTTCCCGCTCATGACCCACAAGGGCACGTTCGTGATCAACGGCACCGAGCGTGTCGTCGTGTCGCAGCTGGTCCGCTCCCCGGGCGTGTACTTCGACTCCACCCTGGACAAGGTGTCCGACAAGGACATCTACTCCTGCAAGGTCATCCCCTCGCGTGGTGCCTGGCTGGAGATGGAGATCGACAAGCGCGACATGGTCGGTGTCCGCATCGACCGCAAGCGCAAGCAGTCCGTCACCGTGCTGCTCAAGGCGCTCGGCTGGACCAACGAGATGATTCTCGAGGAGTTCGGCGAGTACGAGTCGATGCGCGCCACCCTGGAGAAGGACCACACCCAGGGCCAGGACGACGCGCTGCTGGACATCTACCGCAAGCTGCGTCCGGGCGAGCCGCCGACCCGCGAGGCCGCGCAGACGCTTCTGGAGAACCTCTACTTCAACCCGAAGCGCTACGACCTCGCCAAGGTCGGCCGGTACAAGGTCAACCGGAAGCTGGGCAACGCCGAGTCGCTGGACTCCGGCGTGCTCACCGAGCCCGACATCATCGGTGCGATCAAGTACCTGGTGAAGCTGCACGCCGGCGAGGTCGAGTGGAGTGACGAGACCGGCCGCGACATCGTGGTCGAGGTCGACGACATCGACCACTTCGGCAACCGCCGCCTGCGCAACGTGGGCGAGCTCATCCAGAACCAGGTCCGTACGGGTCTCGCCCGTATGGAGCGCGTCGTGCGTGAGCGCATGACCACCCAGGACGTCGAGGCGATCACGCCGCAGACCCTGATCAACATCCGGCCGGTCGTCGCCTCCATCAAGGAGTTCTTCGGCACCAGCCAGCTGTCGCAGTTCATGGACCAGACGAACCCGCTGTCGGGCCTGACCCACAAGCGCCGTCTGTCCGCCCTCGGCCCCGGTGGTCTCTCCCGTGAGCGCGCCGGCTTCGAGGTCCGTGACGTGCACCCCTCGCACTACGGCCGCATGTGTCCGATCGAGACCCCGGAAGGCCCGAACATCGGTCTGATCGGGTCGCTGGCCTCGTACGGCCGGGTCAACGCGTTCGGTTTCATCGAGACCCCGTACCGCAAGGTCATCGAGGGTGTCGTCACCGAGCAGGTCGACTACCTCACGGCCGACGAGGAGGACCGCTACGTCATCGCGCAGGCCAACGCCCCGCTGACGGCGGAGCTGACCTTCGCCGAGCCGCGTGTCCTGGTCCGCCGCCGTGGCGGCGAGATCGACTACATCCCGGGCACCGAGATCGACTACATGGACGTCTCGCCGCGCCAGATGGTGTCGGTCGCGACCGCCATGATCCCGTTCCTCGAGCACGACGACGCCAACCGCGCGCTCATGGGCTCGAACATGATGCGCCAGGCGGTGCCGCTGCTGAAGAGCGAGGCCCCGCTGGTCGGCACCGGCATGGAGTACCGCTGCGCCGTCGACGCCGCGGACGTCATCACGGCCGAGAAGCCGGGTGTCGTCCAGGAGGTCTCGGCCGACTACGTCACCGTGGCCAACGACGACGGCACGTACACCACGTACCGCGCCGCCAAGTTCACCCGCTCCAACCAGGGCACCGCCTTCAACCAGAAGGTGCTCGTGGACGAGGGCGCCCGGGTCGAGGCCAACCAGGTGCTGGCCGACGGCCCGTGCACCGACGAGGGCGAGATGGCCCTCGGCAAGAACCTGCTCGTGGCGTTCATGTCGTGGGAGGGTCACAACTACGAGGACGCGATCATCCTGTCGCAGCGCCTCGTGCAGGACGACGTCCTCTCCTCGATCCACATCGAGGAGCACGAGGTCGACGCCCGTGACACCAAGCTCGGCCCCGAGGAGATCACCCGGGACATCCCGAACGTCTCCGAGGAGGTCCTCGCCGACCTCGACGAGCGCGGCATCATCCGCATCGGCGCCGACGTCGTCACCGGCGACATCCTGGTCGGCAAGGTCACCCCGAAGGGTGAGACCGAGCTGACCCCGGAGGAGCGCCTGCTCCGCGCGATCTTCGGTGAGAAGGCCCGTGAGGTCCGCGACACCTCGCTGAAGGTGCCGCACGGTGAGTCCGGCAAGGTCATCGGCGTCCGCGTCTTCGACCGCGAAGAGGGCGACGAGCTGCCCCCGGGCGTCAACCAGCTGGTCCGCGTCTACGTGGCCCAGAAGCGCAAGATCACCAACGGTGACAAGCTCGCCGGCCGTCACGGCAACAAGGGCGTCATCTCGAAGATCCTGCCGGTCGAGGACATGCCGTTCCTGGAGGACGGCACCCCGGTCGACATCATCCTCAACCCGCTGGGTGTCCCGTCCCGAATGAACCCGGGACAGGTCCTGGAGATCCACCTCGGGTGGCTCGCCAAGCAGGGCTGGGACGTCTCCGGCCTCGCCGACGAGTGGGCCCAGCGCCTGCAGGCGATCGGCGCCGACACCGTCGAGGGCGGCACCAACCTCGCCACCCCGGTCTTCGACGGCGCCCGCGAGGACGAGATCACCGGCCTGCTGGACAACACCACCCTCACCCGTGACGGTGAGCGCCTGGTGAACTCCACCGGCAAGGCCCGGCTGTTCGACGGCCGCTCCGGCGAGCCGTTCCCGATGCCGGTCTCGGTCGGCTACATGTACATCCTCAAGCTGCACCACCTGGTCGACGACAAGCTCCACGCCCGCTCGACCGGCCCGTACTCGATGATCACCCAGCAGCCGCTCGGTGGTAAGGCGCAGTTCGGTGGTCAGCGCTTCGGTGAGATGGAGGTGTGGGCCCTTGAGGCATACGGCGCGGCCTACGCGCTGCAGGAGCTCCTCACCATCAAGTCCGACGACGTTCTCGGCCGTGTGAAGGTCTACGAGGCCATCGTCAAGGGCGAGAACATCCCCGAGCCCGGCATTCCCGAGTCCTTCAAGGTGCTCATCAAGGAAATGCAGTCGCTCTGCCTCAACGTGGAGGTGCTGTCCTCGGACGGCCAGTCCATCGAGATGCGGGACTCCGACGAGGACGTGTTCCGCGCCGCCGAGGAGCTCGGCATCGACCTGTCCCGGCGCGAGCCGAGCAGCGTCGAAGAGGTCTGACGGAGGCTGGGCCGGCCCGGTGACGGGCCGGCCCGCCCCCAGGCCCCCCTCAGACCACATGAACGACTCTCGACTTACGAAAGAGGGCTTGACGACCAGTGCTTGACGTCAACTTCTTCGACGAGCTCCGCATCGGCCTGGCCACCGCCGACGACATCCGCCAGTGGTCCCACGGCGAGGTCAAGAAGCCGGAGACCATCAACTACCGCACCCTGAAGCCCGAAAAGGACGGACTCTTCTGCGAGAAGATCTTCGGCCCCACCCGGGACTGGGAGTGCTACTGCGGCAAGTACAAGCGCGTCCGCTTCAAGGGCATCATCTGTGAGCGCTGCGGCGTCGAGGTGACCCGCGCCAAGGTGCGCCGTGAGCGGATGGGCCACATCGAGCTGGCCGCCCCGGTCACGCACATCTGGTACTTCAAGGGTGTGCCGTCCCGCCTCGGCTACCTGCTCGACCTGGCGCCGAAGGACCTCGAGAAGGTCATCTACTTCGCCGCCTACATGATCACCTGGGTCGACGACGAGCGCCGCCAGCGCGACCTGCCGTCCCTGGAGGCGCACGTCTCGGTCGAGCGTCAGCAGATCGAGAACCGTCGCGACTCCGACCTCGAAGCCCGCGCCAAGAAGGCCGAGACCGACCTGGCCGAGCTGGAGGCCGAGGGCGCCAAGGCCGACGTGCGCCGCAAGGTGCGCGAGGGCGCCGAGCGCGAGATGAAGCAGCTGCGCGACCGCGCGCAGCGCGAGCTCGACCGTCTCGACGAGGTGTGGGCGCGCTTCAAGAACCTCAAGGTCCAGGACCTGGAGGGCGACGAGCTGCTCTACCGCGAGCTGCGCGACCGCTTCGGCACCTACTTCTCCGGCTCGATGGGCGCGGCGGCCCTCAAGGACCGCCTGGAGACCTTCGACCTGGCGGAGGAGTCCGAGCGCCTGCGCGAGATCATCCGCACCGGCAAGGGCCAGAAGAAGACCCGTGCGCTCAAGCGCCTCAAGGTCGTCTCCGCGTTCCTGCAGACCACCAACAAGCCCAACGGCATGGTGCTGGACTGCGTCCCGGTCATCCCGCCGGACCTGCGTCCGATGGTGCAGCTGGACGGTGGCCGCTTCGCGACCTCCGACCTGAACGACCTGTACCGCCGCGTGATCAACCGCAACAACCGCCTGAAGCGGCTTCTCGACCTCGGCGCGCCCGAGATCATCGTGAACAACGAGAAGCGCATGCTCCAGGAGGCCGTCGACGCGCTGTTCGACAACGGCCGTCGTGGTCGCCCGGTCACGGGCCCCGGCAACCGCCCGCTGAAGTCCCTCAGCGACATGCTGAAGGGCAAGCAGGGTCGTTTCCGTCAGAACCTGCTCGGCAAGCGAGTCGACTACTCGGCCCGTTCGGTCATCGTCGTCGGCCCGCAGCTCAAGCTGCACCAGTGCGGTCTGCCCAAGGCCATGGCGCTGGAGCTCTTCAAGCCGTTCGTGATGAAGCGCCTGGTCGACCTGAACCACGCGCAGAACATCAAGTCGGCCAAGCGCATGGTCGAGCGCGCCCGCCCGGTCGTGTGGGACGTCCTCGAAGAGGTCATCGCCGAGCACCCGGTGCTGCTGAACCGTGCACCCACCCTGCACCGCCTCGGCATCCAGGCCTTCGAGCCCCAGCTGGTCGAGGGCAAGGCCATCCAGATCCACCCGCTCGTCTGCACCGCGTTCAACGCGGACTTCGACGGTGACCAGATGGCCGTCCACCTGCCGCTCTCCGCGGAGGCGCAGGCCGAGGCCCGCATCCTGATGCTGTCCTCGAACAACATCCTGAAGCCGGCCGACGGTCGCCCCGTCACCATGCCGACCCAGGACATGGTGCTCGGTCTGTTCTTCCTCACCTCGGACCGGCCGAAGGTCAAGGGCGACGGTCGTTCCTTCTCCTCGACCGCCGAGGCGGTCATGGCGTTCGACGCCAAGGAGCTGGACGTCCAGGCCGTCATCGACGTCCGCCTGCCGATCGGCACCGTCCCGCCCCGCAGCTGGACCCCGCCGGTCGACGAGGACGGTCAGCCGGCCTGGTTCGAGGGCGAGTCCTTCCGCCTGCGCACCACCCTGGGCCGCGCGCTCTTCAACGAGCTGCTGCCCGAGGACTACCCGTTCGTCGACTACGAGGTGGGCAAGAAGCAGCTCTCCGCGATCGTCAACGACCTGGCGGAGCGCTACCCCAAGGTCGTCGTCGCGGCGACCCTGGACAACCTGAAGGCGGCCGGTTTCCACTGGGCCACCCGCTCGGGTGTCACCGTCTCGATCTCGGACGTCGTCGTCCCGCCGCAGAAGGCCCAGATCCTCGAGGGCTACGAAGCGCAGGCCGAGAAGATCCAGAAGCAGTACGAGCGCGGTCTGATCACCAACGACGAGCGCAAGCAGGAGCTCATCGGCATCTGGACCCGGGCGACCAACGAGGTCGCCGAGGCGATGAACGCCAACTTCGAGAAGACCAACCCCATCTTCATGATGGTGGACTCGGGCGCTCGAGGAAACATGATGCAGATGCGCCAGATCGCCGGTATGCGTGGTCTGGTGTCGAACGCGAAGAACGAGACGATCGCCCGTCCCATCAAGGCGTCGTTCCGTGAGGGCCTCACCGTTCTCGAGTACTTCATCTCGACCCACGGTGCCCGTAAGGGTCTGGCCGACACCGCTCTGCGTACCGCCGACTCCGGCTACCTCACCCGTCGTCTGGTCGACGTCTCCCAGGACGTCATCATTCGCGAGGAGGACTGCGGCACCGAGCGCGGCCTGAAGCTGGCGATCGGCACCGTCGGTGCCGACGGCGTCCTGCGCAAGACGGACGACGTCGAGACCAGCGTCTACGCCCGCATGCTCGCCGAGGACATCACGGTGGACGGCAAGCTCCTTGCCACCGCCAACACCGACCTCGGCGACGTGCTGATCGACGAGCTGATCCGCCACGGCATCAGCGAGGTCAAGACCCGCTCGATCCTGACCTGTGAGTCGGCCGTCGGCACCTGTGCCTTCTGCTACGGCCGCTCGCTGGCCACCGGCAAGCTGGTCGACATCGGTGAGGCGGTCGGCATCATCGCCGCCCAGTCCATCGGTGAGCCCGGTACCCAGCTGACCATGCGTACCTTCCACACCGGTGGTGTGGCCGGTGACGACATCACGCAGGGTCTGCCGCGTGTCGTCGAGCTCTTCGAGGCCCGTACCCCCAAGGGTGTGGCCCCGATCTCGGAGGCGCAGGGCCGGGTCCGCATCGAGGACACCGAGAAGACCCGCAAGCTGGTCGTCACCCCGGACGACGGCACCGACGAGATCGCCTACCCGGTCTCGAAGCGTGTGAAGCTGCTGGTCGGCGAGGGCGAGGCGGTCGAGGTCGGCCAGAAGCTGACCATGGGTGCCACCAACCCGCACGACGTCCTGCGCATCATGGGCCAGCGTGCCGTCCAGATCCACCTGGTCGCCGAGGTCCAGAAGGTCTACAACTCGCAGGGCGTGTCGATCCACGACAAGCACATCGAGATCATCATCCGGCAGATGCTCCGCCGCGTGACGATCATCGAGTCGGGCGACGCCGAGCTGCTCCCGGGCGAGCTCGTCGAGCGCGGCCGCTTCGAGCAGGAGAACCGTCGCGTGGTGTCCGAGGGCGGTCACCCCGCCTCCGGCCGTCCGCAGCTGATGGGTATCACCAAGGCCTCGCTGGCCACCGAGTCCTGGCTGTCGGCCGCCTCCTTCCAGGAGACGACCCGGGTCCTGACCGACGCGGCGATCCACGCCAAGTCGGACCCGCTGCTGGGCCTCAAGGAGAACGTCATCCTCGGCAAGCTCATCCCGGCCGGTACGGGTCTGCCCCGCTACCGCAACATCCGGGTCGAGCCGACCGAGGAGGCCAAGGCCGCGATGTACTCGGCCGTCGGCTACGACGACTACGACCTGTCGCCCTTCGGTGCCGGCTCCGGCCAGGCGGTCCCGCTGGACGACTACGACTACGGCCCGTACACCGGCTGAGTCCACGGTTGAACCGCAGGGCGGTCACCCCTCACGGGGTGGCCGCCCTGCGGCGTTCCCGGGGCTTCCTGGGGGCTTCCCGGGGCTCCTGGTGCCTGGTCTCCCGCCCGGTGCGGGCCCGTGCTGCGGGGCGGTCGGTCCCCGGTCGGTCCCCGGTGGGTGGCCGGCGGGTGGTGTTTTCGGGGGCCGGGGGAGTCCGGTTAGGTTTCCCGGCCGTGGTCGCGTAAGGTCGTGTTTACCGACGCGGGGTGGAGCAGCTCGGTAGCTCGCTGGGCTCATAACCCAGAGGTCGCAGGTTCAAATCCTGTCCCCGCTACTGAATCGAAGGGCCCGGAGGCACATCGCCTCCGGGCCCTTCGGCGTTTCCCCGTTTCCTCCGCCCTCCCTCCTGCGGGGGAGGGCGGGAAACGGGTCGGGCGGGGGAAGCGGGGGCGGGGGCCGGCGCGGCAGGCTCGGGGCGTCGGCAACGGACGTGGACGAGAGGGTGTCGGGGATGGGTGCGAAGCGGGCGTTGGGGGCCGTGGCGATCACGGGGGCGGTGCTGCTCGGGTCGGTGGGGTGCTTCTGGGACGAGGACGAGCGCCGGACGGTCTCCTACGGGGTGGCCGAGCCGGTGCGGGAGCTGGTGGTCGAGGGGCGGACCGGGGGGATCGAGGTCCGCGCGGGGGACACGGTGCGGGTGGTCGAGAAGCAGAGCTACCGCGGCCCCGCGCCGGAGACCCGGCACGAGGTGCGGGACGGCACGCTCAGGCTGGCGTACGACTGCTCGGACTGCGGGGTGGGTTACGAGGTGACCGTGCCGGCCGGAACGGTGGTGCGGCTGAGCAGCGAGACCGGCGGGATCCGGCTGCACGGGCTGGCCGGCGAGGTGGAGGCCAAGGTGGGCACCGGTGGCGTCCAGGGGACGGCGCTGACCTCGCCGACGGTACGGGTGAGCGCCGAGACCGGTGGTGTCGAGGTGGCGTTCGCGGCGAGCCCGACCACGGTGGAGGCGCGGTCGGTGACCGGCGAGGTCAGGGTGCGGGTGCCGGGCGGGGAACCGTACGCGGTGGACGCGGAGGCGGTGACGGGCGGGGTCGAGGTGGCGGTGCCCCGGCAGGCCGGCGCGCCGCGCACCATCTCGGCGCGGACCGACACCGGGGGTGTGGTGGTCACCGATGCCTGACGGCGTGGTACGGGACGCCGGCCGGGGCGTGCTCACGCTGCTGCCGGTCGGGCATGATCTTCTCCGCGGGGTGGGCCTCCCCGCGGACGGGGGAGGTGTCACGGTGGGGCGAGCGGTGCGCTGGCGGGCGGGGCTGGCCGGGGTCAACCCGTACGTGGTGGACGGGCTGTTGACGGTCGGCTCGGCGGGGGTCTCGCTCTGGTCGGTGTACCACGACGACACGGCGTGGTCCTGGTGGGCCTATCTGCTGGCCCTGGGGACGGCCCTGCCGTTGCCGTGGCGGCGGATCGCCCCGGTCACGGTGCTGGCGGTCAGCGGCGGGGTGTCGGCGGTGCTCTCGGTGCTCGCCCACTCGGCGATGCCGCAGCTGCCGTTGTACGCCGTGGTCACCCTCTACACGGTGGCCGACCGGGCCAGGGACGGGCAGCGCTGGGCCGTGCTGGCCGTGGTGGTGGTCGCCAACGTGGTGGGGACGCGGTCGCCGAACGGCATGCTGTTCTCGCTGCTGACCTCGGTCGGGGCGTTCGTCTTCGGCTCGCTGGTGCGTGAACTGCGGAGGCTGGCGCAGGTGGAGTCGGAGCGGGCGCGGGAGGCCGGGCGCCGGGCGGCCAGCGACGCGGCGCGCGCGGTGGCCGAGGAGCGGGCCCGGATCGCCCGGGAGATGCACGACATCCTGGCGCACGCCGTCTCGCTGATGGTGATCCAGGCGGAGGCGGGGCCGGTGGTGGTGCGTTCGGACCCGGAGCGGGCGATCAGGACCTTCGACACCATCGCCGACTCCGGGCGGGACGCCATGGTGCAACTGCGTCGGGTGCTCGGCGTGTTGAAGGAGGAGGGGGCGGCGCCCGAACTGGCGCCGCAGCCGCGGCTGGCGGAGCTCGCGGCGCTCGCGGAGCGGGTGCGTACGGCCGGGCTCTCGGTCGATCTCGACCTCGGACGCGTCGGCGGTCCGCTGCCGGCGGACGTGGAGGCGGCCGCGTACCGGATCGTGCAGGAGGCGCTGACCAACACGGTCAAGCACGCGGGCGCCTCGCACACGCTGGTGCGGGTGGTCCGGGAGGGGGAGGAGCTGGCGGTCGTGGTCTCCGACGACGGGCGCGGTGTGCCGTTGCCGGCCGGCCGGGCCGCGAGCGGCTGGTCCGGGGGGCGCGGGCTGGTCGGCATCCGGGAGCGGGCGGCGGCCTGCGGCGGCCGGGCCGAGGCCGGTCCCGGGCCCGGCGGCAGGGGTTTCCTGGTGAGCGCCCGGCTGCCGCTGGGGGCGTCCGGGCTGGTGGGCGGAGTGGGCGGAGTGGGCGGAGTGGGCGGAGTGGGTGGATGAAGCCGATCCGGGTGGTCGTCGCGGACGACCAGGAGCTGGTGCGGGCCGGGTTCGGGATGATCCTGGACGCGCAGCCGGACATCGAGGTGGTCGCCGAGGCGGGCGACGGCGCGGAGGCGATCGAGGCGGTCCGGGTGCACGGGCCGGACGTGCTGCTGCTGGACGTCCGGATGCCGGTGATGGACGGGCTGGAGGCGGCCCGCCGGGTCTGCGCGGAGTACCCGGAGACGAAGGTGATCATGCTGACCACCTTCGACGCCGACGACTACGTCTTCGACGCGCTGTACGCGGGAGCCAGCGGGTTCCTGCTGAAGGACGTCCGCCGGGACGACCTGGCACACGGTGTGCGGATGGTGGCGTCCGGAGAGGCGCTGCTGGCGCCGTCGGTGACCCGCCGGCTGATCGGGGAGTTCGCCGCCCGGCGGCCGGGCGGCGCGGAGCGGGCGGTACGGCCGCCGTCCGGGCTGCTGGAGCAGCTGACCGGGCGCGAGCGGGAGACGCTGCGGCTGCTGGCCCGGGGGCTCTCCAACGCCGAGATCGCCGCCGAGCTGGTGGTGAGCGAGCACACGGTGAAGACCCATGTCAGCAATGTGCTGGGCAAGCTGGGTCTGCGTGACCGGGTGCACGCGGTGGTGTTCGCGTACGAGGCGGGCGCGGTGGTGGCGGGCGAGGGCTGACGGCTCCCCCGCGCGGGGGAGGGGCCGGATTCGCCGGTGCGGGCGATCCGCGACGAGGGCGGCGGCGGACAGGATCCGGGGTGTCGGAACAACGACGGCCCCAACCTCGGGAGAGCACCCATGGACACCTCGACGCTCGGTCGCGCCACCCCGTTCGCGGTCATCGGCGGACCCGTTCTGATGGCGCTGTACGGCGGCATCCGGCTGCTGGACGGATCGCGTGACCCCGGTGCGGGCTGGCTGGTCGGTCACGGCCTGATGCTGGCGGGGCTGGTGTTGTTCGCGCCGGTGCTCGTCGCGCTGGAGCGGTGGCCGGCGCCGCACCGCACGGCGGCGGGCAGGGTCGCGGCGCGCGCCGCCCTGGGGGTGGCGTCCGCAGGGCTGGCGGCGTCGGTCGTGCAGATCGTCATCGACCTGTACGTGGGGGCGGTGGCCGTCGACAAGGCGGACCAGCACCGGCTGTTCGACAGCGTCCAGAGTCATCCGGGGGTGGTGCCGGTGGTCTACTCGGTCGGTCCAGTGCTGTTCTACGTCGGTCTGCTGGCGCTGCTGGTGGCCGGCACGGTGGGCCGGGCGCGCACGCTGCGCTGGTGGAGCCCGGTGCTGGTGCTGGCCGGGACGGTGCTGACGGCGGCGGACCTGGCGCTGATCCCGGTCGCTGCGGGGTGCTATCTGGTGGCCCTGGCTCCGTTGGCGGGCTTCGGCGCCGGCGCCGGGCGGCCGGTCGTGGCCTGAGCGGGCCTGGGCGGGGCCTGGGCGGGCCCTGAGCGGGCCTGGGCGGGGCCTGAGCGGGCCTGAGCGGGGCAGGCCGGGGCGCGGGCCTGCGCGCGACCTGGGGCGGATATCGGTGGCGGGCCGGCGAGGAGCGGCCGTACCGTCCGGGGCATGAACGCGAAGCGCCCGCTGATCGCCGTGCTCACCGGCGCCGGCATCTCGACCGACTCCGGCATCCCCGACTACCGCGGCCCGAACGGACTCTGGCAGCGCGATCCGGAGGCCCCGCGGCTGGTCACCATCGGCCCGTACACATCGGACCCGGACGTTCGCCGCCGGTCCTGGCTGATGCGCGCCGAGGTCGGTGCGCTGGCCGCCGAGCCGAACGCCGGGCACCGGGCGCTGGTCGACCTCGAACAGTCCGGGCTGCCCGTCCGGGTGCTCACCCAGAACGTCGACGGGCTGCACCAGCGGGCCGGCCAGTCCCCCCGCAAGGTGCTCGAACTGCACGGCACCGCACAGGAGGTGCAGTGCATGCGGTGCAAGGTGGTGGGCCCGGTGGCGGAGGCGCTGGACCGGGTGGCGGCGGGCGAGCCGGACCCGGACTGCCGGGCCTGCGGCGGGGTGCTGCGGCCGCGGACCGTCATGTTCGGCGAGCAGCTGGACCCGCAGGTGATCCAGCAGGCCGACGCCGTCAGCAAGGCCTGCGACCTGTTCCTCGCCGTCGGCACCAGCCTGCAGGTCTTCCCGGTGGCCGAACTGCCGTACAGCGCGCTCGGGAACGGGGCCCGGCTGATCGTGATGAACGGCGAGCCGACCCCGTTCGACGAGGTCGCCGACGAGGTGATCCGCGAGCCCATCTCCACCGCGCTGCCGGACCTGGTCCGCCGGCTGGTGGCCCGGTACGTCTGAGACCTCCGGCGCCGCCCGGGCCCCCGGGGCCCGGGCGAGTCGGTGACGAACAGGTATCCACTGGACGAACTGCCCAGTCCCGCAGGGTGGTTCTGCGCTACGCTGCGGCACGGAGCGGCGTGGCCGGATTCCGGCCACCGGGGGGAGGCTGCGCGGGCGGCTCCGCCCGCGCACCGCACCGGCCACGGGCGTTCACCCCCGCGGCGGCGCGCACCGAAGGAGCCCTCATGACGTCAGGTCGACTGCTGGACCGTCGCGCGATCGGGGGTGAGCTGCGCGCTCTGGCGGCCAGGCCCGGCCTGGTGGGTCGTCAGGAGGAGCTCAAGGAGCTCGGGTTGGCGATCTCGGGCGCCGGCGACCTGGACCAGTGGGCCGACCTCGACCTGATGCAGAGCTTCGTCCGGCCGGAGAGCGTCCGGGCGGCGGTCCGGCCGCGGCCCGAACCGAGGTTCTGGTCCTGGCTCGAAGTCGCCCTGGGTGGACTGGTGTTCGTCCCGCTGCTGGTCACCTGGGCCGGCCTGATGCAGGCGACCAGCGCCTACCAGGCCCTGATCGGTGCGGATGCGGCGCAGGCCGCCCGGCCGTTCCTCCAGCTCTGGCAGACCGGCTTCGAGGGCCGGCTGGCCGGCTGGGCCACCTTCGGCGACATCGCGCTGTCCGCCACGCTGTTCATCGCCCTGCTGCTGGTCTTCTCCGTCGCGCACGGCGTCCGCAGGGCCGGGACCGAGCGCCGCGAGACCGGGGCGGTGCAGGAGGCGGAGGAGCTGCTGGCCGAGCTGGCCCCGGTGCTCACCCGGGCGCAGCTGGTGCTGAACGAGCGCCGCCGGTCCTCGCCGCAGCGGTTCGTGGCCGAGCTCACCGGCGCGGCGGAGACCCTGGAGCGGCTCGGTCGGCAGGCCGCCGACACCCAGCGGGACCTCAGCGACGCGGCGCTGGTGGTCGAGCGGTCGGTGACCGGGGCCAGGGAGCGGCTGGCCGAGGTGGGCGCGGCGGTGGACCCGCTGCGGCGGGCGGTCGACGGGATCGAGAAGGCGGTCGACGGCGTGGGGAAGGCCGTGCGGGACAGCGGCGAGAAGCTCGCCGGGACCGTCCGGGACGGCGCCGCCGCCACGGACGACCTGGTCCGGCGCGGCGGGCAGCAGGCGGCCGACGCCGCCGATGCCGTACGGCGGGCCACCGAGCGGGTCGGCGCCGAACTGTCCGACGCGGGCGAGCGGGTGGAGGACGCGGTGCGGGACCTCGCGGTCGCCCAGCGGGGGTTCACCACCGGCGCGGAGACCGTCGCCGACGTCGGCGGGCGGCTGCTGGAGCAGCTCGACGGGCTGGCCCGGGAGGTCGCGTCGATGGCCGACCGGGTCACCGCGGCGGCCTCGGCGGCCGCGGCCGCGGCGGCACGGGTGGACGCCCGGGACGAGCGGCGGGCCCCGGGCCCGGGAGCACTGCTGGTCAAGACCGTGTCGGAGCCCGGACCGGGCGCGGGCGGCACCCGCTCGCGCCCCTCGGACCCGTTGGACGCCCCGGGGACGCCGGGCGTCTCGGACACGGTCGCGGACGCGGTCGCGGTCGCGGTCGCGGTCGCGGACGAGCAGACGCTGCTGGAGCTGGACGAGGTGCCGGTGCGGCAGGCGGGCCGATGAGGGACCGGTTCCGAACCGGGCGGCCGCGCGTCCGGAGCGCACACCTCGCGGGCTGGCTCTTCGCGGACCTGCTGCTGGTCCTGGCCCTGGTCGCGATGGGCGACCAGGGTGACCCGGTGGCGGCCGCGCGCGCCACCGCGACGCCCGCGGCCACGGCCACGGCCACGGCCGACGCGAGTGCCACCGCCTCCGAGACACCCCGGCCGACGCCCACCCCCGCCGGCCCGCGCGGGGTGGAGCACGACGCGGTCACCGTCGACGTCACCGGGGACTCCTCCGACACGGCCGGCCTGGTGGCGCAGATCCGCGCGGCCACCGAGCGGTACGCCGGGCGCCAGGCCGCGGTGGTGCTCACGTTCGGCAGCAACCGCGACCCGGGCGCCGGACAGGCGTACGCGCACACCGTCAACGGGCTGCTCGCGCAGGCCCGTCCGGAGATGTTCCGGGGCACCACCACCCGGGACTTCATCTCGCTGACGGACAACCCCCGGCACGCCTCGCTGGAGATCTACTTCTACACCGGCTGACCGGGGCCCCGGCCGTCCGGTCCGGGCCCCGTTCCGAACCGTGCCCCACACCCGCTGTGAACTGCGAGACCAAGGAGAAGTGCCGTGCAGATCCTCCCGTTCTACGCCGTGTGCGACGAGTCGGGGTCGATGAGCGCCGACATCGACACCCTCAACAAGGCCCTGTTCAACCTCCACCAGGAGATCAGCACCAACCCGACCATCTCCGACAAGACGCGGTTCGGGCTGATCGGCTTCTCCACCGACGCCAACGAGCTGCAGCCGCTGGTCGATCTGAGCGACCTGGACGAGCTGCCCGCCCTGGAGGCCTCCGGCCTGACCTCCTTCGGCAACGCCTTCACCCTGCTCCGGCAGTCCATCGAGCGGGACGTGCAGCAGCTGAAGGCGGAGGGCCACGACGTCTACCGTCCGGTGGTCTTCTTCCTCTCCGACGGCGTGCCGACCGACTCCGACTGGGAGCAGCCGTACCAGGACCTGCTCGCCGCCGCGTTCCGGCCGCACATCATCGCCTTCGGCATCGGCCAGGCGGACCGCACGGTGATCGCGCACGTCGCCACGTTCAAGGCCTTCATGCAGGAGGAGGGGTCGGCGGACCCGGCGGTCGCGCTGCGGGAGTTCGCGGCCAGCCTGACCCGGTCGATCGTCCGCTCGGTGAGCGGGGCGACCGCGGCCGGGCAGGGCATGAGCCTCCAGGTCGACGACCACGTGCCCGGGTTCACCGCCGTCTCGCTCGACAAGCTCTGAGCGGGGTCGCCAGGTGAACCCGTACGACAATCCGCAGGGCAGTCCGTACGACAACCCGCACGGCAACCCGCGGGGCGGTCAGGGGCCGGAGCCCGTGCCCGAGCGGGCCTTCGACCCGATCGACGTCGCCTCGTCCGTCTACGAGCACGGCTGGGGGCCGGGCCCGGTCGCCCCGGCCCCGGCCAGGCCCGTGCCGTCCACCCCGGTGCCGTTCCTGCCGCATCCGGCCACCACCGGGCCGGACGCGGCGGGGCAGCCTGGCCGCGACCGGCCCGCGGCGGCGCCCGGCGTGCCGCCGGCACCGGCGGCGGGAGCGTCCGGCCTGGTGCCGGTGTCGGGCGAGGAACCCGGCGCCGTCCACCACGTCGGCCGCAAGCCCCCGGCCTACACGCCCGAGCCGACCGGCATCGCCGACGTCGGCGCCGACCTCTACGCGGGGACGCTGCCCGACACCGTGGTGGACGGCGGCACCTTCGGCCCGGTCACCGTCCGGGCCGCCTCCGTCCGCGGCGACTCGCACCGCTACCGGGGCGAGTGCCGCCAGGACGCCGTCCTGGTCACCCGGGCCGGTGACCTGCTGCTGCTCGCGGTGGCCGACGGCGTCGGCTCCCAGCAGCACTCCCAGCGCGGTTCCAACGGCGTCCTGCGGCTGCTGGCCCGGCAGGTCGCCCACAAGGCGGAGACGCTGCTGGCCTGCCTGCGGATCGGGGCCGAGGCCGACTTCGCGGTGCTCATGGGGCAGATGGTCGCGGCGGTGGCGGGCGAGCTGGCGAAGGACGCGGGGCAGTGGGGCCTGGACCCCAAGTCGTACTCGACGACGCTGCGCGCCCTGCTGGTGCCGGCCGACGCGGACGTCACCGCCCGCGGCTTCGTCTCGGTCGGCGACGGCGGCCTGCTGCGCCTGCGGGAGGGCGGCTGGACCAACTGCGAGCAGGACGAGGACGACGGCGCGCTGATCAGCACCCGGACCCACTGCCTGCCCGAGGCCTACGAGCAGACCCGGGTCCGGTTGATCACCGACACGCGCCCCGGCGACCTGCTGGTGCTGTGCACCGACGGTCTGGCGCTGCCGTTGCTGAAGGAGCCCGACCTGCAGGACTTCCTCGCCGACCGGTGGGGCGGTCCGGACGTCCCCGGCCTGGCCGAGTTCCTCTGGCAGGCCCAGGTGAGGGTGCGCAGCTACGACGACGACCGCACGGCCGTCTGCCTCTGGGAGGCCGCCCGGTGAGCGCCCCGGACATCGCCACGGCGCTGGCCGGCGGGGCGGACGTGGAACTCGCGCTGCTGGCGGTGGGGGCCGAGGCCGGGCGGGGTGGCCAGGGCCTGGTGCAGCGCCTGGCCGGCTACCCGGGCCTGCTGTTCAAGCGTTACCTCGACCCCGGGAAGGTGCACGGCCCGGCCCTGGCCGAGCTGGTCGCCCTGCGCCTCGCGCTCCCCGGGGAGGAGCGGGACCGGCTGGACGCGCAGGCCGCCTGGCCGCTCTGCCGGGTGGTCGACGGCCCGGGCTGCGTCGGGTTCCTGATGCAGGAGGCGCCGGCCGCGATGTCCTGGCAGACGGGTGCCGGCGGGCGCAGGCTCACCGAGGCGCAGTACCTCTTCTACCCGGAGAAGCCCGCGACCCAGGGCGTGGTCCGCCCGGACCCGGAGCAGCGGCTCGCCCTGGTGCTGGAGCTGGCCGGGCTGATCGAGCGCCTGCACCGCTGGGGGCTGGTGATCGGTGACCTCTCGCACGCCAACGTGCTCTGGTCGGTGGTCCCCGAGCCCGCCGTCCATCTGCTCGACTGCGACGGTGTCCGCCGGGTCGGGGCGGCGCCGGTCCTGGAGCAGACCGACACGCCCGACTGGGCGGACCCGCTCTCCCCGCACGGCAGCAGCGCCACCGTGGACAGCGACCGCTACAAGGCGGCCCTGCTGTTCGGGCGGACCCTGGCCCAGGACCCCTACCTCACGCCGGGGCAGCCGTTCGAACCGCTGCCGGACGTGCTGACGGACCGGCAGCTGGCGACGGTCCGCCGGATCTGGGAGCAGGCCGGCGGGCCGTACGGGACCAGACCGGACCTGACCGCCTGGCTGCTGGCGCTCGGCGGCCGGGGCAGCATCCCGCTCGGGGCCGGCGGTCCGGCCAGGGCCGCCCGCCCGGTCGACGAGCGGCTGTTCGACGGTCGGGCCCCGCGGGGCAGCATCCCGCTGCGCCGCCCGACCTGACGCGGGCAGGCCGGAGGCCGGCCGGCCGTACGGGGGGGCGTAGGAGGGGGGCCCGTACGAGGAGGGCCGCGCGGGGGCGCGGTGCACGGGGGAGGGGACGCGGGAGGGGAGGGGACGCGGGAGGGGCCGGAGGCCGGACGGACTGCATGCGTACGATGATCCTTCCGGCTTCCCCTCACGGCCTGGAGTGATCGACCGATGACGACGACACCGAAGTTCGACCCCTGGTCGACGGAGTTCGTGGCCCACCCGTACGACGCCTACGCCGACCTGCGCGAGCAGGCCCCGGTCACGTACTACGAGCCGACCGGGCAGTGGCTGGTCTCGCGGTACGAGGACGTCAGCGCCCTGCTGCGGGACCGCCGGCTCGGCCGGACGTACACCCACCGCTTCAGCCACGAGGAGTTCGGGCGGCCCCTGCCCGACCCGGCCCACGAGCCGTTCCACACCCTCAACGACAACGGCCTGCTCGACCTGGAGGCGCCCGACCACACCCGGATCCGCCGGCTGGTCTCCAAGGCCTTCACCCCGCGCATGGTCGAGGGGCTCCGCCCGACCGTCCGGCGGCTCGCCGGCGAACTGGTGGACGGCCTGCTCGCGGCCGGCGGCGGCGACCTGATCGGAGCCGTCGCCGAACCGCTGCCGGTCGCGGTGATCGCCGAGATGCTCGGTGTCCCCGAGGCCGACCGGCACCTGCTGCGCCCGTGGTCCGCCGACATCACCGGCATGTTCGAACTCAACCCCACCGAGGAGGCCGCCCGCCGGGCCGTCACCGCGAGCGTCGAGTTCTCCGACTACCTGCGCGCCCTGATCCGCGAACGCCGCGCCGCCCCCGGCACCGACCTGATCAGCGCGCTGATCCACGCCCAGGAGGGCTCGGACGCGCTCAGCGAGCAGGAGATGATCTCCACCTGCGTGCTGCTGCTCAACGCCGGCCACGAGGCCACCGTCAACACCACCGGCAACGGCTGGTGGGCGCTGTTCCGCAACCCCGGGGAACTGGCCCGGCTGCGCGCCGACGTCGACGGGCTGCTGCCCACCGCCGTCGAGGAGCTGATGCGCTGGGACACCCCGCTGCAGATGTTCGAGCGCTGGGTGCTGGAGGACGTCGAGGTGCGCGGGGTCACCGTCCCGCGCGGCTCGGAGGTCGCCCTGCTCTTCGGCTCGGCCAACCGCGACCCGGAGCGGTTCGCCGACCCGGACCGGCTCGACCTCGGCCGCGCCGACAACCCGCACATCACGTTCGGCGCCGGAATCCACTTCTGCCTGGGCGCCCCGCTTGCCAGACTGGAGCTCACCGAGTCGTACGGCGAGCTGCTGCGCCGGGCGCCGGGCCTGCGGCTGGTCCGCGAGCCCGAGTGGCGCCCGGGCTACGTGATCCGCGGGCTCAAGGAACTGCTGGTCGAGGTCTGACGGTTCGGCCGGGGGCCGGGCGAGGGGGAGTGCATCGTGGGCAGGGGCAAGGCGACGGGCGCGCTGCTGGGGCTGGCGATCGGCGACGCGATGGGCAGGCCGACCGAGTTCGAGGACGTCGAGCAGATCGCCCGGCAGTGGCCCGACTGGCGGGAACTCCCCCTGCCGGGCCGGGCGCTGATCACCGACGACACCCAGATGACGCTCGCGCTGGCCCGAGGCCTGCGGACCGCCCTGGAGACCGGTCCGCTCACCGCGGCCCGGCTGGAGCCGCCGGTGCGCGAGGAGTTCCTCGACTGGTGGCGTTCGCCGGACAACAACCGTGCCCCCGGCAACACCTGCCTGGCCTCCTGCGCGCGGCTCAGCACGCCCGGCCGCCGGTGGCAGAGCGCGAGCGACACCGGTTCCAAGGGCTGTGGCGCCAACATGCGGGTCGCTCCGCTCGGCCTGATCCGCGAGCTGGCGCCGGCCCAACTGGCCGGCGCCGCCCAGCTCCAGTCCGGGCTCACCCACGGCCACCCCACCGCGCTGGCCGCCAGCGACCTCACCGCCTTCGCCGTCCGCAAGCTCGCCGAGGGCCTGCCGCCGGCCGGCCTGCCCGCCGTGCTGCGCGCGTACGCGCTGGCCAACCGCACCCGGTACGACCGGTCCTGGCTCGGCGACCTCGCCGACCACGCCCAGGACAGCACCCCGGAGGCGTTCATCGCCCGCGGCTGGGACGACTGCCTGGCCGTCCTCGACCGGCTCACCGCCGCGCTCGCCGCACCCGACGTCGAGGCCGACCCGTGCCTGGCCACCGGCGAGGGCTGGATCGCCGAGGAGGCGCTCGCCACCGGACTGCTCTGCTTCCTGCTGCTGCCGGACGACCCGGTGGCCGCCGTCCGCCGGGGCGCCTACTCCTCGGGGGACTCCGACTCGATCGCCTGCCTGGCCGGCGCCTTCGCCGGGGCGCACCTGGGCGCGGACGCGTGGCCCGCCGAGTGGGTGGAGCGGATCGAGCACCGGGACGAACTGCTGGAGTTCGGCGCGCTCTGGGACTGATCCCGGCCCCGCGGCCGGCGGGGCCCGTGGAACCGCCTCGGGCCCCGCCGCGTCGAACCGACACCGAGGCGCGGGCACCGGCCCGCGCCGCCGACCCAGGGGACGAGGCCAGTCATGTCCGTCCGTACCCGCCGCCCGGCGGTGTTCCTGCTCTGCTGCACGGCACTGCTCGCCGGCTGCGGCTCCACCGGAGGCGGCGGCCAGGTCGTGATCCGCGCCTCCTCCCCCGAGTCGCTGCCACCGGCCGATCCCGCCCAGGTCGCCGCGACCGCCGCCGCCACCGGCGCCTTCGGGCTGGACCTGCTGCACGCCCTCACCGCCGACCCCGCCGAGACCGGCCGCAACCTGGTGCTCTCGCCGTCCGGCCTGGCCACCGCGCTCGCCATGCTGCTGCCCGGCACCCGCGGCACCACCGCCGACGAGCTCGCCAAGGCGCTGCACACCGAACTCACCCCGCAGCAGTACGCGCTCGCCACCGGCGCCCTGAACCGTCCCGTCCCGGCCAAGGACGGGCTGGTGCTCAAGCAGGCGGACGACGTCTGGGCCCAGCGGGACTTCCCGCTCGACCAGCGGTACCTGGGCGTGCTGGCCGCGGCCTTCGGCGCCGGGGTGCACACCGCCGACTTCCGCAAGGACCCGGAGGGCGCCCGGAAGACCGTCAACTCCGCCGTGGAGAAGGCCACCGAGGGCCGCGTCAAGGACCTCTTCGGCCAGGGGTCGATCAACCCCGACACCCGGCTCGCGCTCACCGACGCGCTCTACCTCAAGGCCGAGTGGGCCACCCCGTTCAAGGCCGGGCGCACCACGGACCGGCCGTTCCACCGCCTCGACGGGTCCGCGCCGGCCGTCCCCACCATGGGGCAGAGCGGCTCGCTCCGCTACGCCGAGGGCTCCGGCGGCATCCTCGGGGAGCCCTGGCAGGCCGTCGAACTCCCCTACGCGGGCGGCACGCTGGCGATGGACCTGGTGGTGCCCGCGCAGGGCGGCTTCGCGGCCTTCCGCAAGGGCCTGGACCAGGCCCGGTTGGAGATGATCCTGGGCTCGCTCGACGAGCGGACCGTCGACCTGACCCTCCCGAAGTTCCACTTCGACACGGCCAACGAGCTGAAGCCCACCCTCCAGGCGCTCGGCGTCAAGGCCGCGTTCGAGCCGGGTGCCGACCTCTCCGGCATCCCCGGCGCGGGCGCGACCGAGCCGCTCAGGGTCGGCACGGTGGTGCAGAAGGCCACCGTCCAGGTCGACGAGGAGGGCACCGTCGCGGCGGCCGGCAGCGGGGTCGGCGTCGAGGCGATGGCCGCGCCGATGCCGAAGGACCCGGTGCAGCTGCACATCGACCGGCCGTTCCTCTTCCTGATCCGGGACACCGCCACCGGCCGGCCGCTCTTCCTCGGCCAGGTCACCGACCCGCAGGCCAAGTGAGCACGGCCCCCCGGGCCCCCGGCGCCGCCCGCGCGGCCCCGGCTCACCAGGCCGGGTAGCGGTCCCCGAGGGCCGGGTGGCCCGGTTCGCGGCTGCCGAACAGCACCAGCAGGTCGTCCGCCACCCGCAGCAGCGTCTCCCGGCCCTCCACCGCCTCCGTCCAGTCCGTCGACAGCGCCGAGGCGCCGTACGCCGCACCGACCAGGTTGCCGCAGACCGCACCCGTGGAGTCGCTGTCCCCCGAGTGGTTGACCGACAGCAGCAGCGCCGTCCGGGCCGGCTCCGGACCGGAGGTCCCCGCCAGCAGGCAGTACACCGCGATCGCCAGGCACTCCTCGGCGATCCAGCCCAGCCCGACCCGCTCCACCGCCTCCGCCGACGGTTCGGCCTCCTCGGCCACCCGCACCGCCCGGGCCAGCGCCTGGACCGTCTCCTTGGACGCCGGCCACTCCCGGGTCTGCTCCACGACCTCGCCGACCGCCGCCCACGGCTCCACCCCGGCCGCCAGCCGCTCCACCAGCGACGCGAACGCGCCGGCCGCCAGGTAGCCGGTCGGATGCCCGTGGGTCAGCTGCGCGCACTGCGCGGCCAGCCCGAACGACTGCTCGGCACCCAGCCGGGCCAGCCCGAACGGCGCCGACCGCATCACCGTGCCGCACCCCTTGGAGTGCGCGTTGATCGGCCCCGGCTGCCCCAGCGCGGCCGGCGCCTCGAAGGACGGGTGGTACTTCATCCCGGTCAGACAGGCGTCACCCGGGGCCCGCCGCGCGTACAGGAACGGCTCGCGCAGCAGCCAGCCGTCGTACGGGCGGGCGAGCGGGCTCCGGTCCGGCGCGCCCTGCTGCTGGGTCAGCAGCCACCGCCGGTACGCGCCGTGCACGGCCTCCGGCACCGAACCGCCACCGCCCGACCAGCCCCGGACGAAACCGCGGATCAGGCCCTCGGCGGTGAACAGCGTCATCTGGGTGTCGTCGGTCACCTCGGCGACCAGGCCGCCGCCCGGCAGGCCGGTCACCCCGGCCGGGCCGTACCGCTCACGGATCTGGTACAGCCGCAGGAACTCCACCGGCCAGCCCAGCGCGTCCCCGATCGCCCCGCCGACCAGCGCTCCGCGCACCCGGTCCCGGAACCCCGGCTGTTCGCCCACCGTCACCGTCGTCCCCCTCGCTCGTCGCCGTCCACCGCGTGCGGCGCCCACCGCGTGCGCCGCCCACCGCGGGTGGTGCCCGCGCCGGGCCGTGCCCGGGCCGGTGTCCGTTCTATCAGGGCCCGTCCGGTCAGCCCCGGATCTCCCCGGCCCGGCCGTGCAGCGCCGCCCGGTCCGCGGCGGCCCGGCCCGCCGCCCAGCCCTCGCCGTCGCTCACCCGGACCCGCTGCGAGACCAGCTTCGGGAACATCCGGCCCACCTCCTGGTCCACCGCCGCCGAACGGGCCGCCAGCGCGGGCAGCAGCCGCTCGTCCGGCACGAGCTGCTCCTCGGTGCCGTCCGCCCGCAGGTGCCGGCCGGCCGCCGCGTCGCTGGTCGCCCGCTCGGTCGCCTCGGTCAGCCGCTCGCGGATCCGCGCCGCGTACGCCACCAGGAAGGACTGCCGGAACGCCTTGGTGCGCGAGGCGCCGTCCAGGTGCTGCCGGGAGCCCGCCTTCTGCATCGCGTGGGTGGCCTGCACCAGCAGCGAGGTGTACAGCAGCTCCACGCCGTCGAGGTCCGCGTCGAAGCCGATCAGGGTGCAGAAGCCGAACTCCTTCGCCCACACCACCCGGCACCGGTTGGCCGCCGCCACGGCGTCCAGCAGCATCGTCTTCGGGACCTCGTAGGGGTTGTCCACCCCGATCCGCAGGGCCCCCGGGGCGTTGCGGTCCGCACCGTCGACGGCCAGCAGCGCTTCGTCGATGCTGTGCTGCGCCATCAGCTGCTGGGCCTTGGCGGTCAGCGCCTCGGCCTCCTCCGGGTACTCGGTGGACTCGGCCTTCGCCAGCAGCGCCCGGATCCGCGACAGCATCCGCGGCTCGCCGGTCACCGGTCCGGGCCGCTCCCGCCGGACGGCGTACCCGACCTGCCCCGGCACCGGCCCGACCGGGGCGATCGGCGGCAGCCGGCCCCAGATCCGCAGCAGCTCCAGTACGGCGGTGGCGAGCGCGAACCGGTCCAGCCGGTGACGCTGCGCGAAGGCCTCCAGGTACCGCTCGTCGTCCGGCCACCAGGCCGCCGTCTCCAGCTCGCGCAGCTGCTCCTGCCAGCGCCGGTCCGGTGCGGCCGCGGCGTGGCGGCGCCCCTCGGCGGAGATCAGGTCCACCGCCAGCGCCAGGTGCACCGGCTTCAGCTCCCGCCGGACCACGCGGGCCAGGTCGGCCGGGCGCCAGCCCGCCGACCAGCACCGGCCGACGGACGTGTCCGCGTACCCGAGCACCGCCCGGCTCACCGCCGGCCACTGGCCGGCGGAGGCCGCCAGCAGGGAGGCCCCGGTGTCCAGCGCGAGGTCGAGGCCGTCCTCGGGTGCCGTGACCACGGTCGCCACCGCCCGCTCCAACAGTGCCCCGGCACCGCCGTCCGCCGCGGTTCCGCCCGGTTGCCTGCGCTTGCCCACGGTGCTCCCGCTCTCGTCCCACGTCTGATGCGGTCCGCACCCTTGCCCATGATGCCGGAGCGGCGCCGACAACGACGGGCCCGCCCGGCCGGCCACCGTCGGCGGGGAACGACCCCGGCGGCCCCTGCGCGGAGCAGGGGCCGCCGGGGGACGGGCGTCAGCGCTCGACGGTCTTGGCGAGGATCTCCGGGAGGCGTTCCAGCAGGCGGCCGGCGGCGAGGCGCAGGCCGAGGGCGGCGACGAGGGCGCCGTAGGCGGGTCCGACCAGGAGGACGGGCCAGGTCGGGCCGTCGGCGGCCAGCGCCCAGCCGAGGTAGCCCGCGACCGGGGAGGCGAGGAGGGCGCTGCCGAAGATCGAACCGAAGCTGTTGACCATCACCAGCCCGCCCTGGCCGGGCGCCGCGTTGCGCATCGGGTTGTTGTCGGCGGGCATGGTGTACGGCGCGAGCACGCTGAGTACGGCGCCGATCGCGATGCCGCTTCCGAGCAGGGCGAAGGCCACGCCGGTGGCCGCCGGCAGGCCGGCCCAGTCGCCGCTGACCGCCGCCAGGGCCGGCGCGAGCACGAGGGTGATCGGGACGGCGTAGGAGAGGACGGCGAAGGCCCGGCCGCGCAGCTCGTCCCGGGCGTCGTCCGGGGTGAGCAGGGTGGCGGCGACCATCCAGAACGCCGACCCGTCCATGCCGAACAGGTTGAGCATCTGCAGACCGAGGAACATCCCGGCCATCGCCACCAGGTAGACCGTCGCCCAGCCCTGGACCACCGACAGCACGCAGATCACCAGGGTCATGCCGATGCTGGTGAAGACGGCGGCCTTCGCCCGCGGCTCCCGCCAGGCGTACCGCAGGTGACGCTGCATCACCGCGCCGACCCGGCCGCCCGGGAGGAAGCGCGCGCCGCGCGCACCCTGGACGCCGCGCACCACCTCCAGGGTGGAGGCGTCGGCGGTGACCATCAGCTGCTGGAGGCTGGAGCGCCACCAGCGCAGCAGCAGCACCAGCAGGCCGGCGGTCGCCGCCAGCTGGAGCAGCGCCAGGCCGTACCGGCCCTCGCCTGCCGTGCGGGCCGCGTCGACGGCGCCGACCGGCGGCACCCAGCGCAGCACCGAGGCGACCGGGGCCAGCGGGCTGAGGTCGAGGCCGTGCTCGCCGGCCTTGCCGAAGACGCTCTGCGAACCGACGTTGGCGATCTGCACCAGCAGGGCGAAGAGCAGCCCGCCGAAGATGGCGAAGTCCTTGCCGCGCCGGCTGGAGAGCAGCCGGGCGTTCCCGGCCGCGACCGAGCGGGACAGCACGACCACGGTGAGTACGGCCAGCGGGACGCCGACCGCACCGGCCACCGCCGACGCCATGCCGTCGGCGCCGGAGAGCGCGGCCCCGGTGAGCAGGATCAGGCTGACCAGCGGGCCGGGCCCGATCAGTGAGGCCAGCACCGAGCCGCGCAGCAGCGGGGCGGGCCGCAGCGGGAGCATGGTGAGCCGGGTCGGGTCGGCGCTCTCGTCGCTGGAGAACAGGAACAGCGGGATCGCGGCCCAGCCGAGGGCGAGCGCGCCGGCGAGGACGACACCCGCGTCGCCGGCCGAGCCGGCCTCGGTGGGGCGGTCGAGCAGGGCGAAGGCGACCGCGATCCCGGCGGCGAAGAGCACGCCGAGGACGGCGCCGACGACGTACAGGGCGGCCCGGCCGCGGCTGCGGCGCAGGCCGTTGCGGAGCAGTCGGAGCTTGAGCGAGACGAGGGTCCGGACCACCGTCCGGTCGTCGGGCACGCCGCCCCGGACGGACGGGGCGGCGGGGACGGCGGCGGGGACGGCTGCGGGGGAGGAGCTCACCGCTCGCCCCCGCCGAGCCAGTCGAGGGACCGGCCGTCGTCCTCGCGGACGCCGATGAGGTCGAGGAACGCCTCGTGCAGGCTGCGCCCGCCGCGGACGGCGTCGAGCGGGCCGTGGGCGATGACCTGGCCGGCGCTGATCACGGCGACCCAGTCGCAGAGCTGCTCGACCAGCTCCATCACGTGGCTGGAGAAGACGACCGTGGAGCCGGCCGCCGCGTACCGCTTGAGCACGCCGCGGATGGTCTGGGCGGAGACCGGGTCGACGCCCTCGAA
Organism: Kitasatospora sp. NPDC127035; assembly: GCF_042726075.1. Taxonomy (NCBI): domain Bacteria; kingdom Bacillati; phylum Actinomycetota; class Actinomycetes; order Kitasatosporales; family Streptomycetaceae; genus Kitasatospora; species Kitasatospora sp. NPDC127035. The sequence continues at coordinate 19,092 of NZ_JBHXDN010000014.1, read as the reverse complement.
GGGCTCGTCGAGGAAGAGCACGTCCGGGTTGTGCAGCAGTGCGGAGGCGAGGCCGATCTTCTTGCGCATGCCGGTGGAGTAGTCGGCGACCAGCTTGTCGGCGTGGCCGGTCAGGTCGAGCACGGCGAGCAGTTCCTCGGCCCGGCGGTCGACCTCGGCGCCGGGCAGGCCGCGCAGCCGGCCGTTGTACTGCAGCAGTTCGCGGCCGCTGAGGCGCTCGAACATCCGCAGGCCCTCGGGGAGGATGCCGATCCGGGACTTGGCCGCGACCGGGTCGGCCCAGACGTCGGCGCCGTGGATCAGGACGGTGCCCTGGTCGGGGCGGAGCAGACCGGTGGCCATCGACAGGGTGGTGGTCTTGCCGGCGCCGTTCGGGCCGACCAGCCCGATGAACGCCCCGGTCGGCAGCTCCAGGCTGAGCCCGGCCACCGCGGCCTGGCTGCCGAAGTGCTTCCACAGCCCCCGGACGGAGACGGCGGAGGGAGCGGCCGGGGGAACGGGGGAGTCGGGGGCGGGGGACGGCGGCGGCGCTGACGCCTGCATGGTGGCCCTCTCTGCTGGTGGGCGGGCGGTCGGGTCCATGATCGTTCCATGATCGACATCGGTCCGACGACAGCCTGCCACCGTCCGGGCGGCCCTGTCCCGTGTACGGACGTTCCGGGCGTGTCTGGGCCGAACGGGTGAGACGGGGCCGGGTCCGGCCGGGCCCGTGCAGGGGCGGAGTCGAATAACCGGAAGGTGGCAACTACTCAGGGCCCCCGTTCGTCCTGCACTATGAGGACCAGTGGGCGTGCCGATGCACGCAGGGGCGCCGGGAGGTGGCGGATGGCCGTTCAGCCGTGGGGCGAACCGGGGTACGGGGCCGGGGGGCGCCAGCCTGCCGTCTCGGCGCAGGCGGCGATGCGTGCCGCGCACGCCGACCGCGAGCGGACGGTGGACGTGTTGAAGGCGGCCTTCGCCGAGGGGCGGCTCACGGCGGACGAGTACGGCGACCGGTTCACGGCGGCCAGCACCGCGCAGACCTACGGGCAGCTCGCCCAGCTGGTGGCCGACCTGCCGTCCGGGCCGATGGTGGCCCCGGCGCACGTCGCCGGGCCGGTCGTGCCGCCGACGTTCCTGATCCCGCAGCCGCTCCCGCCGCAGCGCCGAACCAACGCGGTGGCGGTGACCTCGCTGGTGCTCGGCCTGCTGTGCGTCCCGACCGGGGGCATGCTCGGGCTGCCGGCCGTGATCACCGGCCACATCGGCCGCCGGCAGGTGCAGGAGCGGAACGAGGAGGGCGACGGCATGGCCGTCACCGGCCTGGTCTTCGGCTGGCTGTCGATCGCGTTCTGGATGCTGCTCGGCGTGATGGTGGTGCTCTTCGGCGGCTGACCGCCCGCGGGGCGGCCGGAGGCCGCTCCGGTGGCGACGGTTCCCGCGATGTGGTAGAGCGGCAGGAGGAGGGTCCGACACCGGGCGGCCGCGTGCGGGACATCCCGGCGACACCCGGCCGACGGCCACGACCTGCGGCGTTGCATTTGTTTTGACCGAGCCCGATGCGCTAGGTACGCTCTGACCTTGTGCCTGGGGTGTCCCCGGGTCCTTGTGCGTGCATGCACACCGGCCGCCGCGCCGAGCCGGAGCGCTTTCCAGTGCCCCGAGCGTAGAGCGCCGCCGCTGTACATCAGCTCATGGGATTCCGTGTCGGAATAGCCCAACACACCCGACCGCGTGGGTCGACCACGCGGCTGTGTGTGCAGGGAACACCGCAGGTTAGTTTCACCAAGCCTTGGCACACAGAAAACGGAGAAACGGTGCCTACGATCCAGCAGCTGGTCCGAAAGGGCCGGCAGGACAAGGTCGAGAAGAACAAGACTCCCGCGCTGAAGGGTTCCCCGCAGCGCCGTGGGGTCTGCACGCGTGTGTACACGACCACCCCGAAGAAGCCGAACTCGGCGCTTCGTAAGGTCGCCCGTGTGCGCCTCACCAGCGGGATCGAGGTCACCGCTTACATTCCGGGCGAGGGCCACAACCTGCAGGAGCACTCCATCGTGCTGGTGCGCGGTGGTCGTGTGAAGGACCTTCCTGGTGTCCGCTACAAGATCATCCGCGGTTCGCTCGACACCCAGGGTGTCAAGAACCGCAAGCAGGCTCGCAGCCGCTACGGCGCCAAGAAGGAGAAGTAAGAATGCCTCGTAAGGGCCCCGCCCCGAAGCGCCCGGTCATCATCGACCCGGTCTACGGCTCCCCTGTCGTCACCCAGCTGGTCAACAAGATCCTGCTGCACGGCAAGCGCTCCACCGCCGAGCGGATCGTCTACGGCGCCCTTGAGGGCGTCCGTGAGAAGACCGGCTCGGACCCGGTCGTCGCGCTGAAGCGTGCGCTGGAGAACGTCAAGCCGGCCCTCGAGGTCAAGTCCCGCCGTGTCGGTGGCGCGACCTACCAGGTTCCGGTCGAGGTCCGTCCGGGCCGCGCCAGCACCCTGGCGCTGCGCTGGATGGTCGGCTACTCGCGCGCCCGTCGCGAGAAGACCATGACCGAGCGCCTGATGAACGAGATCCTCGACGCCAGCAACGGCCTGGGCGCTTCCGTGAAGCGTCGCGAGGACACCCACAAGATGGCCGAGTCCAACAAGGCCTTCGCGCACTACCGCTGGTAGTCCGTACCCCGTCACTAGACAGAGAGAGAACGAGCCACCATGGCTGCAACCTCCCTTGACCTCGCCAGGGTCCGCAACATCGGGATCATGGCGCACATCGACGCGGGCAAGACCACCACCACCGAGCGGATCCTGTTCTACACCGGTGTCTCGTACAAGATCGGTGAGGTCCACGATGGCGCTGCCACCATGGACTGGATGGAGCAGGAGCAGGAGCGCGGCATCACGATCACGTCGGCCGCGACCACCTGTCACTGGACGGTCGACGACGTCGCCAACACCATCAACATCATCGACACCCCGGGCCACGTCGACTTCACCGTCGAGGTGGAGCGTTCGCTGCGCGTGCTCGACGGTGCCGTGACGGTGTTCGACGGTGTCGCCGGTGTCGAGCCCCAGTCCGAGACCGTGTGGCGGCAGGCTGACCGCTACGGCGTCCCGCGCATCTGCTTCATCAACAAGCTGGACCGCACGGGCGCCAACTTCTTCTTCTGCGTGCAGACCATCGTGGACCGCCTCGGCGCCACCCCGCTGGTCATGCAGCTCCCGATCGGTGCCGAGGCGGACTTCCAGGGCGTTGTCGACCTGGTCCGCATGAAGGCGCTGGTCTGGTCCGCCGAGGCGGCCAAGGGTGAGATGTACGACATCGTCGACATCCCGGCCGAGCTGCAGGAGCAGGCGGACGAGTACCGCACCCAGCTGATCGACACCGTCTCCAACGTGAGCGACGAGATCATGGAGCTCGCCCTCGAAGAGGCCGAGATCCCGGTCGAGCTGCTCCAGGACGCGATCCGCAAGGGCACGCTGAACTCGGACTTCACCCCGATCTTCTGCGGTACCGCGTTCAAGAACAAGGGCGTTCAGCCCCTGCTCGACGCGGTCGTCAAGTACCTGCCGTCGCCGCTGGACATCGAGTCCATCGAGGGCACCAAGCCCGGCGACGACACGGTCAAGATCTCCCGCAAGGCCTCGGACGACGAGCCGCTCGCCGCGCTCGCGTTCAAGATCATGTCGGACCCGCACCTCGGCAAGCTCACCTTCGTCCGGGTCTACTCGGGCCGCCTGGAGTCCGGCACCTCGGTGCTGAACGCCGTGAAGGGCAAGAAGGAGCGCATCGGCAAGATCTACCGCATGCACGCGAACAAGCGTGAGGAGATCGACTCGGTGGGCGCCGGCGACATCATCGCCGTCATGGGCCTGAAGCAGACCACCACCGGTGAGACGCTGTCCGACGAGAAGAACCCGGTCATCCTGGAGTCCATGGACTTCCCGGCCCCGGTCATCCGCGTCGCGATCGAGCCCAAGTCCAAGGGTGACCAGGAGAAGCTGGGCGTTGCCATCCAGCGTCTCGCCGAGGAGGACCCGTCCTTCCAGGTCAACACGGACGAGGAGACCGGCCAGACCATCATCGCGGGTATGGGCGAGCTGCACCTCGAGGTGCTCGTCGACCGTATGCGCCGTGAGTTCAAGGTCGAGGCCAACGTCGGCAAGCCGCAGGTCGCGTACCGCGAGACGATCCGCAAGGCCGTCGAGCGCATCGACTACACCCACAAGAAGCAGACCGGTGGTTCCGGTCAGTTCGCCAAGGTGCAGATCGCGATCGAGCCGCTCGAGCAGGCCGAGGGCTACGAGTTCGTCAACCAGGTCACCGGTGGCCGCGTGCCGCGGGAGTACATCCCGTCGGTCGACGCCGGCTGCCAGGAGGCCATGGAGTTCGGCATCCTCGCCGGCTACCCGCTCCAGGGTGTCCGCGTGAAGCTGCTCGACGGTGCGGCGCACGACGTCGACTCGTCCGAGCTCGCGTTCAAGATCGCCGGCTCGATGGCGTTCAAGGAAGGCGCCCGGAAGGCCTCCCCGGTCCTCCTGGAGCCGATGATGGCCGTCGAGGTCACCACGCCCGAGGACTACATGGGCGACGTGATCGGCGACATCAACTCTCGTCGTGGCCAGATCCGGTCCATGGACGAGCGTCACGGTGCCCGCGTCGTCACGGCGCTGGTGCCCCTCTCCGAGATGTTCGGCTACGTCGGTGACCTGCGCAGCAAGACCTCTGGTCGCGCGAGCTACTCGATGCAGTTCGACTCGTACGCCGAGGTTCCGCGGAACGTGGCGGACGACATCATCGCCAAGGCCAAGGGCGAGTAGGGACCGGCACCCGCCGGCTCCCTGTTCGAGGCCGCCGTACGTCCCGACGATCGGGACGACAGCGAACCCTTAGGCTATTAGGAGGCAATCCGGGAGAATCCGGTCGGATTCTCCCGGGGCCTCCGGCCCCCACCCGCGGGACGGCATGGAGTGCCTCGGCGCTCCGTACCCAACCCGATCAAAGACCAACTGACGTCAGCACGGCGTACAGAACTGTCCTCAGGAGGACTGCAGTGGCGAAGGCGAAGTTCGAGCGGACGAAGCCCCACGTCAACATCGGCACCATCGGTCACATCGACCACGGTAAGACCACTCTTACCGCGGCGATCACCAAGGTGCTGCACGACGCTCACCCGGACATCAACCCCTTCACGCCGTTCGACCAGATCGACAAGGCGCCGGAGGAGCGGCAGCGCGGTATCACCATCTCGATCGCGCACGTCGAGTACCAGACCGAGGCGCGTCACTACGCCCACGTCGACTGCCCGGGTCACGCGGACTACATCAAGAACATGATCACCGGTGCGGCCCAGATGGACGGTGCGATCCTCGTCGTCGCCGCCACCGACGGCCCGATGCCGCAGACCAAGGAGCACGTCCTCCTGGCCCGCCAGGTCGGCGTCCCCTACATCGTCGTCGCCCTGAACAAGGCCGACATGGTGGACGACGAGGAGATCCTGGAGCTCGTCGAGCTCGAGGTCCGTGAGCTCCTCTCCGAGTACGAGTTCCCGGGCGACGACCTGCCGGTCGTCCGCGTCTCCGCGCTGAAGGCGCTGGAGGGCGACAAGGAGTGGGGCGAGAAGCTCCTCGGCCTGATGGCGGCGGTCGACGAGGCCATCCCGACCCCGGCCCGCGCCGTGGACCAGCCGTTCCTGATGCCGATCGAGGACGTCTTCACGATCACTGGTCGTGGCACCGTCGTCACCGGTCGTATCGAGCGTGGCATCCTCAAGGTCAACGAGACTGTCGACATCATCGGCATCAAGGAGACCAAGACCACCACCACGGTCACCGGCATCGAGATGTTCCGCAAGCTGCTCGACGAGGGCCAGGCGGGCGAGAACGTCGGTCTGCTCCTCCGTGGCATCAAGCGCGAGGACGTCGAGCGCGGCCAGGTCATCATCAAGCCCGGCTCGGTCACCCCGCACACCGACTTCGAGGCCCAGTCCTACATCCTGTCGAAGGACGAGGGTGGTCGTCACACCCCGTTCTTCAACAACTACCGCCCGCAGTTCTACTTCCGTACCACGGACGTGACCGGCGTCGTGACCCTCCCCGAGGGCACCGAGATGGTCATGCCGGGCGACAACACCGCCATGACGGTCGTGCTGATCCAGCCGATCGCCATGGAGGAGGGCCTCAAGTTCGCCATCCGTGAGGGTGGCCGCACCGTCGGCGCCGGCCAGGTCACCAAGATCCTCAAGTAATTGACGATCTGACCTGCCTGTGACCCACAGGCGATCCGAAGGGCCCCGCACACCTCAGGGTGTGCGGGGCCCTTCGGTCTTAACCCTGCGCTCATCTTCTCTCACGGAGCGCTCACAGGCTGCTGCTATTCTCGGGCCACGAACCAGCCCCAGCAGCGGAAAGCGGGAGCACCTCATGCCAACGGCGCCCCAGTTGTCGGTCGTGATGCCGATCTACAACGAGCAGGAAGCGCTCCCGCTGACGGTCGAGCGCCTCCGCCCGATACTCGACGCCCTCGACGTCACCTACGAGGTGGTCGGTGTCGACGACGGCAGCACGGACGTCACCCCGGTGCTGATGCAGAAGATCCGCCAGGACTGGCCCGAGTTCCGCATCGTCCGCTTCGCGCGCAACTCCGGTCACCAGGCCGCGCTCACCGCCGGGATCCACCGGGCGCTGGGGGACTACGTGGTCAGCATCGACGCGGACCTCCAGGACCCGCCGGAGAAGATCCCCGAGATGCTCGCGCTCGCCCGCGAGCAGAACCTGGACATCGTCTACGGGGTCCGCGGCGACCGCGCCACCGACACCCGTTTCAAACGGCGCACCGCCGGCGCCTACTACTGGCTCATGCGCAAGCTCGTCGGCAAGCGGATGCCCAGCCAGGCCGGCGACTACCGGCTGCTCAGCCGGGCCGCCGTCGACGCCCTCAAGTCCCTCCCCGAGCACCAGCCGGTCTACCGGCTGCTCGTCCCCTGGCTCGGCTTCCCCAGCGGCGAGGTCGTCTACGTCCGCGAGGAGCGGGTCGCCGGGGCGACGCACTACCCGTTGTCCAAGATGGTGCGGCTGGCGATCGACAGCATCACCAACTTCTCCGCAAGTCCCCTGCGGCTCGCCACCTGGATGGGCCTGCTGAGCTTCCTGGTCTGCATAGGGCTCGCCGTCTACACGGCGTTCGCGTACGCGCTCGGCGCCACCGTGCCGGGCTGGTCGTCGCTCTTCATCGGGATGCTCTTCATCGGTGCCGTGCAGCTGATCTGCGTCGGTCTGCTCGGCGAGTACATCGGGCGGATCTACTCGGCCGTGCAGGCCCGCCCCGCGTACTTCGTCGGCTACGACTCGGCCGAGGACGAGTGGCAGGAGCGGTCGCGATGACCTCCACAGGGGAACGGATCCGGTCGCAGCGAACCGTGTCGAGCCGCCCGGGGCGGCTCCGGTGCGCGGCACGGAGGACGGAACGGACAGCATGGGCACCACCAACAGCACGGCGTCCTCGGCCAGGTCCCGGGACGGTCGCCCGCCGGGCGGGGCGAGTGCTTCCGCGTCGCTGACGGCGGGCCGCCGCGACTCCCCTGCCCCGGGCGGGCTGCGGCGGTGGGCGCCGGCGGTGGCCTGCTACCTGTTCGCGGTCGCGCTGCTGCTGGCCGCGGACACCCCGCCGGGCGACGTCGCCCGCTACACGGGCTACGCGGCCTGGGGCGTGCTGCTTCCCGGCACGCTGGTGTTCCGGGCGCTCCGCCGCCGCCCCCACACCCTGGTCGAGGACCTCGTCCTCGGCGCGGTCACCGGCCTCGTGCTGGAGCTCGGCGCGTGGGCCCTGCTGGTGTCGCTCGGCCTGCAGAGGTTCGCGGTGGCCTGGCCGCTGCTGGTGGTGGTGCCCTTCCTGGCGGTGCCCGGCCTGCGGCGGCACTGGCGGCCGGCCGGGTACCGCCGGCCGGCGGAGCGCTGGTCCTGGGCGACGGCCGGCGTGGTGGCCCTCTCCTCGGCGTACTACTACGAGGTCTTCCTCGCCCGGTTCCCGATCCTGCCGGACAGCGAGACCAGCCGGCAGTACGGCGACCTGCCCTACCTGCTGTCGCTCGCGGGGAACGCCAAGTACAACGTCCCGCCGACCCTGCCGCAGGTGTCGGGGGAGCCGCTGAACTACCACTGGTTCACCTTCGTCCACATGGCGATGGGCGATCTGGTCGGGCACGTCGACCTGTCGGTGGTCGAGATGCGGCTGATGGTCCCGGCGCTGGGCGCGCTGGGGATCCTCGCCGTCGCGGTGGTCGCCCACCGGCTCGTGGGCCGGCCCTGGGCCGGCCCGGTGGCGGCCCTGCTGGTGTTCGCGGTGGGCGAGTTCACCGCGGCGTACCCCAACAACGTGGGCAGCTGGACCTTCGGGGCTCCCGCGGTCCGGCTGATGTCGTTCGCCAGCCTCTCCCTGACGTACAGCCAGCCGCTGCTGATCGCCCTGATCGGTGCGGCCGGCGACCTCCTGAGGCGGACCCGGGAGGGCGACGGGGGGATCCCGTCGTTCGGCCGCGGCGCCTACGTGCTCGCCGCGCTGTTCGCGCTGGCCTCCAGCGCGGCGAAGGCCAGCACGCTTCCGGTGGTCCTGGGCGGTCTCGGCTTCGCCGGGCTGATGATCCTGATCGGGACGCGGCGCGTCCCGTGGACGATCGTCCGCCTGGGGGCGATCGTCGGCGCGGCGCAGCTCTTCGCGACGGCCGCCGTCTTCGACTTCCAGAGCTACGCGCTGGAGGTCGTCCCGTTCGGCAACGTCCGGGGGTACTGGGCGGATCCGGACGGTTCCCGGCCGGCGGCGGTGCAGGCCGGGCTGGTCGCCGCGATCCTGGTCGCGTTCGTGCTGAACCACCACCTCAAGGCGGCCGGGATGCTGCCCCTGCTGTGGCGCAGCCGGCTGGACCTCGCTCCGGTGCAGTGGTTCCTGCTCGGCGGCGCGCTGGCCGGGCCGGCCGCCTACCTCGCGGTGAACGGCTTCAACGCCAGCTACTTCACCCTGGCGGGGTTGCCCTTCGCCGCCCTGCTCTCGGCGTGGGGGTACTGCGAGACCTTCGAGCGGGCGGCGCTCCCGCGCCGTGCCGTGCTCCTGCTGGCCGCCGCGGCGGCGGTCCTGGCCGGAGCGCTCACCCTCGCCCTCTACCGGTACTCGGACGACTGGAAGGCGTTCGCGGCCCGGCCGTTCGACGGTCCGGCGGGGGAGCCGCCGTACGTCAAGCTGCTGCCCGCGCTGGTCGCGGCGGCGGCGCTGGCCGGGCTCGCGCTGGCCGGCGGCCTGCTCTGGCGGCTCGCCGGCCGGGCGGTGCCGGCGCTGCGGCGCCGCGGCGGCGTCGTGCTGCTGACGGCGGTGCTGGCGGTGGGCGTCCCGGCGACGGCCCTGGACGTCCTCCAGGCGCGGAAGGTGCACTGGGAGGGTTCGTGGATCCTGCCGGAGACGCAGGTCCAGGCGGCCCGCTGGGTCCGTGAGCACAGCGGGCCGCGGGACGTGCTCGCCACCAACAGCCACTGCTGGCAGTTCGAGGACTACGCGGACAGCGCCTCCTGCGACAACTACCGTTCGTACTGGTTGAGCGCCTACTCCGAACGCTCGGTGCTGATCGAGGGCTGGGCCTACGCGCCCCGGTTGATGGCCACCGCGGCCGGAGCCGTGTCGGCCACGACGGGCTTCTGGGACGAGGCCCTGTTCAGGCGCAACGAGGAGGCGTTCTACCATCCGACGGCGGACACCCTGCGACGGCTGCGCGACGACGACCCCCGGCTCCGGTACCTGGTGGTCCACCGCAAGGCCGGGGCCGAGTCGCCGCGGCTGAAGGACCTCACCAAGCAGGTGTTCGACAACGGCCGGGTGGCCGTGTACGAGCTCTCCTGATCCGACGAAGAAATCATGGGCATCCAGATGGTCTCCACCGACAAGCCGACCGTGCCGGCGCAGGACGGTCCCGCGGCGGCGCGGCCGGCCGGGACGGTCCGGCGCCAGATCCCGTCCTTCCTGGTGATCGGGGTCCTGAGCACCCTCTTCTACCTGGGGCTGTACGTCGTCGCGCGGCAGTTCGTCGCCCCGCAGGCGGCGAACCTGATCGCGCTCGCGGTGAGCGCGGTGGCCAACACCGCGGCCAACCGGCGGTTCACCTTCGGGATCACGGGTGCCGAGGGCGCCCTGCGCCACCAGCTCCAGGGGGCGGTCGCCTTCCTGATCGGCCTGGGTCTCAGCGCCGGGGTGCTCGCCCTGCTGGACCTCGCGGCGCCGGACGCCTCGCGCACGGTCGAGGTGGCGGGCCTGGTGGTCGCCAACGGCCTGGCCACCGTCCTGCGCTTCGTGCTGATGCGGATCTGGGTCTTCAAGGAGCGGAAGGGCTGACCCGGGCGGCGGGCGGCGGTCGGCGGTAGGCGGGCGCTCCGGCGCGACGGTTCAGCTGCCGGCCTTCGCGGGCCGGGCTCCCTCCGCGGAGCCCCGCGGCCCCGGGGCCCAGTTCCGCAGCCGCATCGCGGGCTCCTCGACGACGTGCCAGGAGAAGGCCGCCAGGGCCAGTGTCGCGGTCATGGCGGCCGCGAAGAAGCCCAGGACGCCGAAGCGCGCGAAGCCGAGCAGCGCGGCCGCCTGCTCGACCGGGAACCCGTAGATGTACACGCCGTACGAGTAGTCGTGGCGGCGTCCGACGGCCTGGAACCGGCGGGGCAGCCGGGCCGCCGCCCAGAAGAGCAGGTACACCAGGGCGGGGTGGCCGAGCACGGGATAGCCGCGCCAGTACAGCGTCCCGGCCAGGACGATCCCGGCGGCCAGCGCCAGCCGGTCGTCCACCGGAATCCGGTCGGCCCACAGCCGGAGGCCGGCGCCCAGCAGGAAGACGAACCCGAGGTGCACCAGCAGGTACCCGCTGAGCTGCCCGAGGACCGGGACGGCCACACCGGGGCCGACGAGCGGGGAGCCCGGGGACGGGAGGTCGGCGAGGCCTCCGGCGATCAGCAGCCAGAGCGCCAGCGCCAGCGCGGGGACGACCAGCCGGCCGCGCAGCAGGCCGAGCGCGGCCAGCAGGCCGGCGAGGGCGTAGCAGAGGATCTCGTACTTCAGGGACCACAGGGCGCCGTTGAGGCTCCGGTCGAAGTTGGTCGACCGGCGGATGCCCTCGGCCAGCACGCCGGAGATGTCCCAGCCGGCCGCGGGCGAGGTGCTGCCGAGGCTGCTCAGGTAGCTCAGCGGACCGTCCGGGCGGTTCCAGAAGCCCGTCAGTGACCCGTGCTGGAAGAGGTAGAGCAGCGGTACGAGGGCCAGGGCGCAGACCAGCAGCGAGCCCCAGAGCCCGGGCAGGATGCGCAGGGCCCGGTGCCAGGCGAAGCGGAGGGGCGACAGGGCCGCGGCACTGCCGGTGATCATGAAGCCGGAGAGGGCGAAGAAGCCGAGGACGGCCGACTTGCCGAAGTCGGTCTGGTGACCGCTCCAGTTCCAGAGGGGGTCCAGCCGGCCCCAGCCGAGCGGGTAGACGTGCGAGACCACCACCGCGACCGCGAGCAGCAGGCGCACGGCGCCGAAGCTGTTGGCCCGACCCGTGCAGAGGTCGGCGAGGGTGCCGTGCGGGCGGAGCAGGGCGCGCAGTGTCGTGCCTTCCCGTTCACTGGGTGGCGCGGGCGCGGTGCCCGGACCCGGTGGGGTCCGGGCACCGCGCCCGTCGGGGCCGGTGGCCCGCTGAGTCTCGTACCGCCGTACTGCCGTGCTGCTTGCCGCGGGGGTCAGGCCGAGGAGGCGACCTGGGCCTGCCAGAGGTCCCGGACGGCCTCGCGCAGCGTGCGCCGGGGCTCCCACCCGAGCTGCTCGCGGGCGACGGTGACATCGAGCTGCTGCCACTCGGTCTCCGGGCCGGTGCCGTCCGGCGCGGGGACCTCGGTGATCTCGGTGGGCACCCCGCTCTCCTCGATCAGCAGCTCGACGAGCAGCCGGGCGGAGGAGGCGGTGCCGGTGCCGACGTTGACCACCGGCGGGAGGACGTCGGCGCGGGCGGCGATCAGGACGGCGTCGAGGGTGTCGGTGAGGTCGACGAAGTCGCGCTGGGCGGTGAGCGGCTGGAGGGAGAGCTGCGCGGTCTCGCCGGCCAGCCGGGCGGCGTCCAGCTTGGCGGCCATCACGCCGAGCAGGCTGTGGCCGGGCTGGCCGGCGCCGACGACGTTGCCGAGCCGCAGCGAGACCGCGTCCAGCCGGCCGGCCTCGACGGCCCGGACCAGGGCCTCGGTGGCGGCGAGCTTGAGCTTGCCGTACTCCATCACCGGGGCGGCGGGGTCGCTCTCGCGCTGGCCGGTGCCGACCGGCGCCATGCCGTACTCGTGCACGGTGCCGAGGTGGACCAGGCGGGCGGGGGAGGCCATCGCGGAGACCGCCTCGATCAGCCGGTCCACCAGGACCACGTTGGCCTGGTACATCTGCTCGTCGTTCAGGCCCCACATGCCGCCGGCCGCGTTGACGACCGTGTCGATCCGCTCACGGTCGAGCAGCGCGGTGAGGTCGGCGGCGGCGTCGGAGGAGATGTCGAAGGCGACGAACCGGCCGGGGGCCGGCACCGCCGGCGCCTTGCGGGCCAGGCTGACGACCTCGACGCCCTGCTCCAGCAGGCGGGCGCCGAGCACCCGGCCGATGAAGCCGGTGCCGCCGAGGACGGCCACCCGGGAGGGGGTCGTGTGCGGTGCGGTCATTGCGGAGATCTCCCAGGGGACGGTGGTGAGCGGGGGTCAGCGGGGGCGGGCGGCCGTGCTGGTGGCGTTGCGCAGCAGGGCCTTCGCCCCGTCCCACTGGCCGGCGCGCATCGCGCCAGGGACCAGGGTGAGGGCGTGGATCCGGGCCGACAGGTGCATCCGGGACGCCTTGGCGGCCCGCGGCCAGCCGTGTGCGTCGAGGCGGTCGGCGGCGTCGAGGAAGTACCGGCGGGCCTCGGTGAAGCGGGTGCCGCTGAAGGCCGACGAGGAGGAGATGCTGACCGCGTGCCGGCGGTACTGGAAGGCCCGGACGTCGTCGACGACCATCTGCTCGCCGGCCTGGAGCAGGTCGATGACGAGCGCGAGGTCCTGGATGATCTCCAGGTTGTCGCGGAAACCCATGGTCCGCACGGCGTCCGTGCGCCAGCAGATCGACGGGAAGTAGAGCCAGTTGCCCTTGAGCAGGCTGACCGCCAGGTCCTCGCCGCCCCGCAGGGTGCGGCCCTGCTGCTTGGGCGCGTAGATCCGGCGCTTGGCCTCGTCGGCGAGCGAGCTGCTGGGCTTGCCGTCGCCGTCGATGACCTGGACGCCCGGCTGGATCATCGCGACGCCGGGGTACTGGGCCAGGATCGAGCGGATGGTGGCGACGTAGTTGGGGAGCATGATGTCGTCCGTGCCCATGAACATCATGTACTCGTGCTCGGCCATGCCCAGGCACTTGCGGTAGTTGCCGGTGACGCCGAGGTTCTTCTCGTTGCGGAAGTACCGGACCCGCGGGTCGTCGAGCTCGGCGAACCACTCCGGCACGCCGGGCTCCCGACCGTCGTCGACGACGGTCAGCCGCCAGTCCGGGTCGGTCTGGGCCAGCACACTGCGCACCGCTGCCTGCATCAGCGCGACGTCGCCGTAGTACGGAAGCAGGATTTCCAGAGTGGTCATGGTGGAGGCACATCCGCTGGTCGGAGTCGGGGCCGGAACAGGGCAGGGACCCTGTGGCTGGCCCATCATACTGAGCCCGTCCGCGCCCCTCCGCCGGGCCGAGCGCGGGGCCGAGCGCCGGGCTGCGGGCCGGGCCGCGGCCCCGCGGACGACGATGCCCGGGCCCGCCGCAGAGCGGTGGACCCGGGCATCGGACGGTCTCAGCGGGTGCGCAGGCCCTCGGTGAAGGCGAGGCACTTCTCGTAGTCCGGCAGCAGGCCGCCGGCGATCGCGTCGGCCAGCGACGGGGCGGCGTCGTCACGGGCGGACAGCTGCGGGGCGTCGGTGGGCCACTCGATGCCGAGGTCCGGGTCGAGCGGGTGCACCGCGTGCTCGCCGGTCGGGTTGTAGGTCTCGGAGCAGACGTACGACAGCGTGGCGTCGTCGGTCAGCGCGCAGAAGCCGTGGCCGAATCCCTCGGGGATGTAGACCGACTTGCGCTCGACGTCGTCCAGGCGGACGAACTCCCAGCGGCCGAAGGCGGGGGAGCCGACCCGCAGGTCCACGACCACGTCGAGGACGGCGCCGCGGACGCAGCTGACGTACTTGGCCTGGCCGGGTGGGACGTCGGCGAAGTGGATGCCGCGGACGACGTCCTTGGCGGACACCGACAGGTTGCCCTGGGCGAGGTTCAGCGGGTGGCCGACGACCTCCTCCAGCCGGTCGAAGCGGTACCACTCCATGAACAGGCCGCGCGGGTCGCCGTGCTGCTGCGGGGTGACCTCGAAGGCGCCGGGGAGGGAGAGCTCGCGGAACTTCACCGGGCGTTCTCCTCGTCGAGCAGGGCGATCAGGTAGTCGCCGTAGCCGCTCTTGCACAGCGGCTCGGCGAGTTCGCGCAGCTGCGCGTCGTCGATCAGGCCGGCCCGCCAGGCGGCCTCCTCGATGCAGCCGATCTTGAAGCCCTGGCGCTCCTCGATGACCCGCACGAACTCGGAGGCCTGGACCATCGAGACGAACGTGCCGGTGTCGAGCCAGGCGGTGCCGCGGTCGAGGATGGTGACGTGCAGCTCGCCGGTCTTGAGGTACTCCTCGTTGACGGCGGTGATCTCCAGCTCGCCGCGCGCGCTCGGGCTGAGGCCCGACGCGATCTTGACCACGCGGTTGTCGTAGAAGTAGAGACCGGGCACCGCGTAGCGCGACTTCGGCTGGGTGGGCTTCTCCTCGATGGAGATGACCTGGCCGTTGTCGTCGAACTCGACCACGCCGTACGCGGTCGGGTCGGCGACCGGGTAGGCGAAGACCATGCCGCCGTGCGGCGAGGTGCGCTCCGCGAGCCGGGTGCCGAGGCCGCTGCCGTGGAAGATGTTGTCGCCGAGGATCAGCGCGACGGGCTCGTCGCCGATGAAGTCGGCGCCGAGCACGAAGGCCTGGGCGATGCCCTCGGGCTTCTCCTGGACGGCGTACTCGAGCTTGAGGCCGAACTGGGAGCCGTCGCCGAGCAGGCGCTGGAACTGCTCCTGGTCCTGCGGGGTGGTAATGATCAGGATCTCGCTGATACCGGCCATGACCAGGGTCGACAGCGGGTAGTAGATCATCGGCTTGTCGAAGACGGGGAGGAGCTGCTTCGAGACTGCTCGGGTCAGCGGCCACAGACGTGACCCGGTACCGCCCGCCAAGAGAATTCCACGCATGCGCGCAGCTTATGTGAGGTTCGGAGCCTGCTGCTGACCCGGGGCGATGGCCCCGGGGTGCACCGGTAGACTGCCCGCACTATGCGCATCCTCGTTACCGGCGGCGCCGGCTTCATCGGTTCAGAGTTCGTCAGGCAGCTGCTGAGCGCCGACGCAACGGATCAGATCACCGTCTTCGACAAGCTCACCTACTCGGGCGTCGAGGCCAACCTGGCGTCCGTCGCCGGTCACAGCGGTTACACCTTCGTGCGTGGCGACATCTGCGACGCGGACGCCGTCGACCAGGTCATGCCCGGCCACGACGTGGTCGTGCACTTCGCCGCCGAGTCCCACGTGGACCGGTCCATCGAGGGCGCGGGCCCGTTCGTGGTCACCAACGTCCTGGGCACCCAGGTGCTGCTGGACTCGGCCAAGAAGCACGGTGTCGGCCGCTTCGTCCACGTCTCCACCGACGAGGTCTACGGCTCGATCTCCGAGGGCTCGTGGACCGAGGAGTGGCCGCTCGCGCCCAACTCCCCGTACTCGGCCTCCAAGGCCGGCTCCGACCTGCTGGCGCTCGCCTACCACCGCACGCACGGCATGGACGTGGTGGTCACCCGCTGCTCCAACAACTACGGGCACTACCAGTTCCCGGAGAAGGTCATCCCGCTGTTCACCACCAACCTGCTGGACGGCAGGAAGGTGCCGCTGTACGGCACGGGCGGCAACATCCGTGACTGGCTGCACGTCTCCGACCACTGCCGCGGCATCGAGCTGGCCATGCGCAAGGGCCGGTCCGGCGAGGTCTACAACATCGGCGGCGGCACCGAGATCACCAACAAGGAGCTCACCGAGCTGCTGCTCCAGGCCGCCGGCGCCGACTGGTCCATGGTCGAGCCGGTCGCCGACCGCAAGGGCCACGACCTGCGCTACTCGCTGGACATCACCAAGATCAGCGAGGAGCTCGGCTACACCCCGCAGGTCCGTTTCGAGGACGGCCTGGCCGCCACCATCACCTGGTACCGCGAGAACCGCGCCTGGTGGGAGCCGCTGAAGGCCAAGGCCTCCCTGCGATGACGAACCCGGTGGCCAAGCTGCTGGGGGCGCTGCCCCCGGGCGTGCGGCTCGTTCTCGGCGGCACCGTCGTGCTCGGTGTCTCGTCGTACATCTTCCTGGCGCTTGCCGGGCACAGCTTGGACACCACCCAGGTCGCGGGCGTCAACATGCTCTGGACCGTGGTCATGTCCGTCGGGTACGGACTCTTCTCCCCGGTCGAGTTGGAGCTCAACCGCCTGGTCGCGGCCCGCGACGTGGCCGGTCGCGGGCCGGGTCCGGCGATCCGGCGCGTCCTGCTGGCCACCGTCGTGGTGCTGGCCGTCGTGCTGCTGGTGGTCGCCGCCGCGGCCCGGCCGATCGCCGACCGCTTCTTCTCCGGTGACCTCTGGCTGGTCGCCGGCCTCGGCGGCGCCCTGGTCGGCCTCGCCGTCAGCTCGGTCGCCCGCGGGGCGCTGGCCGGGCTCGGCCACTTCGGCGCGTACGGCGCCCAGCTCGCGGTCGACGGCGGGCTGCGGATCGGGCTGGCCGCGCTGATCCCGCTGTTCGGCACCCACTCGCCGCTGGCGTTCGCGCTGATCCTGGTGATCTCGCCGCTGGCCGCCTCGGTGATCGGGATGCGCAAGGTGTTCGCCGACCGGCGCGGCGGCCCGGCCCCGGCCTGGCGCGACGTGACCACCGGTCTGGGCCTGCTGACCGGGTCCACCCTGCTCGCCCAGCTGATGGTCAACGCCGCGGTGGTGAGCGTGGGTTCGCTCTCGCCCTCCTCGAAGGCGCTGATCGCCGCGCTCGCCAACGCCGTGGTGCTGGCCCGCGTCCCGCTGTTCGCCTACGCCGCGATCCAGGCCTCGCTGGTCTCCTCGCTGTCCGGCGCTGCCGCCGCGGGCAACCAGGCGGAGTTCCGGAAGGTGCTGCTGCGGACCGGCGGCATCGTCGTGCTGATGTGCACGGCGGCCGGTCTGCCGACGGTCGTCCTCGGGCCGTGGGCCATCCAGGTGCTGTTCAAGGCGCAGGACGTGCTGGGGTCGACCGACTTCCTCTGGCTCGTGCTCGGCACCCTCTGCTACATGCTGGCGACCGTGTTCGGTCAGGCGCTGCTCTCGCTCGGCCGCCACCAGCGGCAGCTGCTGGCCTGGCTGGCGGGTACCGCCGTCCTGGTCGCGGTGACCCTGTCGCCGGGCGAGATCGCGACCCGGGTCGAACTCGGGTACCTGGCTGGTGCGGCGGTGAGTGCGGCTGCCATGCTATGGGCGCTGGCCCGTTCCCTGTCCGCTCCGGTCGTTCCCTCGGCGCGGGAGCGGGCGACCCCGGCAGCACGCCAGTCGTCAGAGGTGTGACACCCCTCGGCCCCGCCCAGCACCCCCGGCGGCGGCCATTCGTTCACGCCATGCCTTTAATATGTCTTTTCCTTGGCCACGCCACTGCCGCTGAAAGGCGCAACCAGTCGTGCAACTCACCGTCATCACTTCGATCACCGGCGTGCTGGTGGTCGTCTACATCCTGGAGCTGCTGCGTCGCCAGCAGCTGCGGGAGAAGTACGCGGCTATCTGGCTCGCGATCGGCGTCATCGTGGCGCCGCTCGGGTTCTTCCCCACGATCCTGGACTCAACCGCGCGCCGGCTCGGTATCGCGTCCGGCGTGAGCCTCGTGCTGTTCGCCGGCTTCGTCCTGGTCCTGCTGGTGTCGCTGCACCTCAGCTGGGAGGCCTCTCGGCTGGAGGCGGAGACCCGCACCCTGGCCGAGGACGTGGCGATGATGCGCGCCCACCTGGCCGAGCACCACGGCTTCCCGATCGCCGGTGCGAACCAGCAGGCGAGCGGCTCGACCAACCCCGAGGTGAGGGCATGATCGACGGCAAGCGGGTACTGATCATCCTTCCCGCCTGGAACGAGTCGGAGGGCCTGCCCAAGATCCTCCGCGAGATCCAGCAGAAGCTCCCCGGCGTGGACACCCTCGTCGTGGACGACGGCTCGGTGGACAACACCGCCGCCGTCGCCGCGGCGTCCGGCTCCCGCGTGGCGCAGCTGCCCTACAACCTCGGTGTCGGCGGCGCGATGCGGTTCGGCTACCGCTACGCGCACCTGCACGACTACGACGTCGCGATCCAGTGCGACGCCGACGGCCAGCACGACCCCGCCTACGTCCCCGCCCTGCTGGCCAAGCTGGACGAGGCGGACCTCGTCATCGGCGCCCGCTTCGACGGCGAGGGCAGCTACAAGGTGCGCGGCCCCCGCAAGTGGGCGATGAAGCTGCTGTCGGTGGTGCTCTCGCGCATCACCCGCACCCGCCTGACCGACACCACGTCGGGCTTCAAGGCGTGCAACAAGCCGCTCATCGAGTTCTTCGCGCAGTGGTACCCGGTCGAGTACCTGGGTGACACCATCGAGAGCATGGTCGGCGCGGCCCGCTGCGGCTTCGTCGTGCGCCAGGTGCCGGTCGCCATGCGCGAGCGCACCACCGGTACGCCCAGTGCCTCGCCGGTCAAGGCCATGATCTACCTGTCCCGCGCCGGTCTGGTGCTGCTGCTCGCGATGATCCGCCGGATGCCCGCGCACCTGAAGGCGATCCAGCCCGCGAGCCGCCAGGCCGCCCGTCGCCCCGAGCTCGTCGGCCGGGCCTAGGGCCTGGAAGCACCGGCACGAGGACGTTGACCGGGTTCCGGCCCCGCCGCACCACGCGGCGGGGCCGGACTCGTTCCCGGGCCCGGTGGGCCGTCCTGCCGGTGCGGCCGGCTCCGCGAGCTCCGCGCGCCGGAACGCCTCGGGCCCGGTACGCGGGTGCGTACCGGGCC
>NZ_JBHXDN010000013.1:155316-185630 GCF_042726075.1 Kitasatospora sp. NPDC127035 | reverse complement strand
GGCTCCCAGTAGACGACTGGGTTGATAGGCCGGATATGGAAGCCCTGTGAGGGGTGGAGTTGACCGGTACTAATAGGCCGAGGGCTTGTCCTCAGTTGCTCGCGTCCACTGTGTTGTTCTGAAACAACGACCCCCACACGTCTGGTCACGGTGTGGGTGCGGTTGACAGTTTCATAGTGTTTCGGTGGTCATAGCGTGAGGGAAACGCCCGGTTACATTCCGAACCCGGAAGCTAAGCCTCACAGCGCCGATGGTACTGCAGGGGGGACCCTGTGGGAGAGTAGGACGCCGCCGAACAATCATTGTGAAGAACCCCCGTCCGGGATACGGACGGGGGTTCTTTGCGTTTCCGGGGAATTCGGTGGACGGCCCTCTCCCCGGCTTGCCCCTGGATTGTCTCCCGGGCGGGTGTCCGTGCCTCCGGCGGCCGTGGAGGGGCGCCGGCGAAGGCCCCCAGGGTCTTCGGTGGGAATTCGGGGGGCTGGGAGACCGCGCTTCCGTCCGTGTTTTGGATGAGGCCCTGACGAGGCCCTGTGGCGGAAGCCGCTGGGAGTTCGCAGGCGGCACGGGGCACGGAAGGCCGGCACAGAAGGCCGGCAGGGACAGAAGACAGAGCGTCCACGGCAGGAGAATGCCCCGCTACCGGCACCGGTAGCGGGGCATCTCGGGTTTCCGGCCTGAGTGGAAGGGCCGCTCAGAGGCGGCCTGCGGCCTTGAGGGCGAGGTAGGTGTCCGCGAGCGCGGGGGCGACGGAGGCGGGTGCGGCGTCGAGCACCGTGACGCCGGTGCGGGTGAGGCGGTCGGCGGTGAGACGGCGGTCGGCGCGGGTCTGCTCGGCCGCGGCGGCGCCGTAGACGGCCTCGACGGTGCCGCGGCCGGCGGCGAGCTCGTCGAGGTGCGGGTCGGCGACGGAGGCGAGCACGACCTCGTGGCGCTTGGTGAGCAGTGGGAGGAGAGGGAGGAGGCCGTCCTCCACGGGAGCCGCGTCGAGGCCGGTGAGGAGGACGATCAGCGAGCGGTGCGGCGCCATCTTCAGCGAGGTGGCGACCAGCGAACGCATGTCGGTCTCGTAGAGGGCGGGCTCCAGGACGGCCATCGCGCCGGTGAAGGCCGTGAGGATCTCGTTGGGGGACCGGCCCGCCACCGAGGCCCGCTTGCGGAGGTCGTGAGCGAGCAGGTCGACCCGGTCGCCGGCCTTGGTGGCCAGTGCGGTGAGCAGGAGCGCGGCGTCGAGGGAGGCGTCCAGGCGCGGGGCGTCGCCGACCCGGCCGGCGGAGGTGCGGCCGGTGTCGAGGACGATCAGGATGTGCCGGTCGCGCTCGGGGCGCCAGGTGCGGACGGCGACGGTCTGGCGGCGCGCGCTGGCGCGCCAGTCGATGGAGCGGATGTCGTCGCCGGGCAGGTACTCGCGCAGGGAGTCGAACTCGGTTCCCTGGCCACGGGTCAGGAGGGAGGTGCGACCGTCGAGTTCGCGCAGCCGGGCGAGCCGGGAGGGCAGGTGCTTGCGGCTGGCGAACGGGGGGAGGGCGCGGACCGTCCAGGGGACGAGGTGCGATCCCTGACGGCCGGCCAGGCCGAGCGGGCCGAGGGAGCGGACCGTCACCTTGTGGGCGTGGTGGTCACCGCGCCGGGTCGGAGTGAGGACGGTGGTGACCCGGCGCCGTTCGCGGCCCGGGACCCGCAGGGTGTGCCGGGAGGCGGCGATCTCGGTGCCCGGGCGCCAGGCGGACGGGGCCCAGGCGTCGCGGATCCTGGCGCGCAGGGGGCGGCCGGACGGGTTGGTGACGGTCAGTTCGACGGTGGCGGGTTCACCGAGCCGGACGGTGGTGGCGCCGCCCCGGGTGATCCGCAGGCTGCGGACGGGGGCGGCGAGCGCCAGGTCGACGACGACGGCGAGGAGGACCGTTCCGGTGACGGCGCCGATCCCGGCCCAGGAGGGCAGCAGCAGGCCCGTGACGAGGGCGCCGAGCGCGGCGAGCAGGGCGGTTCGCCCGGTGAGGGCCATGCGGTGCGTTCCTTCGTCGGGGCCGGGAGCGAGGCGGTCGGCGGGGTGTCGAGGGTCAGCGGGGGGCCGGGGTCTGGGCCAGGACCGCCTGGATGACGGAGTCGGCGGTGACGCCCTCCATCTCGGCCTCCGCCCGCAGGGCGACGCGGTGGCGCAGGGTGGGCAGCGCGAGGGCCTTGACGTCGTCGGGGGTGACGTAGTCGCGGCCGGCGAGCCAGGCCCAGGCGCGGGAGGCGCCGAGCAGGGCGGTGGCACCGCGGGGGGAGACGCCGATGGAGAGCGACGGCGACTGCCGGGTCGCCCGGCACAGGTCGACGATGTAGGCGAGGATCTCGGGTGCGACGGTCAGCGCGGCGATCTGCTCGCGGGCGGCGGCGATGTGCCCGGGGCCGGCGACCGGGCGGACACCGGCGGCGCCGAGGTCGCGCGGGTCGAAGCCGGAGGCGTGCCGGGCGAGCACCTGGAACTCCTGGTCCCGGTCGGGCAGCGGCAGGACCAGCTTGAGCAGGAAGCGGTCGAGCTGGGCCTCGGGCAGCGGGTAGGTGCCCTCGTACTCGACCGGGTTCTGGGTGGCGGCGACCAGGAACGGGACGGGCAGGGCACGCGGCTCGCCGTCGACGGTGACCTGGTGCTCCTCCATGGCCTCCAGCAGGGCCGCCTGGGTCTTCGGCGGGGTGCGGTTGATCTCGTCGGCGAGCAGCAGGTTGGTGAAGACCGGGCCGGCCTGGAAGGAGAACTCGGAGGTCCGGGCGTCGTAGATCAGGGAGCCTGTGACGTCGCCGGGCATCAGGTCGGGCGTGAACTGGATGCGCTTGGTCTCCAGGCTGAGCGCGGTGGAGAGGGTGCGGACCAGCAGGGTCTTCGCCACGCCGGGGACGCCTTCGAGCAGCACGTGGCCGCCGCAGAGCAGGGCGACGACCAGGCCGGTGACGGCGGCGTCCTGGCCGACCACGGCCTTGGCGATCTCGGCGCGCAGGGCGGTCAGCGCCTCGCGCGGGTCGCTGACCCGGGGGTCGTGCGAGGGGCCGGGGGTGGCGGGAGCCGGGCCGGGGGTGATGCGGAGCTGGGCGGTGGCCTGTTCGGTCACGGCTTCCGTACCTGCCTTTCGAGGGCGTCGAGGTCGTCGGCGAGCCGCAGCAGCGCGGCGTCGTCGGTCGGGGGCGGGCCGTACAGGAGGGCCCGTACGTCCCCGGCGGGCCGCTCGGGGAGGCGGTCGGCGACGGCCGCGCTGAGAGCGGTGGGGTCGGGTGCGCCGGCGACGGGCGGGACGCCCAGGGCCGGGGCGAGGCGGTGGGCGGCGGCGCGGCGCAGGGCGTCGGCGGCGCGGCCACGGGCCTTGGCGCGGCGGTAGAGGCGGGCACGGCCTTCGGTGGTCTCGGCGGCGCGGACCACGACGGGCAGGTTCTCGCTGACCACCGGGCCGAGCCGGCGGGCCCGCCAGAGGGCGGCGAGCAGGACGGCGACGGCGAGTTGGTAGCCGGCCCAGCGCCAGCCCTCGGGGATGTAGTCGTCGAAGGTCTTCAGCCCGCCGCCCTCGGCGACCGGGGCGGTGTAGTCGGGCAGGTGCCAGGTGAGGTGCGGCTTGGTTCCCAGGAGGCCGACGCCGAGGGCGGCGTTGCCGTCCTTCGGGAGCAGCTCGTTGGTGAGGAAGTCGCCGCTGCCGAGGACGACGACGTCGGAGTTCCGGCCGGTGGGGACGGCGACCAGCGGGTAGCCGTGGCCGCGCTCGTAGCAGCCCTCGCCGCGGCTGCCGGCGGTGTAGAGCAGGCCGCCGAGGTGCGCGGTCCCCGCCCGGACGGCCTCGGGGAGCGAGCACTGGGCGGCGGTGCTGCGGACGGAGGCGTAGGGGACGCCGCCGTTCTCGTCGGAGGTGCGGACGCCGGGGACGAGTGCGCTGAGCGCGGCGGGGCCGGGGGAGATCAGGATCAGCCGGGCGTGTCCGGCGGTGGCGACGGCGCGCAGCTGCTCGGGGCCGAGCAGGTCGGGCTCGGGCAGGACGAGGGTGCCCGCGTCGGCGGCGGGGACGGTGGGGTCGGCGGTGAGGTCGACCTTGAGCCCCTCGCGCTGGAGGAGGGCGACCACGGCGTGCCCGCCGGCGGGCTCGTAGGAGCGCGGGTCGAGCGGCGGGTAGCTGCGGTCCTGGTTGAGGGCGGCCAGGACGACGGCCGAGAGCAGCAGGAGTGCGGCGGTGAGCAGGTACCACCGGCCGCGCCGCCAGAGGCCGTGGCCCGTGGGGGCGAGGCTGGTGGCGGCGAGGGCGGTGGCGGGCTCCGGCTCGGAGGACGGGGCGGGTTCGGGCGTCGGCGCGGCGGGGGCGGTGCTGGTCATGCGGGTCCTCCGGCGGCCGGGGCGAGGACCGGGCGGGCGCGCTCCAGGGTCCGGTCGAGGTCGCGCAGCAGCTGGTAGGCGGCCTGGTCGGCGGTGCGGTCGCCGTAGGCGATGTCGTCGAAGGTGCGGGCGGCCGCGGTGAGTGCCGCGGCGTGCTCGGGCAGGGTGCGTCCGGCCTCGGCGGCGGCCTCGTCGGCGGTGCGGCCGGGGCGGGTGTCGAGCAGGGTGCGCTCCTCCAGGCCGCGGACCAGGGCGCGCATCTGTTCGCGGACGGCCTCGGTCCACTGGCCGGCGGCGGCATGACGCTCGGCGTCGGCCCGGTGCTGGGCCGCGGTGCGGGGACCGAGGGCCCCGAAGACGCCGAGGGTGGTCCGGGCGGCCCGCCGGGGGGCGCCGAGGCGCCACCAGAGGGCGGCGGCGATCAGGACGGCGATCACCGTGAAGAGGATCAGGCCGGTGGTGCCGGTGGTGCCGTCGCCGGCGATGGCCCCGAGGGCTTCGTCGATCCGGTCCATGATCCAGCCGATGACCCGTTCCTGGAGGCTCGGGTCGTGCCGGTGGTAGTCGGCCTTGAGCAGTTCGTCGCGTGCGGCGTCGCGGGCGGCGTCGCGCGGGGTCGTGACCGGGGCGCCACCCGCGGCCAGGACCCTCTCCCCCCAGTGCGGCATCGGGCTCAGAGCCTCGCGGCGGGGTTCGGGCCGGCCTGTCCGCCCCAGCCGGTGCCGCCGTGCTCGGGCAGGCCGGCGGCGCGGGCGAGCTCGATGTCCAGGGCCTCGCGGCGGATCCGCTGGTCGACGTAGAGGAGCACGCCGATGGTGGCGGTGAACGGGAGCGTGATGGTGGCGGAGATGACGCCGCCGATCGCCATGGTGACCAGCATCGCGGTGGGCAGGGCGCCGGAGTCCCCGGCGTCGGCCTGGCGGGCGATGTCGTCGAAGCCGAGGACCAGGCCGGCGATCATGAACGGGGTGCTGATCACGCCCGCGACGAAGGCCGCGATGATCTGGCTGAGCACGTTGATGCCGCAGATCCGCCACCAGGAGCCGCGGACCAGGCGGCGGGAGCGGGAGAGGGCGGTGAACACGCCCTGCTTCTCCAGCATCAGGGCGGGGGCGGCCAGACTGAGCTGGATCCAGAGCCAGAACGCGACCGGGATGCTGAGCAGACCGACGACGACGAGCGGGATCACGATCGCCGGTTCGTCCGCGCCGGCCAGCAGGTAGCCGATCAGCGGGGTGAACCCGAGCAGCATGACCCCGACGCCGACCAGGCCGGTGAGCAGGGTGAGGCCGGTGAGCTGGAGCAGTCGCGGCCGGGCGTCGCGCCAGGCGTCCCGGACGGTCACGGACTGTCCGAGGATGGCGCGGCTGACGACCATGGTGAGCAGGGCCGCGGCCACGACGCCGAGCAGCAGCGTGACCGGCATGCTGGCCAGGGTGGTGATCACCGGGGTGAACTCGCCGGTGTCGCCCTTGATGGCGAGCTGCGCGCCGAGCGTGGCGCCCTGCTGGACGACCGCCACGCCGAGCGAGAGGCCGAGGGTGGTGCGCCAGTGCTTGCGGACGGTCGAGACGGCGCCGTCGAGGATCTCGCCGAGGCCGAGCGGGCGGAGCGGGATGATGCCGGGCTTGGGGCTCTGCGGGACGCCCCAGCCGTACTGGCCGCCGGGACCTCCGCCGTACGGGCCGGGCTGCCCGTACCCGACCGGCTGCCCGCCGTACGGGGGCTGCGGGGCTCCGGGGGCGGTGCCCCAGGCGGGCGGCGCGTCGTGGGGCGGTGCCGACTGGCCGGGCACGGAGGGCACGTCGGCCGTGGGCCGGGTGCCGTCGCGGGGCGGCTCGGGCGAGCCGGGCGAGGCCCAGCCCGGAGTGTCGGTCATCACTGCTCCTCGGAGGGCGTCGGGGTTCGCGGCACCGGGTGGATCTTCACGCGGGCGCAGCGCCCATCGTGTCATGGTGGCCGTACGTCCCCCAGGGGGATCCGGTTGCTGAACGGCAACGGCACGGCTGCGGACGGTTCGTGGGCTCTCCCCGGGACCGTGGGGGTGGAGGGGTGCAGACCTTTCGCCCGGTATGGCCTGAATTCGCCTGGTCGCCAGTTGGCCGTTCTGGAGCAAAGGGACTGCTGTGCGGCAGGTCACAATCCGGTAATGAGAAGATGGACGCATGAAGGGACGCGTCCTCGTCGTTGATGACGACTCCGCACTGGCCGAGATGCTCGGCATCGTGCTGCGGGGTGAGGGTTTTGAGCCGTTTTTCGTCGCAGATGGGGACAGGGCGCTGGCAGCGTTCAGGGAGACCAAGCCCGACCTGGTCCTCCTCGACCTGATGCTTCCGGGTCGGGACGGCATTGACGTCTGCCGGCAGATCCGGGCCGAGTCGGGCATTCCGATCGTCATGCTGACCGCCAAGACCGACACGGTGGACGTCGTGGTGGGCCTGGAATCGGGCGCCGACGACTACGTCACCAAGCCGTTCAAGCCCAAGGAGCTGGTGGCCCGGGTCCGTGCCCGGCTGCGCCGTGCCGAGGATCCGACCCCGGAGCAGCTGACCATCGGCGATCTGGTGATCGACGTGGCCGGCCACTCCGTGAAGCGGGACGGGCGGGGCATCCCGCTGACCCCGCTGGAGTTCGACCTGCTGGTCGCGCTGGCCCGCAAGCCGTGGCAGGTGTTCACCCGGGAGGTGCTGCTGGAGCAGGTCTGGGGCTACCGGCACGCGGCGGACACCCGGCTGGTGAACGTCCACGTCCAGCGCCTGCGGTCCAAGATCGAGAAGGACCCCGAGCGCCCCGAGATCGTGGTGACCGTCCGTGGCGTCGGCTACAAGGCCGGGCCCAGCTGACGTGATGTACCAGGCTGACGAGACCCCGTCGGGTTCCGCGACCGGCGGGGCCGACGCCGTGCGCGGGGACGTGCTGAGCTCGACGGTGCGCAGCCGCAGGCGGCGTGCTCCGGCGGCCCTGATCGCGCTGCTCACCCGTCAGCTGCGCCGGCCCGTGCACCGGGTGGCGGCGCTGTACCGGCGTTCGATCCAGCTGCGGGTGGTGGCGGCGACCCTGCTGCTGTCGGTCGTGGTGGTGCTGGTGCTGGGCGTCGTGGTGGTGGCCCAGGTCCGCACCGGACTGCTGGACACCAAGCGGGCCTCGGCCCGGGACCAGGCGCTCTCCGGCTTCCAGAGCGAGCTCAAGAAGATCGACGAGGCGAAGGACCTGCGGCTGAAGGTCGGCGCGACGACCGACCCGAGCACGGAGGAGATAGGCACCTGGCTGCTCAAGCAGGTCGGTGACCTGGCCGCCAGCGGGCAGAGCGTCTACACCGTGATCGCGATGCTGCCGGGGACCACCCAGACGATCGCACCGGACAAGACCGGGCTGGGCCCGCGCTACTCGGGGGACATCCTGCCGAGCAGCATCCCGGAGAGCCTGCGGGCCAAGGTGGGGCAGGAGGCGGGCCAGAGCTTCAGCCAGCCGACCGTGATCCACCGCTCCGCCGAGAGCCACAACCGGACCGAACCCGGCCTGGTCTTCGGCATGCAGTTCGTCGGCCCCAGCGACAAGAGCTACCAGCTCTACTACGTCTTCTCCTTCGGCCAGGAGACCAAGACCCTCGGTCTGGTCACCGGCACCCTGGCGACCGCCGGCATCTTCGTGGTGATCATGATGGGCGGCATCGCCTGGCTGGTGGTGCGCCAGGTGGTCACACCGGTCCGCATGGCCGCCGGGATCTCCGAGCGGCTGGCCGCCGGACACCTGGAAGAGCGGATGAAGGTCACCGGGACGGACGACATCGCCCGGCTCGGCGAGTCCTTCAACCGGATGGCCAACGCCCTGCAGGCGCAGATCCGCCAGCTGGAGGAGCTCTCCCGGGTGCAGCGGCGCTTCGTGTCGGACGTCTCGCACGAACTGCGCACCCCGTTGACCACCGTCCGGATGGCCGCCGACCTGATCTACGACAGCCGTGAGGACCTGGACCCGATGGCGGCCCGGTCGGCCGAGCTGCTCCAGGGCCAGCTGGACCGCTTCGAATCCCTGCTCGCCGACCTGCTGGAGATCAGCCGCTTCGACGCCGGCGCCGCCGTCCTGGACGCCGAGCCGGTCGACCTGCGCGAGATCGTCGGCCGGGTGGTCGAGGCCGCCGACCCGCTGGCGCAGGCCAAGGGCAGCGCCGTGGTGATCCGCGGCGACGGCGAGCCGGTGCTGGCCGAGGTCGACTCCCGTCGGATCGAGCGCATCCTGCGCAACCTGGTGGTCAACGCGCTGGAGCACGGCGAGGGCCGGGACGTCGTGGTCCGGCTGGGCTCGCAGGACGGCGCGGTCGCCGTCGGCGTCCGCGACTACGGCATCGGGCTCAAGCCCGGCGAGGCGTCCCGGGTGTTCCACCGCTTCTGGCGGGCCGATCCCTCCCGGGTGCGGACCACCGGCGGTACGGGCCTCGGCCTGTCCATCGCCGTCGAGGACGCGCACCTGCACGGCGGCTGGCTGCAGGCCTGGGGCGAGCCCGGCGGTGGCTCGCACTTCCGGCTCACGCTGCCGCGCACCCGCGGCGGGGAGATCAGCCGGGCTCCGTTCCGGCTCGAACCGGAGGACTCGCGCAACAACCGCGGCCTCGGCACCTACGGGACGCCGTACCGGCGGGCGATCCGTCCGGCCGGCGCCACCGCGCTGACCGCGACGGACGAGCAGGCCGACCCGGAGACCCCGGAGACCTCCGGGAACGCCTTCGGCGGCAACCTGGGCAGCGGCCTGGGCGGTGTGCTCGGCATCGGGCCGGGACTGGGACGCCGGGCGCCCGAGGGGCCGCGCGCCGATCCGTCGGACGTGCGCCCGGTCGGGGCCGGATACGGTGCGACAGGTGCGCAGGTCATGGTGGACCCGACGCCGGGCCGGCCGTCGGTGGCGCAGCGGACGGCGGGTCCGGACGCACCGGACGGGGTGGACGCGGTGGACGGCACCGGTGGAACGGACACGGAGGGGACGCAGCGTGCGAAGGACCAGCGGCAGGACTGAGCCGCGGCTGGCCGCAGTGGTCGGCGCGGTGGTCGGCGCCGTGCTGGCGGCCGGCTGCGCGGGGATGCCGGACTCCGGGGGCATCACCAAGGTCGAGCTGTCCCAGGGGTCGGCGGACAAGAACCTCCAGGTCAGGGTCTTCCCGGTGGAGCCCACCAAGGGCGCCAAGCCGCAGGAGCTGCTGACCGGCTTCCTGGACGCGCTGACCGCCGACGACAGTTACGACACCGCGCGGCAGTACCTGACGGCGGCCGCCAGTGCGAGCTGGAGGCCGGAGGCCGGCATCAAGGTGCTCGCGGCCAATCCGGGCCACCCCACCGTGACCGTGACCGACGCCGACACCGAGAAACCCATCAAGGTCTCCGGGCAGCTGGTCTCCCAGATCGACGACCGGCACTCGTTCTCGCTGGAGCCGGTGGCGGTCCTGACCTCGTTCGACTTCACCTTCCTCCGGGAGAAGTCGGGGGAGTGGCGGATCGACCAGCTGCCGGACGGGGTGATCATCAACGAGAGCAACTTCCGCAACAACTACCGGCAGGTGGACCGCTTCTTCTACGCGGCGCCGGACCCCTCCGCGCCCGCCGCCGCGTCGGCGACCAGCCGGGACGTGCTGATCGCCGACCCGATCTACCTGCGGCGCCGAATAGACCCGCTCACCGAGGCCGCGAAGGCCGTCGTCGCGGGGCCCTCGCTCTGGCTCGCGCCGGTCTCGCGGTCGGCCTTCCCGGCCGGCACGGTCGTCGACGGCGTCGCCGTCGACGAGAGCCGCACCGCGCACGTCACGCTCGGCGAGGTGGACCTGGGCGCCGCGACCGCCTGCCGGCGGATGGCCACCCAGCTCCTCTACACCCTCGCCGACCAGGGCAAGGGGCAGGTCGAACGGCTGGACCTCAAGGGCCGGCACGGCGGGCCGGGCTGCCAGGCGAGCAAGGGCGACGAGCCGGAGACCGGCCCCGGATCGCTGGCCGGCACGATGGCGAGCCGGCAGTTCTACCAGCGCGCCGAGGACGGCGTGCTGTACGAGACGCACGGTGACACCGCCAGCGAGCCGGTGCACGGCCCGCTGGGCAAGCCGCAGCCGAGCGGCCGACTGCTCGGCGCGATCGCGGTGGCGCGGGACGGCGAGCGCGCCGCGGCGCTCAGCGCCGACGGCCACCAGCTCTACACGGTGCCGCTCTCGGAGGCCACGTCGGCGATGCCGCAGGCGGTGCTCACCACCGCGGCGCGGGCGGGCGCCAGGGCCGACGACGGGCTGACCTCGCCCACCTGGGACGGCCGCGGCGACCTCTTCGTGGTGGACCGCGACCCGCAGGGCCAGCGGGTGCTGATGGTGCGCGACAAGCAGGTCGTCCCGGTGGCCGTGGACGACCTGGGCGGACGGTCCCTGCAGGCCGTCAAGGTCTCGTCGGACGGCGTCCGGATCGCCCTGCTGGTCAAGGACGGGAAGGACCCCAAGGACGGGAAGGACGGCAGGGACCAGAAGCTCTGGCTGGGCCTGGTCGTCCACGGCGGGACCAAGGAGGCCCCGACCGTGCGGATCACCGGTCTGCGGCCGGCCAATCCGGTGCTGACGGAGGTCACCTCGGTCTCCTGGGCGGAGGCGGACCAGCTGCTGGTGCTCGGCAAGGAGAAGGACCGGCTGCAGCAGCTGCACTACATCAGCACCGACGGGTCGCAGAGCGCGGACGCGCGGCTTCAGGGCGGCGAGGGCATGGCCACGGTGGAGGCGTCCGAGTCGCGCGGGGGCAACCAGTCGCCGCCGCCGACGCTGGCCCTGCAGGGGACGGACGGCAAGCTCTACCGGCTGGTCAACAACCAGTGGCGTGAGCTGGTACTGCCCTACCGGGCGGCCTCCTTCATCTACCCGGGCTGAGCCGGGCCGGGGCCGACGGAGGCCGCCGGGGACGGGGCCGTCAGGGCCGGGCCGGGCCGCGTCCGGCGCGGCGCGGGACGGCCGCCGCGACGGTGGCGGCAGCGCCGGGTGGCAGGCCTGCGGCGGCCAGGGCCCTGGCCGCTTCGGCGAGGCTGGCACCGGTGGTCACCAGGTCGTCCACCAGGACCGGCAGGCGGCCCGCGAGCCGTCGGGGAGCGCCGGGCAGGACGGTGAGCGCGCCGTGCAGGTTGCGCCGCCGCTCGGCGGCGGAGAGCCCGGTCTGGTCGGCGACCGGACGGGCGTGCCGGAGCAGCGGCGCAGCCCGGGCGTCCAGGCCCGTCCGGCGCAGCGCCCGGGCGGCGGAACCGGCCAGCCGCAGCGTCGGATCGTGCCCCCGGGCGCGGACGGCGGCACGGGCGGAGGGCACCGGGACGAGCAGCAGCGCGGCGTGGCCGGCGTCCGGGCCGAGCGAGGAGCGCACCGCCCGGGCGAGGGCGTCGCCGAGCGGGCCGGCGAGTCGGAGCGCACCGCGTTCCTTGTGGGCGAGCAGCAGCCCGCGGACCGGGTCGGCGTACGGCGCGGCGGCGTGCACACGGGGAAGGGCCGTGGCGGGCCCGGGGCGGGTCGTGGCCAGCACGTGCCGGCAGCCCGGGCAGAGGTGCCCCCGGACGGCGTCGCAGCCCGCGCAGCGGGCAGGGAGCAGGACGTCCAGCAGCCCGCCGAGTGCGTGGGCGAACGACCTGCGGACGGCCTGGTGAAGGGTCGGGGTGAGGGTGGTCGACACGGTGCTCCTCGCGGTGGCAGGCACGGAGAGTGAGCAAAGAATGCGCCGTACGGGGGGTGTTGTCCAGGTATTTACCTGTGTTTCACTCCTGGGAGGGTAGACAGGGGGCAGCAGCTTGACCGCCAGCCCATAACACCCGCCATACCCACTGTCCCCGCTGCGGAGGCGAAAACCCCGTGTGAGGTGTTCGATAAGGCTCCAGGGGGTTTCAAGCGTCCCTGGTGGGGAGGAAGTGAGATGAGGGCCAGTCGTTCCCGCCGTTGCCGGCGGAGCGGAGGGCCGGCAGAGGATTGGCTGGTCCGGCTGGGTCTCAGCCCGATCCGGTAGCACCCGGATCGGCGACAGAACGAGGGATCGGAGTTCTGCGTGGACATCGTCGTCAAGGGCCGCAAGACCGAGTTGCCCAAGAGGTTTCGGGATCACGTGGCCGAGAAGCTGGAGAAGGTCCAGAAGTTCGACGCCAAGGCGATCAGCCTTGATGTCGAGGTGTCCAAGGAACACAACCCGCGGCAGGCCGACCGGTCGGACCGCGTGGAGATCACCCTCCGTACCCGTGGCCCGGTGATCCGGGCCGAGGCCGCCGCCGCCGACCCCTATGCGGCACTCGACCTGGCCTCGGCGAAGCTCGACGCCCAGCTCCGCAAGTCCGCGGACCGGCGTCGGGTCCACAAGGGCGGCAACGGACGCACCCCGATCAGCGTCGCCGAGGCGACCGCGGCCCTGGCCGCGCTGCCCGAGACGCCGCCGGCGGTGAGCGAGACCAACGGGGCCGTCCGCAAGACCATGATGGGTTCCCTGGAAGTGGAGGGCGAAGGCCCGCTGGTGGTCCGGGAGAAGACCCACCCGGCCGCCCCGATGGCGCTCGACCAGGCGCTCTACGAGATGGAGCTGGTCGGCCACGACTTCTACCTCTTCGTGGAGAAGGACAGCGGCCTGCCGAGCGTCGTCTACCGCCGGCACGGTTACCACTACGGCGTCATCCACCTGAAGGCCGACGGCTCGACCGCCGAGGGCGGCGGTGCCGGAGGGGCGATCGGCGTCCTCGGCGACGACGACTGACGAGTCGAGCGGTACGGGAGATTCGAGCAGTGCGGGCGACCCCGGCGGCCGGTGCCGCCGGGGTCGCCCGTTCTCCGGCGGCCCGTCAGCCGTGCGTCCGGAAGCGTTCCGAAGGTTCCCCCGGTGGATGACCGGGGCTCCCCGCGGTTCGCCGGTGCGCCCGGGGCGTGCGCCGAGGCCGGTGGGGCGGCGCCGGGACCGGTCCGGCCGGGAAGGTCACCCCGTGCGGGGCAATGGCGCCGGAGGGTGACCG
Organism: Kitasatospora sp. NPDC127035; assembly: GCF_042726075.1. Taxonomy (NCBI): domain Bacteria; kingdom Bacillati; phylum Actinomycetota; class Actinomycetes; order Kitasatosporales; family Streptomycetaceae; genus Kitasatospora; species Kitasatospora sp. NPDC127035. The sequence continues at coordinate 172,321 of NZ_JBHXDN010000013.1, read as the reverse complement.
TAGGGGGCCCCGGGCGTGGAATGATTGGCGGACGACGACCGGCGACGGGGGAGGAGCGGATGGGGGATCACTTCGGGCTGGGGCCCGCTACAGGGCCGGTCGCGGGGGTGCGGCCGAGACCCGGGGACGAGCCCGAGTACGACCTCCGCCGCAGGGAGCCGATTCGCGTTCTGGTGGTGGACGACCACGCGCTCTTCCGGCGCGGCCTGGAGATCGTGCTGGCCGAGGAGGCGGACATCACCGTGGTCGGCGAGGCCGGTGACGGCGCCGAGGCGGTCCTCAAGGCGGCCGACCTGCTGCCCGACATCATCCTGATGGACGTTCGGATGCCGCGCCGCAGCGGGATCGAGGCCTGCACCGCGATCAAGGACGTGGCGCCCAGCACCAAGATCATCATGCTGACGATAAGCGACGAGGAGGCCGACCTCTACGAGGCCATCAAGGCCGGTGCCACCGGCTACCTCCTCAAGGAGATCTCCACCGACGAGGTCGCCACGGCGATTCGCGCGGTCGCCGACGGGCAGTCCCAGATCAGCCCGTCGATGGCGTCCAAGTTGCTGACCGAGTTCAAGTCGATGATCCAGCGACGGTCCGACGAGCGGGAGTTGGTGCCCGCACCCCGGCTCACGGACCGTGAGCTGGAGGTGTTGAAGCTGGTGGCCACCGGGATGAACAACCGGGAGATCGCCAAGGAGCTGTTCATCAGCGAGAACACCGTGAAGAACCACGTGCGCAACATCCTGGAGAAGCTCCAACTGCACTCCAGGATGGAGGCCGTGGTCTACGCGATGCGGGAGAAGATCCTCGAAATAGGGTGAGGCTGCGGGAGCGGGGCCGTGCGGCCCCGCTCCCGCTTCCGCTCCTGTCCGCGGGGTGCCGGGCCCAGCCCAGCCCAGCCCCGCCCAGCCTCGGCTCAGGCGAGCAGGCGCTCCAGCGCCGGGCGCAGCGCCTCGTCGTGCAGCGTCTCCACCCGGACGGCGTCGCAGCCGACCCAGTCGGCCGCCTCGCGCAGCGCGGTGGCCAGTGCCCCGACGTGCCGCGGCGAGTCCAGCGACACCTGGCGGGCCACCAGGGTCCGCCCCTCGCGGGCCGGATCGACCCGGCCGACCAGCCGGCCGCCGGTCAGCAGCGGCATCGCGAAGTACCCGTGCACCCGCTTGTGCTTCGGGGTGTACGCCTCCAGCCGGTGGGTCATGCCGAAGATCCGCTCGGTCCGCGGGCGCTCCCAGACCAGCGAGTCGAACGGCGAGAGCAGCGTGGTCCGGTGGCGGCCCCGGGGCGGTCCGGCGAGGGCCGCCGGGTCGGCCCAGGCGGCGGCCGGGGCGCCGTCCGGACCCCAGCCGGCCACCTCGACCGGCACGAGGCCGGAGTCGGCGACGACCGAGTCGAACTGCTCGGCGCGCAGGCGGTGGTAGTCGAGCAGGTCGGCCCGGGTGGCCACGCCGAGGGCTGCGCCGGACTGGGCGACCAGGGTGCGCAGGCACTCCTCGTCGGTCGGGTCCGCCGCGAACAGCTCGGCGGGAACCGCCTGTTCGGCCAGCGAGTAGACGCGCTTCCAGCTGCGGCGGTCGGTGCAGACGACGTCGCCGAAGCTCAGTGCCCGCTCCACCGCGATCTTGGTGTCGGACCAGTCCCACCAGTCGGCGGTCTTCTTGGCACCGCCCAACTCGGTGGAGGTGAGCGGTCCTTCGGTTCGCAGCTTCGCCAGCACCGAGCGGTAGGTGGCCTCGTCGACCTCCTTGCCCCAGACGTGGGCGCGCTCGCGGTAGCGGCGGCGCCGGAAGGCGAACAGCGGCCACTCCTCGATCGGCAGGATGCAGGCCGCGTGCGACCAGTACTCGAAACTGGTCCCCTTGCCCCAGTACGCGGCCTCGACCGCCGGGCGGCCGACGGCGCCGAGCCGCGCGTACGGGATCAGCTCGTGGGAGCGGGCCAGGACCGAGATGGTGTCGAGCTGGACGGCGCCGAGGTGGCGCAGCACCCCGCGCACGCCGCCCGGGCGGTCCGGGGCGCCGAGCAGTCCCTGTGCGCGCAGGGCGATCCGGCGGGCGTCGTCGGCGCCGAGCGTCGTCACCGGTGGCGGGGCGGGGGTCCGGCCGGTGGCGGGCCGGCCGGCCGGGCGCGAGGTCGAGGCGGTCATGCCGGCGAGGGTAGACGGGGGTACTGACAATCCGCCCGTCGGCCGGCACCGCCGGCCGCCCGCGGGGCTCCCGCCGGTCGGGTGCGGGCGGGCTTCGGAGGGTTCAGCCGGTGAGGTCGGTGAGGTCGGCGGCCGGACCGGTGGCGAGGTCGCCGGGGAGCATGGCGCCGATCCAGGCGTCGTGGAACGTTCCGCGCTGCTCGGCGAAGGAGCGCAGGGTGCCCTCGACCCGGAAACCGACCTTCTCGGCCACCGCGCGGGAGCCCTCGTTGCCCACGTAGGCGACCCACTCCAGGCGGCGCACGCCCAGCTCGGTGAGGCCGTAGCGGGCGACCTCGCGGGCGGCCTCCACGGTGTACCCGCGACCGCGGAACTCCTTGGTCGCCCACCAGCCGACCTCGGCGGCGCCCGGTCGGCCGGGACAGCCGACGAGCCCCTGGGTGCCGACCATCGATCCGGTCTCGCGCTCGAAGACGCACCAGATCCGGCTCTCGCCGGTCCGCCAGCCGTTGGCGGCGAGGTCGTGGACGAAGTACTCGGCGTCCTCGCGCCGGTACGGGACGGGGACGACCGTCCAGTGCTGGATGGCCTCGTCCTGGCAGGCGGCGAGGATCGCGTCGACGTCGGACTCCTGCGGGGCCCGCAGCACCAGGCGGTCGGTGGTGAGGACGACGGGCTCGACGGTCCGCGCTTCGGTCTGCTCTTCCGGTTGATCTTCCATGGGTGGATTATTCCGTGCAGAGAGGAATCCGAGCATCCGATTAACGGATCGCACCGGCCAACTCTCCGGACAGTCGCCCGGTTTGCCCCGGTGAGTGGCGCTATCGGGTCATGTGCTCGCACGGGTGACACGGGAATACCGTGCTGACGCACCTCCCGGGGCGTTGGACTCCTCGCATACGATGGCCCGTGCGGTGGGGTGGACCCACCGTGCAGTCGTCCAGTGCCAATACAGGCAAGGAGCCCGCTCAAGTGTCCGTCTTCGACAAGATCCTGCGCGCCGGCGAAGGCAAGATCCTTCGCAAGCTGCAGCGGATTGCTGCCCAGGTCAACTCCATCGAAGAGGACTTCGTCAACCTCACCGACGCCGAGCTCCGCGCGCTGACCGACGAGTACAAGCAGCGGCTCGTCGACGGCGAGACGCTGGACGACATCCTCCCCGAGGCGTTCGCCACCGTCCGTGAGGCCGCCAAGCGCGTCCTCGGCCAGCGGCACTACGACGTCCAGCTCATGGGCGGCGCCGCGCTGCACCTCGGCTACGTCGCCGAGATGCGCACCGGTGAGGGCAAGACCCTGGTCGGCACGCTGCCCACGTACCTCAACGCGCTCACGGGCAAGGGCGTGCACCTGATCACCGTCAACGACTACCTCGCCGAGCGCGACTCGGAGTGGATGGGCCGGGTGCACCGCTTCCTCGGTCTCGAGGTCGGTGTGATCCTCGGCAACATGACGCCCGCCGAGCGCAAGCGCCAGTACTCGATGGACATCACGTACGGCACCAACAACGAGTTCGGCTTCGACTACCTCCGCGACAACATGGCCTGGTCGAAGGACGAACTCGTCCAGCGCGGCCACTTCTTCGCGGTGGTCGACGAGGTCGACTCGATCCTCATCGACGAGGCCCGCACCCCGCTGATCATCTCCGGTCCGGCCGACCAGGCGACCAAGTGGTACGCCGACTTCGCCAAGCTGGTCCAGCGCCTGAAGATCGACCGCGACTACGAGGTCGACGAGAAGAAGCGCACCGTCGGCGTGCTGGAGGAGGGTGTCACCCGGGTCGAGGACTACCTCGGCATGGACAACCTCTACGAGTCGGTGAACACCCCGCTGGTCGGCTTCCTGAACAACGCCATCAAGGCGAAGGAGCTGTACAAGCGGGACAAGGACTACGTCGTGATGAACGGCGAGGTCATGATCGTCGACGAGCACACCGGCCGCATCCTGGCCGGCCGCCGCTACAACGAGGGCATGCACCAGGCGATCGAGGCCAAGGAGGGGGTGGAGGTCCAGAACGAGAACCAGACCCTCGCGACCATCACCCTCCAGAACTTCTTCCGCCTGTACGACAAGCTGGCCGGCATGACCGGTACCGGCACCACCGAGGCCGCCGAGTTCCACCAGATCTACAAGCTCGGCGTCGTGCCGATCCCGACCAACAAGTCGCCGCTGCGCATCGACCAGCCCGACCTGATCTACAAGTCGGAGCCGGCCAAGTTCGCCGCCGTGGTCGAGGACATCGCCGAGAAGCACGAGAAGGGCCAGCCGGTGCTGGTCGGTACCGTCTCGGTCGAGAAGTCGGAGTACCTCTCGCAGGAGCTGCGCAAGCGCGGGGTCCCGCACGAGGTGCTGAACGCCAAGCACCACGAGCGCGAGGCGCAGATCGTCGCGCAGGCGGGCCGCAAGGGCGCCGTCACCGTCGCCACCAACATGGCCGGCCGTGGTACCGACATCATGCTCGGCGGCAACCCGGACCACCTCGCCGCGGCCGAGCTGGCCCAGCGCGGACTCTCCTCGGCCGACAACCCGGAGGAGTACGAGGCCGAGTTCCCGGCCGCGCTGGAGAAGGCCAAGGCCTCCGTGAAGGCGGAGCAGGAGGAGGTCAAGGAGGCCGGCGGCCTCTACGTCCTCGGCACCGAGCGGCACGAGTCCCGCCGGATCGACAACCAGCTGCGCGGCCGTTCCGGCCGTCAGGGCGACCCGGGCGAGTCCCGCTTCTACCTGTCCCTGGGCGACGACCTGATGCGTCTGTTCAAGGCCGGCATGGTCGAGCGCGTGCTCTCGATGGCCAACGTGCCCGAGGACGTGCCGATCGAGTCGAAGATGGTCACCCGGGCGATCGCCTCCGCGCAGACCCAGGTCGAGCAGCAGAACTTCGAGATCCGCAAGAACGTCCTCAAGTACGACGAGGTGCTGAACCGCCAGCGCGAGGTCATCTACGGCGAGCGCCGTCGCGTGCTGGAGGGCGAGGACCTGCAGGAGCAGGTCGGCCACTTCATGGACGACACCGTCCAGGCGTACGTCCAGGCCGCCACCGGTGAGGGCTTCGAGGACGACTGGGACCTGGAGAAGCTCTGGACCGCGCTCAAGCAGCTCTACCCGGTCACCCTGGAGCTGGAGCAGCTGGAGGAGGAGGCCGGCGGCGCCGCCGGGCTCACCTCGGAGTTCCTCACCAAGGTCATCCAGGAGGACGTCCAGGCGCAGTACGGCGCCCGTGAGGACCAGCTCGGTGCGGAGATCATGCGCGAGCTGGAGCGCCGGGTCGTCCTCTCGGTGCTGGACCGCCGCTGGCGCGAGCACCTCTACGAGATGGACTACCTGCAGGAGGGCATCGGCCTGCGGGCCATGGCGCAGCGCGACCCGCTGGTCGAGTACCAGCGCGAGGGCTTCGACATGTTCACCGCGATGATGGAGGGCATCAAGGAGGAGTCCGTCGGCTACCTGTTCAACCTGGAGGTCCAGGTCGAGCAGCAGGTCGAGGAGGTCCCGGTCGAGGACGCCGCGGTGCTCCTCGACAAGCTGGAGAAGGACTCCGCCCGTCCGGAGATCAAGGCCAAGGGCCTGGAGGCCCCGAAGCCGCAGCGGCTGCACTACACGGCCCCCTCGGAGGAGGTCGGCGGCGGTGTGGTCGAGGGCGAGTTCGAGGACCTCGGCGCGGAGGACGAGGGCGACGGGCTGACCCGCGCCGAGCGCCGCAAGGCCGCCAAGTCGGCCAAGGGCCGCCGCCGCAAGAGCTGAATCCGGTCCGGCCGCTCCGGCCGGCCGCCGCGCAGGGCGCCGCTCCCGTACGGGGGTGGCGCCCTGCGCCGTTCGCGGACGCCCCTGCGGCGCGTTCACCGGGCCTCCACGGCGGTGCACTGCCACTGGCCGGCCGGTCCGCGCGGCTCCAGCCGGAACGCGACCACGTGGTGCCGGGTGCCGAGGTCGACCCGGACACAGGCCTCGACGGCCTCCGGCGAGGGCGAGCGGTCGTGTACCGGGCCGAGTCTCGGCCGCTCGCCGGTGCGGGTCCGGCGCAGGGTGCCGGCCCGGACCAGGGCGGCGAGCTGGCCGTAGCCGTCCAGCGTGGTGTGGCGCAGCAGCTGGCCGGACGGCCGGGCGCCGGTGAGCACCTCCACCAGCTGGTGGGCGAACCGGGTGCTCAGCCCGGCGCGCGGGTCGTGGCCGGGCGCGGCGGCGCAGGCGGCTCGGGGGTGGCGCGGGCGCCGATCGGTCTGCGGGGCGCGACAGGTCCGGGAGGCGGCGCGCGGACGGTGCGGGCGCGCCGACAGCACGGTGGGAGGGCCGGCGGCCGGGACGGGCGGGACCGGCGGGGCGGGGCGGTTCGGGCAGGTGGTCATGGGCCTTCTTCGGAGCGGGTGGTGCGAGTACGGACGGGTCCTTGCTAGCCGGGGCCCGCACGCGGTGGCAACCGGGTTCCCGGCCCGGCCCGAGGTGGTCCGGAAGTTCACCTATCCGGGTGAGTCGACCGCTGCGGCAAGGGCTGTGGGCCCGGTTCGGGAGGCGCGGGGTTGACGCCCGGCGCCGCGCGGAAGGGCCCGAAAGGGGACGGTGGGATCGCCGGGACGGCGGCGGGCCCCGGCCGGGCCGGGGTGGGCGGCCGTGCCGGGCCGGAGACCGGGGCCGAGGGCGGTACGGAGGCCGGAACCGGGTCGGGCCGCGCGGCGGCCGCGTTGCGCGGTCGGCCGGTCGGCGCGCACGATCGGATCCTGACCGGAACCAGGACCGGAACCGGACCCCGAAGCAGGACCGGAACCGGGCCGGGCCCCGGACAGGCCGGACGGGCGGAGCGCGTGTCCGGCCCGGGACGGCCACCGCCCCCGGCGACACGACCACCGCCCCCGACGACGACAGGCGGCCGGCATGACGACACGGGTACCGACGACACGGCTGTCCGGGACACGGACGGCGGGACCGGGCACCACCGACGGCGCTCCCCGGCGCGGGCTGGTGCTGGGCGGCGGCGGCATGCTCGGCGCCGCCTGGACGGTCGGTGCGCTGTGCGCCGTCGAGGAGTCGACCGGCTGGCGGCCCGGCGACGCCGAAGTCCTGCTCGGCACCTCGGCGGGCGCGATCCTGGCCGCGCTGCTGGCCGCCGGCGTCGACGCCGGCGGGCTCCGTGACCACCAGCGCGGTCTGCCGGTCACGGACGGGCCGCTGGCCGGGATCGACTTCGACTACGACACGGCGGTCGGCGGTGCCCTGCCGCCGCGCCCACGGGCCGGTATCGGCTCGCCGGGCCTGCTGCGTGACGCGGTCCGCCACCCGCGCGAGTACCCGCTGCTGACCATGGTCTCGGCGATCGCCCCGCACGGCCGGGGTTCGCTGGAGCCGGTCGGCGGGCTGGTCGGTGCCCTGTTCGGCCCCGGCGGCTGGCCGTCCGGGCCGCCGGGCTCGGCGCTGCGGGTCGTGGCGGTGGACTACCGCGGCGGGCACCGGGTGGTCTTCGGGGACGCGGACGCGCCGCCCGCCGACGTCGCCGAGGCGGTGATGGCGTCCTGCGCGATCCCCGGGTGGTTCACGCCGGTCCGGCTGGACGGCTCCGCGTACGTGGACGGCGGCTGCTGGTCGGCCACCAACGCCGATCTGATGCTCGACCGGGGCCTGGACGAGGTGTACGTCCTCGCCCCGATGGCCCTGCGGAGGGATCCGCAGGGGCGCTCGAAGCCCGGCCGGGGCACGTCGGAACCCTGGCGCGCCCGGCGCGTCCGGGACCGCCCGCGCGGCGTACTGGCCCAGCTGGTGAGCCGCTACCGCCGGGCGGTGACCCGGCAGCTGCTCCGCGAGGCCGGTCTGCTGCGGGCCGGCGGGGTCCGTGTGCACCTGCTCGCGCCCACGCCGGCGGACCTGGCGGTGATGGGTCCGAACATGATGGATCCGGCCCGCCGGGGCCCGGTCCTGGAGAGCGCCCTGGCCACCTGCCGGGAGGCCCTGGAAGCCGCGCGGTGAGGACGGCGCAGGGGTGACCGGGCAAGCCCTCGGCGGACGGACCGGGCCCGGTTGCGGGTCCGGCTGCGGTCCAGAGGTCTGGGCGTGCGTCGACGGCCGCGCGCCGGGGCGTGCCGCTGCGGACGGGGCGCCCGGGAGCCCCCGGGCCGCACGCCCGGCGGCGGGTGCGCCGGATCGGGACGAACGCGGTGATCACAGGGCGGCGTCGGGCGCTTATTCTGGGGGCGCTGGAAGCTGTGCCGCTGGACGAACCGGAGAGTGCCACCGATGCGCGTGTACGTGCCCACCACCCTGACCGGCCTGGCGGCGGCCCATTCCGGCGGTGCGCTGGAGCAGTCCGCGGCGTACGCCGTGACGCCCGCGCTGCGCGAGTGGTACGTCAGTGACGACCTGGAGGAACTGGAGTACGCGGCGCTGAACCGGGCCGCCCAGTCCTCGCTGCGGCTGCTGGCCGCCGAACCGGACGCCCCGCGCCGCCGCGTCGTGGTCGCGCTGGACGTCGCCGACTCGGCGGTGAAGCCGTTCCCCGGCGACGAGTACCAGGACCAGGCCTCGCTCGGCCGGGTGGTGCTCGCCGGACCGGTGAAGCTGGCCAAGGCGGCCGCGGTGCACGCGGACGTGGCCGACCAGGACGTGGTCACGGACGTCGAGGCGGCGGTGGCCGCGGTGGCGGCGGCCGACGCGGGCGACCAGGACGCCCAGTTCACCGTGGACGGCGCCGAGGACCACGACCTGCTCTGGTTCGCCACCCAGGAGATCACCGCACTGCTCCCCTGAGCCTGCCGGTCCGCCGGGCCCGACCTGACGGCCGGGTGCCGGCGGGAGCTGCCCGTCCGTCCGTCCCACCCGCCCCACCCGCCCTGACCGGCGGGTCGGCGGTTTCGGCGGACGAGGACGCGGTGATTCCCGCCCTACCGGTCTGTCGGTACCCGGCGTTACCGTTCCCTGCGTGCGCACTCATATCGTCTGGGACTGGAACGGCACGCTCTTCCATGACATGGAGGCGGTGCTCGGAGCGAGCAACGCCGCATTCGCGACCGTCGGCGTCGGGCCGATGACGCTGCAGGAGTACCGCGAGCAGTACGAGATCCCGATTCCCCGTTTCTACCAGCGGCTGCTCGGCCGGCTGCCCTCCGACGCCGAGTGGCTGGAGTTGGACGACGCGTTCCACCGCCGCTACCACGAGCTGAGCGTGGCCTGCGGGCTGACCGAGGGCGTGCTGGACCTGCTGGACGGCTGGCGGGCGGCCGGGCACAGCCAGTCGCTGCTGTCGCTGTACGAGCACACCCGGCTGCTTCCGGTGGTCGACGGCTTCGGCCTGACCGGGCAGTTCCTGCGGGTGGACGGGCGCAGCGGCCCGGCCGGCGGGCAGAAGGCGGAGCATCTGGTCCGGCACCTGGAGGCGCTGGGCGAGCACGTGGACCCGGCCCGGACGGTGCTGATCGGGGACGCGGCGGACGACGCGCTCGCCGCGCTGAGCGCGGGTGCGCACGCGGTGCTGTACACCGGCGGCTCGCACACCCGGCAGAAGCTGGAGCCGGTGGGCGTGCCGGTGGTGGACACGCTGGCCGAGGCGGTCGAGCTGGCCGCCCGGCTCACCGGCTGAGGCGACACCCGCCCGCGCGTCCACCCGGAGCCCACCGGGGACCGGCCCGGGACCGGACCGGCACCCGCAGAGGATCCGCCGAGGCTCGCCGGCACCCCACCGACGGCCCGACGGCCCGACGGCCCGACGGCCCGCGAGGCCCGGGGCCTGTCCGTACGGCCGCCGGCCGTCCGCCAACGGTGGCGTGGCGCGCGCCACGTCCACCGTTGGCGTGTCCGGGCGGGCGATCGGGCCCGCCGCTGGTCAGTCTGGAGGGCGTCGGGCCCGTCGTCGGAGCGGGCCGGCCGCCGGACGACGAGTGGAGCCCGCCATGCCCATCGACGCAGTCACCCAGGTCCCGGTCCCGGGCAACGAGCCGGTGCGGACGTACGCGCCCGGCAGCCCGGAGCGGCCCCGGCTGGTGCGGCGGCTGGACGAGCTGGCGGCCGAGCCGGTCCCGCTGCCGATGACCATCGGCGGCGAGCAGCGGTTCGGCGGCGGTGAGCGGATCGACGTCGTCCAGCCGCACCACCACGCGGCGAAGCTGGGCGTGCTCGGCAACGCCACCCGGGAGGACGGCCGGGCCGCGGTGGACGCCGCGCTGGCGGCCGGCCGGGAGTGGCGGTCGCTCTCCTTCGACGACCGGGCGGCGGTGTTCCTGCGCGCCGCCGACCTGCTGGCGGGGCCCTGGCGGGACACCCTGAACGCGGCCACCATGCTCGGGCAGTCCAAGACGGCGCAGCAGGCGGAGATCGACTCGGCCTGCGAGCTGATCGACTTCTGGCGGTTCAACGTCCACTTCGCCCGGCAGGTCCTGGCCGACCAGCCGGTCTCCTCGCCCGGGGTGTGGAACCGGACCGACCACCGCCCGCTGGAGGGGTTCGTCTACGCGGTCACCCCGTTCAACTTCACCGCGATCGCCGGCAACCTGCCGACCGCGCCCGCGCTGATGGGCAACACCGTGGTCTGGAAGCCGGCGCCGGCCCAGACGCTGGCCGCGTACCACCTGATGCGGCTGCTGGAGGCGGCCGGGCTGCCGCCCGGGGTGGTCAACATGGTGACCGGCGACGGACAGCAGCTCTCCGCGGTCGCGCTCGCCGACCCGGCACTGGCCGGGCTGCACTTCACCGGCTCGACGGCCACCTTCCAGTCGCTCTGGCAGACGGTCGGCGTCAACATCGGCACCTACCGGACGTACCCGAGGATCGTGGGGGAGACCGGCGGCAAGGACTTCCTGCTGGCGCACCGCTCGGCCGACCCGCAGGTCCTCAAGACCGCGCTGATCCGCGGCGCCTTCGAGTACCAGGGCCAGAAGTGCTCGGCGCTCTCCCGCGCGTACCTGCCGCGCAGCCTCTGGCAGCGGATCAAGGACGACTTCCTGGCCGAGGTGGACGCGCTGGCCGTCGGCGACGTCACCGACCTGTCGAACTTCATGGGCGCGCTGATCGACCGGCGGGCCTTCGAGAAGAACCGGGACGCGATCGAGCGGGCCAAGAGCGACCCGACGGTGGAGCTGGCGGCCGGCGGCCAGTACGACGACGCGATCGGCTGGTTCGTCCGCCCGACCGTGCTGGTCTCCTCGGACCACCGCAACGAGATGTTCCGGACCGAGTACTTCGGACCGATCCTCGCCGTCCACGTCTACGAGGACTCGCGCTGGGAGGACGTGCTCGGCCGGGTCGACTCCGGCGCGCCGTACGGGCTGACCGGCGCGGTGATCGCCCAGGACCGGTACGCGATCGCCCGGGCGGTGGAGGAGCTGCGGTTCGCGGCCGGGAACTTCTACATCAACGACAAGCCGACCGGTGCCGTGGTCGGCCAGCAGCCGTTCGGCGGAGGCCGGGCGTCGGGCACCAACGACAAGGCGGGCGCCGCGCAGAACCTGCTGCGCTGGACGTCGGCCCGGTCGATCAAGGAGACGTTCGTCCCGCCGACCGACCACGTTCACCCGCACATGGGGTGAGCTCCCCGGGCCTTTCGGCTTTCGGCGCAAACCCGAGGGCGGATTGGACAAGGTGTCCAGGACGGACCGATCTTCCTGCGGGTTTGCGCCTCCCTGTCCCCTGACACCTTCGATTGATCCCGTTAGGCTGGCTGGCGTCGTCGGGTGGCTCCGCAGGCCGAACGTTTCGTCCTACCCGCTGCAGGGCTGTTCCATGCGTGCCATGGACTCCTTTCAGCTGGAGGGTGCGGCAGGATTGCGGAAGACCCGGCGGTGCACACCCACACACCACCGAGTCACGCAACGGCGCGCGACAGGAGCCAAGAAGTCATGCAGACCAAGCTGGACGCAGCCAAGGCCGAACTGCTCAGGAAGGCAGCAGCAGCCGCTGAGAACAGCCAGGTGGGGGGAGCGGCGCCGGGGGAGGGTCTGAGCAACGGCGCTCTGACCGCATACCTGCACCACTACTACCTCCACACCGCGCCCGAGGACCTGGTCGACCGCGACCCGGTCGACGTGTACGGCGCGGCCGCCTCCCACTACCGCCTCGGCCTCAAGCGGCCGCAGGGCACCGCCGAGGTGCGGGTGCACACCCCCTCGGTGGAGGAGAACGGCTGGTCCTGCGGCCACACCGTGGTCGAGGTCGTCACCGACGACATGCCCTTCCTGGTCGACTCGGTCACCAACGAGCTGTCCCGCCAGGACCGGGCGATCCACGTCGTCATCCACCCGCAGCTGGTGGTCCGCCGCGACATCACCGGCAAGCTGCTGGAGATCCTCGACGTCGACGCCTGCGCCCGCAGCCAGGCCGCCGGTGCCGAGTGGCCGGCCGACGCGATCGTCGAGTCGTGGATGCACATCGAGGTCGACCGCGAGACCGACCGCGCGGACCTGCGCGCGATCGAGACCGACCTGCGCCGCGTGCTCGGGGACGTCCGCGAGGTCGTCGAGGACTGGGGCAAGATGCGCGACTCCGCGCTCCGCCTCGCCGACGAGCTCGCCGAGCAGCCCCCGACCGGCCTTCCCGAGCAGGAGGTCGGCGAGGCCTGGGAGCTGATGCGCTGGCTCGCCGACGACCACTTCACCTTCCTCGGCTACCGCGAGTACGACCTGGTCGAGCACGAGGGCGAGGATGTCCTCAAGGCCGTCGCCGGGACCGGCCTCGGCATCCTGCGCTCCGACCCGATCGGCCACGACGACCAGCACCACGCCGTCAGCGAGGCCTTCGGCCGGCTCTCCGCGCCGGTCCGCGCCAAGGCGCACGAGAAGAAGCTGCTCGTCCTGACCAAGGCCAACAGCCGCGCCACGGTGCACCGCCCGTCCTACCTCGACTACGTCGGCGTGAAGAAGTTCGACGCCAACGGCGTGGTCGTCGGCGAGCGCCGTTTCCTCGGCCTGTTCTCGGCCGCCGCGTACACCGAGTCGGTCAGCCGCATCCCCGTGGTCCGCCGCAAGGTCCAGGACGTCATCGCCGAGTCCGGCTTCTCCACCGAGAGCCACGACGGCCGCGACCTGCTCCAGATCCTGGAGACCTTCCCGCGGGACGAGATCTTCCAGACCCCGGCCGGCGAACTGCTCCAGATCGCCACCAGCGTGCTCTACCTGCAGGAACGCCGGAAGCTGCGGCTCTTCCTGCGCCAGGACGAGTACGGGCGCTACTTCTCCGCGCTCGTCTACCTGCCGCGCGACCGCTACACCACCCGCATCCGGCTGCGCCTGATGGACCTCCTGATGCAGGAGCTCAACGGCGCCTCGATCGACTACACGGTCTGGTCGACGGAGTCCGTGCTGACCCGACTGCACTTCGTGGTCCGGGTGACCCCGGGCAGCGAGTTGCCGCACCTGAGCGACGCCGAGGTCGAGCGGATCGAGGCCAGGCTGGCCGAGGCCGCCCGGTTCTGGATGGACGGCTTCAACGACCAGCTGCACGTCGAGCTGGGCGAGGAGAGGGCCGCGGAGCTGTCCCGCAAGTACGCCAACGCCTTCCCCGACGGCTACCGCGCCGACTTCACCGCGCGCACCGCCGTCGCCGACCTCAAGCAGATCGAGTCGCTGCACGGCGAGGGCGACTTCCGCCTCAACCTGTACCAGCCGGTCGGCGCGGGCGACGACGAGCGCCGCTTCAAGATCTACCGGGTGGGCGGCCCGATCTCGCTCACCGAGGTCCTGCCGGTCCTCCAGCGGCTCGGCGTCGAGGTGCTGGACGAGCACCCCTACGCGCTGACCCGTTCCGACCACACCACCGCCTGGGTCTACGACTTCGGTCTGCGGCTGCGCGAGGCGGTCGAACTGACCGACGAGGCGCGCGAGCGGTTCCAGGAGACCTTCGCCGCCACCTGGACGGGCAAGGCCGAGAACGACGGCTTCAACGAGCTGGTCCTGACCGGCGGGCTGACCTGGCGCCAGGCGATGATGCTGCGCACGTACGCCAAGTACCTGCGCCAGGCGGGCTCCACGTTCTCCCAGGACTACATGGAGGACGCGCTCCGCAACAACACCCACACCACCCGCCTGCTGGTGAACCTCTTCGAGGCCCGGCTGAGCCCCAGCCACCAGCAGGGCGCCCTCGAACTGACCGAGGGCATCCTGGAGGAGCTGTCCGGCGCGCTGGACGAGGTCGTCTCCCTGGACGAGGACCGCATCCTGCGTTCCTTCCTCCACCTGATCAAGGCCACCCTGCGGACCAACTTCTTCCAGCACGACAGCGCGGGCGAGTGGCACTCGTACGTGTCGATGAAGTTCGACCCGAAGGCCATCCCGGACCTGCCGGCCCCGCGTCCGGCGTTCGAGATCTGGGTCTACTCGCCCCAGGTCGAGGGCGTGCACCTGCGCTTCGGCAAGGTCGCCCGCGGCGGTCTGCGCTGGTCCGACCGGCGTGAGGACTTCCGGACCGAGATCCTCGGCCTGGTCAAGGCGCAGATGGTGAAGAACACCGTCATCGTGCCGGTCGGCGCCAAGGGCGGCTTCGTCGCCAAGCAGCTGCCGGACCCGTCGGTGGACCGCGACGCCTGGCTCGCCGAGGGTGTGTCGTCCTACAAGACGTTCATCTCGGCGCTGCTGGACATCACCGACAACCTGGTCGGCGGCGAGGTCGTCCACCCGGCCGACGTGGTCCGCCACGACGAGGACGACACCTACCTGGTCGTCGCCGCGGACAAGGGCACCGCGACCTTCTCCGACATCGCGAACGGCGTCGCCGAGGCGTACGGCTTCTGGCTGGGCGACGCGTTCGCCTCCGGCGGCTCGGCCGGCTACGACCACAAGGGCATGGGCATCACCGCCCGCGGCGCCTGGGAGTCCGTCAAGCGCAACTTCCGCGAACTCGGCGTCGACACCCAGTCCGAGGACTTCAGCGTCATCGGCATCGGTGACATGTCCGGCGACGTCTTCGGCAACGGCATGCTGCTCAGCGAGCACATCCGCCTGGTCGCCGCCTTCGACCACCGGCACATCTTCCTCGACCCCAGCCCGGACGCGGCCGCCTCCTACGCCGAGCGCCGCCGCCTCTTCGAGCTGCCCCGCAGCTCCTGGGACGACTACGACAAGTCGCTGATCTCGCCCGGCGGCGGGGTCTTCCCGCGCAGCGCCAAGTCCATCCCGGTCTCCGCGCAGGTCCGCGAGCGCCTCGGCATCACGGCCTCCAAGCTGACCCCCGCCGAGCTCATGAAGGCCGTCCTGCAGGCGCCCGTCGACCTGTTCTGGAACGGCGGCATCGGCACCTACATCAAGGCCTCCACCGAGACCAACGCCGAGGTCGGCGACAAGGCCAACGACGCGATCCGGGTCAACGGCGAGCAGGTCCGCGCCCGCGTCATCGGTGAGGGCGGCAACCTCGGCTGCACCCAGCTCGGCCGCATCGAGTACGCGGCGACCGGCGGCCCGCAGGCCGGCGGCGGCTGGATCAACACCGACGCCATCGACAACTCGGCCGGCGTGGACACCTCGGACCACGAGGTCAACATCAAGATCCTGCTCAACCAGGTCGTCGGCGACGGCGACATGACGGTGAAGCAGCGCAACACCCTGCTCGCCGAGATGACCGACGAGGTCGGCCACCTCGTGCTGCGCAACAACTACGCGCAGAACGTGGTGCTGGCCAACGCCGTCGCCCAGGCGCACAGCATGGTCAACGTCCACTCCCGGATGATCAACCGCCTGGAGTCGGCCGGCCAGCTCGACCGGGGCCTGGAGTTCCTGCCCGCCGAGCGGCAGATCCGCGAGCGCCAGCAGAACGGCCGGGGCCTGTCCCAGCCGGAGATGTCGGTGCTGCTCGCCTACACCAAGATCACCCTGGCCGACGAGCTGCTCGCCACCGAGCTGCCCGACGACCCGTTCTTCCGCACCGCGCTGCACGACTACTTCCCGAGCGCGCTGCGGACCCGGTTCGCCGAGCAGATCGACCAGCACGCCCTGCGCCGCGAGATCATCACCACGCTGATCGTCAACGACACGATCAACCGCGGTGGCTGCACCTTCGCCTTCCGCCTGAAGGAGGAGACCGGCGCCACCTACGAGGAGATCGCCCGGACGCACACCGCCGCGCGGGCCGTCTTCGGCCTGGAGGAGATCTGGGGCGAGATCGAGGCACTGGACAACCAGGTCCCGGCCCGTGCCCAGACCAAGATGCGCCTGCACTCGCGCCGCCTGGTCGAGCGCGCCACCCGGTGGATGCTCAACAACCGGCGCCAGCCGCTGGACATCGCCGGCACCATCGAGTTCTTCCACGACCGGGTCAACCAGGTCTGGGGCTCGCTGCCCAAGCCGCTCCGCGGCGAGGACCTCGCCTGGTTCGAGTCGATCTACAACGAGCTGGCCGAGGCCGGCGTGCCGGAGGCGCTCGCCACCCGGATCGCGGGCCTCTCCTCGACCTTCCCGACCCTGGACATCACCGAGGTCGCGGACCGGTCCGGCAAGGACGTCGCCGACGTCGCCGAGCTCTACTACGACCTCGCCGACCGCCTGCAGATCACCCACCTGCTCGACCGCATCATCGAGCTGCCCCGGACGGACCGCTGGTCGTCGATGGCCCGTGCCGCCATCCGCGAGGACCTCTTCGCGGCCCACGCGGCGCTGACCGCCGACATCCTGGCCTGCGGCCCCGACGGCGCCACCCCCGAGGAGCGCTACAGCGACTGGGCGGACCTCAACTCCACCCTGCTGAACCGCGCCAAGAGCACCCTCGACGACATAAGGGGTTCGGACAACTACGAGCTGTCCAGCCTCTCGGTCGCGATGCGCGTCATCCGCACCCTGCTCCGCACGGGCTCGATGCGCTGACGGACGGCTGTTCACACGGCGGGGCCGGCCGGCGGGGCGCGGGCCCGCCGGGGGGTTGGGGTCGGGGAACCCGTGGGGGGGGGGGGGCACGGGGGGGGGTGGGGGGGGGGGCGGG
>NZ_JBHXDN010000013.1:135428-155306 GCF_042726075.1 Kitasatospora sp. NPDC127035 | reverse complement strand
GGGCGGCTTGCCCGCTCTGCCCCCCCGTGCCGCCCTGGGGCTTTCGGCGTTGTCGCGGGGTTTTTCACCCGGGCGGCCCGGGCCTCCGCTCGGGGCCCCGCCGTGTTGTGCTGTCCGGGAACCCGGTGGGCCGGTGCGGACAGGTGGGGGTGTGGAGCTGTCACAGCGGGGTCGGTTGAGGAGCGGGGACCAGTGGGCGTTCGGGGAGCTGTTCGACGAGACGGCGGGTGACCTGTACCGGTACGCGGTGCGGGTGTCGGGGGACTGGGCGGTCGCGGAGGACGTCGTCCAGCTGACCTTCCTGGAGGCGTGGCGGCTGCGCCACAGACTGCACGAGGGCGACGAGTCGGTGCGCCCCTGGCTGTTCGGGGTCGCCGCCAACGTGCTGCGCAACACGGCCCGTGCGGCCCGGCGGCACCGGGCCGCGATGGAGCGGTTGCCGGAGCGCGACGTGGTGCCGGACTTCGCCGACGAGCTGGTCGGGCGCCTCGACGACAGTGCCCAGCTGGCCGCCGCCCGGCGCGCCCTGGTCCGGTTGCGGAAGGCCGAGCGGGACGTGTTCGGCCTCTGCGTCTGGGCCGGGCTGGACTACGCGAGCGCCGCGGAGGCCCTCGGGGTGCCGATCGGGACGGTGCGTTCGCGGCTCTCGCGCGCCCGCACCAAGCTGCGTGCGCTGGCGGAGGAAGAGCTCGGAAGTGGACGGGAACTCCGCGCGGAGGTCGGACAGGTACGGGGTGGCCGCGTCGATGCGGCCCGGTCGACACGGGAGACGAACCGATGAACGAGCACGAACGTGCGGAGCTGGCGCGGCTGTTGCCGCCGCCGGCGCGGCCCGAACTCTCTGCCGACCGCCACCGGCTGTTGAGGGGACATCTGATGAGTGAGATCCGGGAGACGAAGCCCGCGCGGGTCCGACGCGGAAAGCTCGGCTGGGTGGCGGTTCCTGCCCTGGCGGGCGGTCTGGCGCTGGCGGTGGTGCTGACGGCGGGCGGCGGTGAGGGCAGCCCGCAGAAGCAGCAGCAGGTCCAGAGCCGGACCACCGGGGACACCACGCTGAACGCGGCCCCGGCCGCCGCCGTGCAGCTGCTGACGCAGGTCGCCGACACCGCGGCCGGCAAGCCCGACCAGAAGCCCGGCAAGAACCAGTTCGTCTACGTGGACAGCCTGGTCTCCTTCGCCACCGTCAACCTGGCCACCGGCGAGTCGACCATCGACAAGCCGCACCGCCGTCAGATCTGGCTCTCGGCGGACGGCAGCCAGTGGGGCGTGCTGAAGGAGGAGGGGAGGTCCCACGAGACGGGCGAGCGCAAGCCCGGGGACACGCGTCCCGCGCCGCGCACCGACGGCGGCGAGTGGGTCGACCCGACCACCAAGCCGAGCCTGAACGCTCCGACGTACGCGTACCTGGCCGGACTGCCGACCGACCCGGACGCGCTGCTGAAGAAGATCTACACGGAGACCAAGGGCCAGGGCCGGACCCCCGACCAGGAGGCCTTCACGACCATCGGCGACCTGCTGCGCGAGCAGCTGGCGCCGCCGGCGGTCAGCGCCGCGCTCTACCGGGCGGCGGCGAAGATCCCCGGGGTCACCGTGATCGACGACTCGGTGGACGCGTCAGGCCGGCACGGTGTGGCCGTGGCGCACGTGGACGGCGGCGTCCGGAGCGAGTGGATCTTCGACCCGAAGACCCACGAGTTCCTCGGCGAGCGTCTGGTCGTCGTCGGCGAGGGCAGC
Organism: Kitasatospora sp. NPDC127035; assembly: GCF_042726075.1. NCBI lineage: Bacteria > Bacillati > Actinomycetota > Actinomycetes > Kitasatosporales > Streptomycetaceae > Kitasatospora > Kitasatospora sp. NPDC127035. The sequence goes on along the minus strand of NZ_JBHXDN010000013.1, from coordinate 153,572 downwards.
GACCTGGGCAAGCCGGGCACGGTGTCCGGGCACTCGGCGGTGCTGGGCCGCACGGTCACCGCCCAGGCCGGTGAGGAGCCGAAGCAGAAGAACGCCTGATCGCGTCGTCAGTGAAGCTGTGGGGCCCGGTGGAAGCGGGCCCCACAGCCGTTTTCGGTGCCGGTGCCCGGTGCCCCTGGTGCCCCGAGCCCGGTGCCCGGCGTGCCCGTGGGGTCAGCGCCCGGCCGCCCGCTGCAGCGCGCTGGCGAGCAGGGCGAGGTCGGTCGGCCCGTTGCCCAGCTCGCGCACCGGACGACGGGCCGGCGGCGCCCCCAGCTGGAGCGGGTCGATCGCGACGACGGTGGGCCGCAGGGTGGCGGTGCGCGGGATGCGGCCGCTGATCCGGGCGGTCTGGAACGCGGTCACGCCGCCGTCCGGCAGCCGCAGGTAGCCGCGGCCCGGGGTGGAGTCCGGCAGCGCGGCGGCGTCGCCGAGGTGGATGAGCAGGTCGGAGTCGGCCGGGTCGTCGGTGCGCAGCGCGATCCGCAGCAGGGCGGCCTCGTCGACCTCGGTGCCGGCGCTCTCCTCCGGGCGTCCGGTGGCCACCGCGAGGTGGACGCCGAGCGGGCCGCCGCGCCTGGCGACGGCGGCCAGTGCCCGGGCGAGCGGCCGGCCGGCCGGGGAGGTGGGGGAGAGCAGCGCGTCGTAGTCGTCGACCACGACGACGAGCCGGGCCGGGACCGGGCCGGCGGGTGCGGCCGGCGCGGCGGGCGGCGCCGGCGGTTCGGAGCTGCGGGGCTGGACGATCCGGGGCACGGACGGCGTGCCGCCCGCACCGACGACGGCGGGGACGGGGACGGCCGGCCGGTCGGCGTGGAGGGTGTCGTCGAGCCCCCCGTCGAGGATGCGGGTGGCGTGCCAGGAGGCGAAGTCCAGCCCGTCGAAGAGCCGCTCGCGCAGCACCAGCTCGTCCTCCAGCGCCTCGGCGGCGAGCAGCGCCGCGCGCGGGTCGGTGGCGGCGTTGACCAGCCCGGTGACGTGCGGCAGCTCGGTGCACCCGGCGAGGCCGTCCTCGCCGGCCCGGCCCTCGACGACGGTGACGGCCAGCCGCTCGGGGCGCTCGGAGACCGCCAGCGAGGCGATCAGGGTCCGCAGCAGCTCGGTCTTGCCGGAGCCGCGCGCGCCGCCGACCAGCAGGTGCGGGCCGCCCGGGTCGGGGGACGGGAGGGTGAGCTCCGGGTCGGCGAGGTCGAGGGTGCAGAGCTCGTCGCGCGTGGTGCCGAGCAGGGCGGTGGCGGCGCCGATGCCGCCGGCGTGCGCGTCCCAGCGGGCGGAGAGCTTGGCGGGGGTGACGGTGTCGAGCTGGAGCAGGTCGAGCAGGCGCAGGGCGTCCGGGAGCGGGCCGCGGGTGACGGGTGCGGCCTCGCGCAGCGGGGCGAGGACGCGGGCGAGCCGTTCGGCCCAGGCGTCCGAGACCGCGTCGAGGGAGACCTCGTGCAGGGTCTCCCGGCCGCGGGCGACCGGCCGGTCGAGCGAGAGCTGGGTGCCGACCTCGCCGGTGATCAGGGCGGTGGCGCCGATGCCGCGGGGCAGCAGTTCGGGCTGTTCGGCGAGGCAGACCGGGAAGATGCCGACGGCCGGGCCCTGTCGCAACAGCAGGTCGAGGGCCTGCCGGGCGGCCTGGCTGTTCGGGCGCCCGTCGACCACCACGACGGTGGCGGGGTGGCCGCCGAGACCGGTCGGGCCGGTGAGGCGGGTGGTGAGCTCGGTGAGCCGGGCGGTGGCCTGGTCGTCGTCGAGGCCGAGCAGCAGCCGGCAGTCCTGGCCGTCGGTGGGGCGCAGGTGGGGCAGCCAGAGCGCCCAGGCCCAGGTGTCGGCGCGGTCCTGCGGGGCGCGGGCCGGGTCGGCGTCGACCACGACGAGGCTGAGCCCGGTCGGCGGGTGCAGCGCCGCGAGCTGGGCGACGACGGCGCGGGTGAGCGCGTCGAGCCGGTCGCGCGGTCCGCTGAGGCCGAGGCTCCCGGCGGTCTGCAGGTCGAGCGTGACCGGGACGGCGGGCAGCACGGTGCCGGGGGAGGTGCCGGGGCCGCCGGGCCGGTCGGCGGTGCCGAGCCGCAGGGTGAGCGCGTCGGGGTGGCCGGGGCCGCGCTCCCAGAGCCGGGGGCCGGGGCCGAGCGCGTTGAGCAGCAGGGTGGCGAGGTCGGGCCAGCGCTCGCGCTGGGCGGCGGCCTGCCGGGTGCGGACGGCGGCGTGGTGGCGCTCGGCGCTCTCCTGGCCGGGCGGCTCGGCGGCGGTGCGGCCGAGCCGGAGCGAGAGCAGGCCGCGGCCCCGGCCGGTGGGCGGCTCCGGCGCGGCGGGCGGTTCGGCGGCGGGCGGCGCGGGGCGGACGGGCGCGGGGGCGGCGAGCTGGAGGTGGCCGTGGCCGTCGGGGAGCGCGGCGCGGGCGGGCGCCCCGGGGGCGTCCCCGGCCTCCGGGCCGGTGACCCGGAGGGTGGACTCGCCGATCCGGAGCAGTCCGGTGCCGTCGAGCGGGACGGCCTCCTCGGGCGGGCCGGGCGGCACGATCCGGCCGTCCACGGTGGTGCCGTTGGTCGAGCCGAGGTCGCGGACGGTCACCGTGCCGTCGTCGGCGAGGTGCAGGGAGAGGTGGAGCCGGGAGACGTCCGGGTCGTCGATCGGGACGTCGGCCTCGCCCGAACGGCCGACCCGGATCTCCCGGCCGTGCAGGCGGTGCACGCCGCCGGCGTCGGGGCCGCCGACCACCCGGAGCTCGGCGGCGGCCGGGCCGTCGTCGGGGTCGTCGGCGGTCGGGTCGGGTTCGTTGAGGCTGAGGACGGCGCCGTCCAGCAGCGGGGGGTGGCCGAGCAGCGTGTGCTCGTCCACCCGGTGCGCCCCGGCGTACAGGTGCACGTGGGTGGCGGCCCGCGGGCCGCGCACGCCCACGGCGCCCGCGAGCGCGCCCGCGAGGGATCCGAGCGCGGTGCCGACGGGCGCGGTGACCAGCACGTCGACGTAGGGGATGGCGGAGCCGGCGACTGCCGGTCCGCTGCGCGGTCGGAGGACGGTCAGCCGGATCTGCATCTCGCCCGCGGTCCCTTCTGCTGGTGTGACGCCTGGTGCCGCTGCCCCGGCCCGCCGCGAGTGACGTCGGCGTGGCCGGCACCGCATGGGCCACAAGAGTGGCGACTGTCATCCTGCCATCCGTCACGGACAGTCCGCGCACGGTACCGGATCTGACGATCTTGCGATCATCGCCATGGTGGAGGCGACGGAGGGTCAGGTCAACCGCCGCCCTGCCCGCGGCCGGGGCGAACGCGGCCGGAGGCCTCCGGGTCGTCCCCTAGGGGATGTCCCCCAACCCGGGCGAACCCCCTCGCCGGTCGCCTCAAAAACATGAACGGACACCGTTAGAGTGGCCGGAAACACGGGCCCGGCAGGCTCACCGCACCTGCGGGGGAGTGCCCCGCGCGGGCGGCACGGCGAGGAGTGCGACAGGTGCGGCCAGTCGGCAGCAAGTATGTGCTTGAGGAGACCCTCGGGCGGGGCGCCACCGGCACCGTCTGGCGCGGACGGGTCCGCGCCGACGTCGCCGTGCCCGGCAGCGAGCCGGGGCAGTCGGTCGCGATCAAGGTGCTGCGCGAGGAGCTCGCCGCCGACCCCGACGTCGTGATGCGCTTCCTGCGCGAGCGCTCGGTCCTGGTCCGGCTCACCCACCCGAACATCGTCAAGGTCCGCGACCTGGTCGTCGAGGGCGAGCTGCTCGCCCTGGTGATGGACCTGATCGACGGCCCCGACCTGGCCCGCTACCTGCGCGGCAACGGCCCGTTCAGCCCGATCGCCGGGGCCCTGCTGATGGCCCAGGTCGCCGACGCGCTGGCCGTCAGCCACGCCGACGGCATCGTCCACCGCGACCTCAAGCCGGCCAACGTCCTGCTCGCGACCGCCGTCGTGGACGGCACCGAGCAGATGCACCCGATGCTGACCGACTTCGGCATCGCCCGGCTCGCCGACTCCCCGGGCATCACCCGCAGCCACGAGTTCGTCGGCACCCCGGCCTACGTCGCCCCGGAGTCCGCGGAGGGCCGCCCGCAGACCTCCGCGGTGGACGTCTACGGCGCCGGGATCATGCTGTACGAGCTGGTCACCGGCCGCCAGCCGTTCCAGGGCGACAACCCGCTGGCCGTGCTCCAGGCCCACCTCGCCCAGGAGCCGCAGCGTCCGTCCACGATGCCCGAGCCGCTCTGGACGGTGATCGAGCGCTGCCTGCGCAAGGACCCGGCGCAGCGGCCGAGTGCCGTGACGCTGGCCCGCGCGCTGCGCGTGGTCGCGGCCGGGGTGGGCGTGCACGCCTCCCCGGCGGCGGTGGACGCGGCGCTGGCCGTCGGTGCCCTGCTCCAGCCGGACCGGCAGCCCGCCCCGGTGCCGGGCGCCCCGATGGGGGTGCCGGGCGGACCGTTCGGCGCGCCCGGCGCCGAGGACCGCACCCAGGTGCTCCCGGCAGGCCAGCCGGGCCAGCCGGGCCAGCCGGGCCAGCCCGGTCAGCCCGGTCAGTTCGGCCAGCCCGGCCAGGAGTACGACCCGGCGGCCGCGACGCGGGTGATGGGCACCCAGCCGCCCCCGTACGACCCGGCCGCCGCGACCCGGATGATGCCGCCCGTGCCGCCGCCCCCGCCCGGCCCGCCGCAGCCCGAGGCGCCGCACCCGTGGCAGACCCAGCTGCGCGCGGCCCGCGACCGCAACCAGCAGACCGAGGTCAGCTACTTCGCCCCCGAGGACTTCGACGCCCCGCCGGTCGCCCCGGCGCCGTACCAGGCCGGCGGGCGCCCGCCCGGCCCGCCGCAGGGCCACCAGGCGCCGCAGCAGGCCCCGCAGCAGCCGGGCGGCTACCGGCAGGCCCCGCCGCCGCCGGGCTACGCCCAGCGTCCGCCGGTCGCGCCGCCGCCCTACCAGGCACCTCCGGCGGGTCGTCCGCAGCCGCCCGGCGGCTACAACCGGCCGCCGCAGCACAACCAGGCCCCGCAGGGCGGCCGGCCGCCGCACGGACAGCCGCCCCAGCCGTACGGGCAGCAGGCCCCGGCCGGCCCGCAGGGCGGTCACCGTCCGGCGCCGCAGCAGTCCGCCCCGCCGGCGCCCCCGCGCCGGGCGGAGCCGCCCGCCCCCCAGCGCCGTGAGCCTCCGCAGCGCCGGGCCGAGCCGCCGCAGGAGCCGTCCCGCCGGGAGGCGGCGCCCGCCCGCGAACGGCGTCCGCGCAGCCGCAACCGGATGTACATCCCGGGCCTCGGCTGCCTGAAGGGCTGTCTGATGGTGCTGCTGGTCCTGGCGGTGGCCGCGGTGGCGCTGTGGAACTTCACCCCGCTGCCGGAGTACTGGGACAGCGTGCAGGGCTGGTTCTCCGACGCGAGCGACTGGGTGAGCCACCTGTTCGGCAACGCGAAGAACTGACGGCCGGCCCGGGGAGGCCGGCCCGGGGCGGGGCCCGCGGGGCCGACGACGGGGCCCGCCGGCCACCGGCCCCGCCGGGGGCGGTGCCGCGGGCCCGACCGGCAACGGGATTGACGCTATGTCGATAATTCACAAGATTTCTCGGCCCCCAGTACCCGCCGAGCACCGTCAGGCGGCCCCCGGAGGGCGCCCGGACGCGTAGGTTGGTCGCTGTTGTCCCGCCCCACCGAGCGCCCCGCACCCTCCCGGGACGCTCCCGCCGCCCACGGAGCAGCATTGGCACGCAAGATCGGCAGCCGCTACACCGTCCACCAGGTGATCGGCCGGGGCTCGGCCGGGACGGTCTGGCTCGGTGAGGGCCCGGACGGCCCGGTCGCGGTCAAGCTGCTCCGCGAGGACCTCGCGGCCGACCAGGTGCTGGTCGGCCGTTTCGTGCAGGAACGCGCGGCGCTCACCAGCCTCGACCACCCCCGGGTGGTCGGCGTGCGCGACATGGTGGTCGACGGCAACGACCTCGCGCTCGTCATGGAGCTGGTCCAGGGCACCGACCTGCGGTCCCGGCTGGAACGGGACGGCGCGCTCGCCCCGCAGACCGCAGTCTCGGTCATCGCGGACGTCGCCGACGGCCTGGCCGCCGCCCACGCGGCCGGCATCGTGCACCGCGACGTCAAGCCGGAGAACGTCCTGCTCGACCTCTCCGCAGCCCCCGGGCCCGGTGGCGCCCCGCGCGCCAAGCTGACCGACTTCGGCGTCGCCCGGCTGGTCGACGCCCCGCGCCGGACCCGTGCCACCCGGATCATCGGCACCCCCGACTACCTCGCCCCTGAGATCATCGAGGGCCTGGAACCGCGCGCGGCCGTCGACATCTACGCCCTCGCCACCGTGCTGTACGAGCTGCTGGCGGGCTTCACCCCGTTCGGCGGCGGCCACACCGGCGCGGTGCTGCGCCGGCACGTCACCGAGCAGGTGCCGCCGATCCCGGGCCTGCCCGACGGCCTCTGGCGGATCATCGCCGAGTGCCTGGCCAAGGCCCCCGCCTCCCGGCTGCGCGCGGCCGAGCTGGCCACCCGGCTGCGCGAGCAGCTGCCCGCGATGGCCGGGCTGCCGGTGCTGGCCGTCCCGCAGCAGGGCCGCCCGGCGGCCGAGGAGCAGCTCACCCCGGGCGAGGCGGTGTACGCCGAGGTGGACGCCGGACCGGGCACCCACAAGCGGCGGCGCGGCCCGGCCGTCCCGCTGGTCCCGGGGGCCGCCCCGGACTCCACCCGGGACACCCACACCAGCCTGCGCCGCCCCTCCGCGGACGAGCTGGCCTCGTACGCGGCCGAGTCGCGGGCGCAGCGGACCGCCCCGGGCGCGGCGCACCGCCGGGACCGCCAGGCGCTGCTGCGCCGCCGCCGGATGCTGGCGGTCCTGCTGGCCACGGTGCTGCTGCTGGCCGGCGCCGCGGCGGCCTGGACCGCGTTCGCCGCCACCGTTCCGGACGCCGGGCCGGGTCCCCGCCCGGCCGTCGTCCCGACGGCGCCGCGGGCCCCTTAGGGCGCCGCGACCCTGCCCCGCGGGGCAGAGCCGGACGGCCCCGGGGGACGTCCCGCAGGCCCGTCGGGGCGGGCCGGGCGGCGCGCTCGCGGGCCCGGACGCCCCCCGGGGTCGTCCGGTGCCTCCCGGGAACCATTACCCTGGGGGCGTGGCAGCCGTCGATCCTTCCGAAGAGCTCAAGAACCTCGAAACGACCATGGGGTCGATCGAGGCCGTCCTCGACCTGGACAAGATCCGGGCCGACATCGCGGTCCTGGAGGAGGAGGCAGCGGCCCCCAACCTGTGGGACGACCTCGCGAACGCGCAGAAGGTGACCAGCAGGCTCTCCTTCCTCCAGGGTGAACTGCGCAGGGTCGAGGGCCTGCGCAGCCGCATCGACGACCTGGGCGTCCTGTTCGAACTGGCCGAGGCCGAGAACGACGCGGACACCCGCGTCGAGGCCGAGACCGAGTTGGCGGCCGTCGGCAAGGCGGTCGAGGAGCTGGAGGTCCGCACCCTCCTCTCCGGCGAGTACGACGCCCGTGAGGCGCTGATCAACATCCGTGCCGAGGCCGGTGGCGTGGACGCCGCCGACTTCGCCGAGCAGCTCATGCGCATGTACCTGCGCTGGGCCGAGCGCCACGGCTACCCGACCGAGGTCTACGACACCTCGTACGCGGAGGAGGCCGGCATCAAGTCCGCCACCTTCACCGTCAAGGCCCCGTACGCCTACGGCACCCTCTCGGTCGAGCAGGGCACCCACCGCCTGGTCCGCATCTCGCCCTTCGACAACCAGGGCCGCCGGCAGACCTCGTTCGCCGGTGTCGAGGTGCTCCCGGTCGTCGAGCAGTCCGACCACGTCGACATCGACGAGGGCGAGCTGCGCATCGACGTGTACCGCGCGTCCGGCCCGGGCGGTCAGGGCGTCAACACCACCGACTCGGCGGTGCGCATCACGCACCTCCCGACCGGCGTGGTGGTCTCCTGCCAGAACGAGCGCTCGCAGATCCAGAACAAGGCGTCCGCGATGAACGTCCTCCAGGCGAAGCTGCTGGAGCGGCGCCGCCAGGAGGAGCGGGCGGCGATGGACGCCCTCAAGGACAGCGGCAGCTCCTGGGGCAACCAGATGCGCTCCTACGTGCTGCACCCGTACCAGATGGTCAAGGACGTCCGGACCGAGTACGAGGTCGGCAACCCGCAGGGCGTGCTGGACGGCGACATCGACGGCTTCATCGAGGCCGGCATCCGCTGGCGCAAGCAGCGCGAGACCGCCGCGCAGCAGTAGGACGGCGGTTCCCCGCGCAACAGCGGAACCGCGGACCAGGTGAGACGGAGAGGCCCCCGACCGGCAAGCGGTCGGGGGCCTCTCCGATGTGGTGCGTCCCGGTCAGGCCAGCGCCTGCCGCGCGAGCAGCGCCACCGCGAGCAGTCCGGCCAGGACGGCCAGCAGCATCGCGGGGGAGAGCGCGGCGAACGGGTTCTGCTGCTCCTGCAGCCTGGCCCGGGTGGCACGGCACGTGGGGCAGCGGCCCTCGCTCACTCGGCCGTTGCAGTTGGCGCACACCAGATGGTCGCAGGTCATGCGATCTCCTCCTCGCTGCTACAGCCAACGCACCGGACCGGGCCTTGGTTCCTTCATGTGCCCTGTGCGGGGGATCGGTCAACCCCGACCGCCACCTCCACTCTGCCAGGTTCTCCGCATTCCGGCCCCCGGGCTGTGAGATGGCTCCCAATATTCGGGGCAAAGCCGGTCATTCTCCCCCAGGTTTCCGGTTCCGTCGAGGCCCGAGCCTGCGAGCGCGGCGTCGCTTCGCGTATGGTCCCAAGCCGGGAGCGGCCCTTTCGCTCCCCTCGCCCGCCCCTGGGCCGGGCAAGCCGAGGGGTGGACCGACCGAGGACTGGCGCCGCCTAGGATGGCCTCCGTGATGCAGCCGTGATCAGATTCGACAACGTCTCCAAGACCTATCCCAAGCAGAATCGTCCCGCCCTGGACAACGTCTCGCTGGAGATCGAGAAGGGTGAGTTCGTCTTCCTGGTCGGCTCGTCCGGCTCGGGCAAGTCCACCTTCCTGCGCCTCTGCCTGCGCGAGGAGCGCCCCAGCACGGGCGAGGTGCACGTGCTCGGCAAGGACCTGGGCAAGCTCTCCAACTGGAAGGTGCCGCACATGCGCCGCCAGCTGGGCACCGTCTTCCAGGACTTCCGCCTGCTGCCGAACAAGACGGTCTCGCAGAACGTGGCCTTCGCCCTCGAAGTGATCGGCAAGCCGAAGAGCGCCATCAACAAGGTGGTGCCCGAGGTGCTCGACCTGGTCGGCCTCGGCGGCAAGGAGGACCGCATGCCGGGCGAGCTGTCCGGTGGTGAGCAGCAGCGCGTGGCGATCGCCCGGGCGTTCGTGAACCGCCCGATGCTGCTGATCGCGGACGAGCCCACCGGCAACCTCGACCCGCAGAACTCGATCGGCATCATGAAGCTGCTCGACCGGATCAACCGCACCGGCACCACCGTGCTGATGGCCACCCACGACCAGGCCATCGTCGACCAGATGCGCAAGCGCGTCATCGAGCTCGACAAGGGGCTGCTGGTCCGCGACCAGGCCCGCGGCGTCTACGGATACCAGCACTGATCCCTCAGCGCTGAGCCCGTGGGCAGCCCGCCCGCCTCGCCCGACCAGCAGTACCGACCCTGGAGTTGTTGAACGCATGCGCGCCCAGTTCGTCCTGTCGGAGATCGGTGTGGGTCTCCGCCGCAACCTGACGATGACCATCGCGGTGGTCGTCAGTGTCGCGCTCTCCCTCGCCCTCGCCGGTGCCTCGCTCCTGGTCCGGGACCAGGTGAACTCCATGAAGGGGTACTGGTACGACAAGGTCGAGGTCAGCATCTACTTCTGCACCAAGTCGGACGCCCGCAACTCGCCGCAGTGCCAGGCGGGCGCGGCCACCGACCAGCAGATCGCCGAGATCAAGACCCAGCTGGACAAGATGGACTCGGTGGTCCAGTCCTCGACCTTCGAGAACTCCGCCGAGGCGTACAAGCACTGGAAGGAGATGAACCCGGACAACCCGCTCATCTCCGTCCTCGGCCCGGAGGCCATCCCGCAGTCCTGGCGGGTGAAGCTCAAGGACCCGACCAAGTACGACGTCATCCAGAGCGCCTTCGCCGGCAAGCCCGGCGTGAAGTCGGTCGAGGACCAGCGGAAGATCCTGGAGAACCTCTTCGGTCTGCTGAACGGTCTGCAGACGGCGGCGTTCGTGATCATGGTGCTGATGCTCTTCGTCGCCCTGCTGCTGATCGTCAACACCGTTCGGGTGTCGGCGTACAGCAGGCGGCGTGAGACCGGCATCATGCGCCTGGTCGGTGCCTCGAACTTCTACGTGCAGATGCCGTTCATCGCCGAGGCCGCGTTCTCCGCGCTGCTCGGTGCGGTGATGGCCTCCGGCCTGCTGCTCTGCGGCCACTTCTTCGTCCACAGCTGGCTGGCCGAGCGGGTCCAGTTCATCAACTTCATCGGGCTCGGCTCGGTGCTGGCGGTGATACCGCTGCTGGTGGTGGTCGGCATGGCGATGGCCGGCATCGCGGCCTTCTTCACCCTGCGGAAGTACCTCAAGGTCTAGCACCGCCTCAAGGCCCGGCACCGCGCCGGGCCCGACGGCTCCGAGGGCCCCGGCGGCCCCGGACGGCACTGCGCCGTCCGGGGCCGCCGCCGTTCCGCCGCCGACCGTTCCGGCCCGGTGTGCTCCGCGCTGCGCCTACACTCCGATTCCATGCCAGTAACTCCGCGCGGGGCCCGTCAGGTGGCCACCCTCAGCCTGGTGTTCGGTGTGGTGCTGCTGGCCGGCGCCGCCACCGGCGCCTGGGGGGAGCCGGGCACGCCGGGCCGGCCGCCGTCGGCGGACACCGCCCGGGTCGCCGCCGCGACCCTCGGGGCGGGCCAGGACCCGGCCGGCGCCGACCTGTCCGAACAGCAGGCCGAGCACCTCATCGGTGCGGTCGGCGACCGCTGGGGCGCCTACTACAGCGCGCAGGAGTACGCCGAGTTCAGCCAGGGCCTGGGCGGCCGCTACGTCGGGGTCGGCCTCTCGGTCGGCCGCGGCCAGGACGGCGCCACCGCCGTCTCCCGGGTGCAGCCCGCCGGGCCCGCCGCCGCCGCCGGGATCGCGGTCGGCGACCGGCTGCTGCGGATCGGCGCCGACCAGGCCGACCACCTGCCCGTCACCGAGGTGGTCGCCCGGTTGCGCGGACGCGAGGACGGCGAGCGGCAGGTCGGCTCCGAGGTGGTCCTGGCGGTGCAGCGGGGGGAGGGCGAGGTCCGCGAGGTGCGCCTGCGCCGGGCCCTGCTGGACAGTCAGCAGGTGGCCGCCGAACGCCTGGCGGGCGGCGTCGTCCGGGTCACCGTCCGGGCCTTCACCAGCGGGGTGGCCGAGCAGGTCCGGGCCGCCGTGCGTGACGCGCGGGCCGGGGTGGTGCTCGACCTGCGCGGCAACTCCGGCGGGCTGGTCGAGGAGGCCGCCGGCACCGCCGGGGTCTTCCTGGACGGCGGCCCGGTCGGCTCCTACCAGGACCGCGGGGGGACGCGCGAGCTGACCGCCCCGCCCGGCGGGGACCAGCGCACACCGCTCGTCGTCCTGGTGGACGGCGGCACGATGAGCGCCGCCGAGCTGCTCACCGGAGCGCTCCAGGACCGCGGCCGGGCCGTGGTGGTCGGGAGCAGGACGTTCGGCAAGGGCACCGTGCAGCAGCCCAGCCGGCTCGCCGACGGCGCGGTGCTGGAACTGACCGTCGGCCGCTACTTCACCCCGGCCGGCCGCTCCCCGGAGGGCACCGGCCTGGCCCCGGACGTGCCCGCGGCCGACGCCGAGGACACCGCCGGACTCGCCCTGCGGGTGCTCGCCGGCCTGGGCACCCGCGCCTGAACCCCGGCGCGCGCGCCCAAAAGGGGCTGCCCCGACCGGCCCCGAAGTGCGAGAATGGCCGACGCTATGGCAAAGGAAACCGGACAGAAGCTGATCGCGCAGAACAAGAAGGCGCGACACGAGTACACCATCCTCGACACCTACGAGTGCGGTCTCGTGCTCACCGGCACCGAGGTGAAGTCACTGCGCGAGGGTCGGGCCAACCTGGTCGACGGCTACGCGTACATCCAGAACCACGAGGCGTGGATCGACAACGTCTTCATCCCCGAGTACACCCAGGGGACGTGGACCAACCACGCGGCACGGCGCAAGCGCAAGCTGCTCCTGCACAGGATGGAGATCCAGAAGATCGAGGCGAAGGTCCGGGACGCGGGCCACACCCTCGTCCCGCTCTCGCTGTACTTCAAGGACGGCCGGGTGAAGCTCGAACTGGCGCTCGCGATCGGCAAGAAGCTCTACGACAAGCGGCAGACCCTGAGGGAGAAGCAGGACACCCGCGAGACGGCCCGCGCGGTGGCGGCGGCCCGCCGGCGTCAGAGCTGACACGGACGGCTCGGCGTTAATCGGCTGGACCCTCGCCCGTCGCCTCGCGTAGTATGGCGGCAGCACCACGGACGGTCAACGTCCTGTTGTTTCTCAAAAAAACATGGGGATGATCGGTTTCGACAGGGGAAGTCGAAACAGGAGAAGCGAGCCGAGGAACGCGGCAATGATCTCGTTAACCACGTGTCGCAAACAAATAATCGCCAACTCTAAGAGCGATTCCCAGCAGTTCGCTCTCGCTGCCTAATAAGCTCCGATAGCGCTTGGGTGTCAGACCGGGGAGTTCCCGACCCGGACCCTGGCATAATCTAGGGAACTCAACCGTCCACCCGGGCTGCGGGGGTGGATGGGAAATCAAACAGTAGCTGGGCCTGTTGGCGGCTTGTCCGCGTGACTGCCAGGGCCGAGAAAATCACAGCGGACTGCGCTCGGAGAAGTCCTGAATCCACTCCACTGGACCCGGGTTCGATTCCCGGCATCTCCACCACCCCATGTTCACAGTGTGCAGGCCGCCCACCGCTCAGCGGTGGGCGGCCTGCATGTTTTTCGCTCCCGATGCGGCGCGCCACCGCGGTCGCGGCGTAGGATCTTCCGTCCGCTCGTTTCCCAGAGCCGGACTCCCGCCGCAACCACCGAGGCCATGCAGAGCAACACGGACACCAGCAACACGGGCAGCGCCGCCATCGACCACGAGACGGTCCGCGCGCGAGAGATCGCCGGGGAGCAGCGCCACCTCGACACCGTCTACCACCGCCTGGAGGAGAAACTCGCCGAGGCCGAGTACATCCTGGAGGACGCCGCCAAGCGCGTGCACGTCGGCACCCCCGGCGCGCTCGCCGAGCGGGACGCCCAGGTGTACCGGGCCGGCGCGCACCTCCAGCGGCTCAACAACGAGTTCGAGGACTTCCTCTTCGGTCGGATCGACCTCCAACAGCCGGATGCCCCGGAGGAGCACGGCATCCCCTCCAACACCCCGCTCGACCCGGCCGACCCGGCCGTCGCCGAGACCCTGCACATCGGCCGGCTCGGAGTGCTGGACGCCGAGTACGGGCCGCTGGTGATCGACTGGCGGGCCCCGGCCGCGGCGCCGTTCTACCGGTCGACCCCGCTGGAGCCCGGTCGGGTGATCCGCCGCCGGGTGATCCGCTCCAAGGGCCGCAAGGTGATCGGCGTCGAGGACGACCTGCTCCGCCCCGACCTCACGCCCACGCTGGGCGGCGAGGAACTGGCGGTGGTCGGCGACGGCGCACTGATGGCCTCCCTGGGCCGCGCCCGCAGCCACTCGATGCGCGACATCGTCTCCTCCATCCAGAAGGAGCAGGACGAGGTGATCCGCGCCCCCGCGGCCGGGGCCACGCTCGTCACCGGCGGGCCCGGTACCGGCAAGACCGCCGTGGCCCTGCACCGCGCCGCCTTCCTGCTCTACCAGGACCGCCGCCGCTACGCCGGGGGCATCCTGGTGGTCTCGCCGACCCCGCTGCTGGTCTCCTACACCGAGGGCGTGCTGCCCTCGCTGGGCGAGGAGGGCCAGGTCGCCGTCCGCGCGGTCGGTTCGCTGGTGGACGGCATCGAGGCGGGCACCTACGACACCCCGGAGGCGGCCCGGATCAAGGGCTCGGCCCGGATGACGCACCTGCTGCGCCGGGCCGCCCGGGGCGTGCTGGAGCTGGGCGCGCCGCAGGAGCTGAAGGTGGTCGCGCGCGGCGAGGTGCTGCGGCTGGACGCCGGCCGGCTCAAGGCGGTGCGCGGCAACGTCATCGGCTCGGGCGGCACCCCGCTGAACCTGCTCCGCCCGCGGGCCCGCCGGCTGCTGCTGGACGCGCTCTGGCAGGAGGTCACCCGCCACCTGCCCAGACCCACCGACCACTACGCCCGCGAGCAGCGTCAGGAGGAGAAGGAGTCCTTCGACGACTACGTCTCGGACGAGCCGCCGTTCCTGAACTTCCTGGACGCCTGGTGGCCCGTGGTCACCCCGCGCCGGGTGCTCGGCACGCTGAAGCGGACCCGGCACACCAACCGGATCGCCCGCCGCGCCGTCACCCCCGAGGAGGCGAGGGTGCTGGCCGAGTCCTGGCGGCACCTGTCCGAGCAGGGCGAGGGCGCGCTCTCCGCGCACGACGTGGCGCTGGTGGACGAGCTGCAGGTGCTGCTCGGCGAGGCGGCCCGGCCGAAGGTGCGCGAGGTCGACGCGGTGGACCTGCTGACCGGGCTGGAGGAGGTCACCACCTTCGCCGACCGCTCGTCGAGGCAGCGCGACCGCATGCCGCTGGAGCGCACCGAGTACGCGCACATCATCGTCGACGAGGCGCAGGACCTCACCCCGATGCAGTGGCGGATGATCGGCCGCCGGGCCCGGACGGCCACGTGGACCATCGTCGGCGACCCGGCGCAGTCCTCCTGGCCGTTCCCGCAGGAGGCCCAGGCCGCGCTGGACGACGTGCTGTCCGGCAAGCCGCGCCGCCGCTACACGCTGACGGTGAACTACCGGAACCCGGCCGAGATCGCGGAGGTGGCGGCCAAGGTCCTGGCCCTGGCGGCGCCCGGCACGCCGTCACCGAGCGCGGTGCGGCACGTGGGTGTCGAGCCGCGGTTCACGGCGGTGACCGACCCGGCGCCGGAGGCGTTCGGCGCGGCGTGCCGGGCCGAACTGGAGCGGCTGCTGGGCGAGGTGGACGGCACGGTGGCCGTCGTGGTGCCGATGGACCGGCGGGCCGAGGCGGCCGGCTGGACCGCGGGGCTGGGCGAGCGCGTGGTGGCGCTGGGCAGCCTGGAGGCCAAGGGCCTGGAGTACGACGCGACCGTGGTCGCCGACCCGACCGGCATCGCCGGGGAGTCGGAGGCGGGGCTGCGGGTGCTCTACGTGGCGCTGACCCGGGCCACCCAGCGGCTGACGGTGCTGTCCGGTCCGGACGACCTGCCGGACGCGGCCGGCGTGCCCGCGCTGCTGCGCGACTGACGGGCCGTCGGGCGGGCCCTCGCCGGGGCCCGCCCGACGGGTGCGTCCCCGGCGCGCCGACGGCCCCCGTCGACACCGAAGGCCCCTCACCCGCCGGGTGAGGGGCCTTCAGGAGCTACGACACCGACCCGCCATGCTCGCCTCGCGGCAAGTGGTCCCTCGAAGGGACGAAGGTTGGGCCCGGGGGCTTGGATCGAGCCGGTGTCCCGTCCAATGTAACGCATCGGGCCGCTGAGGCAAGAAGTTGTCGGGTCCGCACACTCAATGAACGTTATTTCTGACTACGCCCTGGTAGGTGCGACGATCGAGGTCTAGCATGCGCAGGCGAGAGCCCTCAACAATTTGTTGAACTCGCAGACGGACGGACGGAAGAAGGAACGTCGATGGCGACGGTGCCCAGTGTCTCGAACTCGATCACGGTGCGGCTGGAGGTTCCGGCCAGAGGCAACGCCGTCAGCGCGATCACCACGGCGGTCGAGTCCTCCGGCGGTTCGGTGACGGGTCTCGACGTGACCGCCTCCGGCCTGGAGGCGCTGCGGATCGACGTGACGGTGGCCGCCTTCTCGGTCGCGCACGGCGAGGAGATCGTCGAGAAGCTCCGGGCCATCGACGGCGTGGCGATCGGCAAGGTGTCGGACCGGACCTTCCTGATGCACCTCGGCGGCAAGATCGAGATGTCCTCGAAGCTGCCGATCCGCAACCGTGACGACCTCTCGATGATCTACACCCCGGGGGTCGCCCGGGTCTGCCTGGCGATCGCCGAGAACCCCGAGGACGCGCGCCGCCTCACGATCAAGCGCAACAGCGTCGCCGTGGTCACCGACGGCTCGGCCGTGCTGGGCCTGGGCAACATCGGTCCGGCCGCCGCCCTGCCGGTGATGGAGGGCAAGGCCGCCCTGTTCAAGCGGTTCGCCGGCATCGACGCCTGGCCGATCTGCCTGGACACCCAGGACACCGACGAGATCGTGGCCGTCGTCAAGGCGATCGCCCCGGGCTTCGCCGGCATCAACCTGGAGGACATCTCGGCGCCGCGCTGCTTCGAGATCGAGGCCCGGCTGCGCGAGGCCCTGGACATCCCGGTCTTCCACGACGACCAGCACGGCACCGCGATCGTGGTGCTGGCGGCCCTCACCAACGCGCTCAAGGTGGTCGGCAAGGAGATCGCCGACATCCGGGTGGTGATGTCGGGCGCCGGCGCCGCCGGTACCGCGATCCTCAAGCTGCTGCTGGCCGCCGGCGTCGAGCACGCCACGGTGGCGGACGTGAGGGGCGTGGTCCACGAGGGCCGCGACGACCTCAACGAGAGCCTGCGCTGGATCGCCGAGCACACCAACCGCTCGGGCCGCACCGGCAGCCTCAAGGAGGCCGTGGCGGACGCCGACGTCTTCATCGGCGTCTCGGCCCCGAACGTGCTGGACGGCGACGACCTGGCCACCATGGCCGAGGACGCGATCGTCTTCGCGCTGGCCAACCCGGACCCGGAGGTCGACCCGGCGGTGGCCCGCCAGACCGCCGCGGTGGTCGCCACCGGCCGCAGCGACTTCCCGAACCAGATCAACAACGTGCTGGTCTTCCCGGGTGTCTTCCGCGGCCTGCTGGACGCCCAGAGCCGCACGGTCAACACCGAGATGATGATCGCCGCCGCCCGGGCGCTGGCCGCCACCGTCGGCGACGACGAGCGGAACCCGAACTACATCATCCCGAGCGTGTTCCACAAGGACGTCGCCAAGACCGTGGCCTCCGCCGTCCGGGACGCCGCCCTGGCCGCGGCCTCGGAGGCGCCCGCCCCGTGGCGGCCGACCCCGGGCATCGTGGGGACGCTCGACACCTCGTCCTTCCCCTCCGTCAAGCTCTGACCGGGCCGCTCGGCCCGTGTCGCGCATCGGTCAAATGACCGAATAGCGACCTTACCCGCCCAATCCCGCCCCGAACCCTTGCGACACAAGGGCGAGGGGCGTGTTTGGGCTTGTCGGACCTAGGGCGTACGGTAGCCCTGCACGGGGCAGGCGTGTCCGACAAGTACGGAACGTCCCCCTGGTCTTCCGGCGCGTCGTCCCGACCGCCGCCCGCGCCCGGTCCGCCGGAGCCGACGGAGCGTCACACCTCCGGCGGGCGGGCGCTGTTCGGGTCGTGACGCCGGGGCCCGATTGGCTTTCTCGGGGCCGGTCGGGGCAGGATTCGTATCCGGGCAGGCAGGCGGGCCTTCGAGGGCACGGCGCGCGGCACTGGGTGCGGACCCGGCCCGCGACCACGCATTGCCTGCATGAGCACAGTGTGCGGACCTGCGGCCCATCCGGGTGCCCCCCGGTGGGAGCACCGATGGGCCCCCGCACACCGCAAGCGAACAGACCACAGGAGTACACATGAACCGCAGTGAGCTGGTGGCCGCGCTGTCCGAGCGCGCCGAGGTGACCCGCAAGGACGCCGACGCCGTTCTGGCCGCCTTCGCCGAGATCGTCGGCGAGGTCGTCGCCAAGGGCGACGAGAAGGTCACCATCCCCGGTTTCCTGACCTTCGAGCGCACCCACCGCGCCGCCCGCACCGCCCGCAACCCGCAGACCGGCGAGCCGATCCAGATCCCCGAGGGTTACAGCGCCAAGGTCAGCGCCGGCTCCAAGCTGAAGGAAGCCGCCAAGGGCGCCTGAACCACCCCTTGAACGCCTGAGAGGCCGGGCTCCCCGTGAGGGGGGCCCGGCCTCTCGCCGTGGGGCGCCCCCCGGCGGGGGGCCGCGGCCCGGGCGGGGGCCCCCCCCCGGCTCGCGCGGGTGGGCCGTGGGGGGGGCGGGTATAAAAAAAACC